>NZ_AP023086.1:1600000-1950000 GCF_021655555.1 Marinagarivorans cellulosilyticus | reverse complement strand
AATTCCCGCGCCCTCGCGATCTATGCGCTGCTTTACAGACTCTTTGTTAATCATATTATTAACAGAAAAGTGCTTACCCACATCGCGTAAAAAGTCGAGCACGTTAACCTGCCCAACCCAATCCAAGTTATTCACAACGCTCGCGCTATTATCACCGCAGTCAAAACTAATAAATTGGGAGATCTGATTCTTCAGCTTACCCACCCAAGACTCAACGACATCCGGTGTATTAAGCTGACGCTCTTGCGCTTTAAAACTTGGATCGCCAATCAAACCTGTAGCGCCGCCCACCAAAGCTAACGGCCGATGCCCTGCATCCTGAAAACGCTTTAAGGTAATAAGCGGAACTAAACTCCCAATATGAAGACTATCTGCCGTTGGATCAAAACCACAATACAGTGTTCTAGGCTCGGACATATGCTCAACCAAATGATCCTCACTGGTCATTTGAGCAACGAGACCGCGCGCTTTTAAATCATCCAACAACGATAACTGATCGACCATACCAACCCCACAAGACTTAAATTTCACAATGATTAGCACGCAAACCCACGCAGTTAGGCGCCAAAGAAAAACGAGCAACAATACCTAAACATGAAGCAAAAACAAGATATTACGTCCACTTTTATCGCTTTTTATCGACATAAACTGGCAACTTTACTGATATCAACAATAATTTCTGATATAACTACGCAATTCGCATAATTTTTCTGCATTAAAACCATGATATCCAAACAGTTGAACCACACAGTCACCCTTTTTTCATCCATGCCAAAGTATCACCGCATAGGTGTCATCATTCTGTGTGGCGCACTAATTAGCGTCGGACTCAGCAGAAAAAGCACAGAAGACTCAAACATCCCATCAAGCAGCAGCAGTATTTTAGCAACAACAGCGCATGCCGCCTCGCTACAAAACAACACGGCGCCATTAGTAGAACAAGCCCCATTATCACCCATCACCGAACACACGACTGACGCCATTACTGCCGTTGAGCAAGCACTGCAAACTCAACCCAAACAAAGCACGCAAGTCTTTATTGAAGAAACCGTAAAAGATGGCGACTTCCTAGAAACTGTCTTTAAGCGCGCCAAGGTGAACAGCAAATATATGTATCACTTGCTGCACAACCACCCCAAAGCCAAGTCCCTTGCCAAAATTTATCCAGGCCACAAGTTACTTTTTGTCCTTGATAGCGATGGCAAGCTTGCCGAGCTACACCACATAGAAGACGAACTCCACAAGCAAGTATTTGCCCGAACTGATGACGGCTACGAACATTCCACAATTGCACTTGAGCCCGAAGTCCGGCTTGTTCGCACATCAGGCACCATCACCCACTCACTTTATGCTGCCGCCAAAGAAGCCAACTTAGAAGATAAGCTAACAATGAGCTTGGCCGATATCTTTGGCTGGGATGTAGATTTCGCATTAGATATTCGAGAAAACGACAGCTTTGTTGTTGTTTATGAGGAGCGCTACCTCGCGGATAAATACCTAGGCAGCGGTAACATTATTGCCGCTGAATTTGTAAACAGAGGAAAGAGCATTCAGGCCGTACGCTATGTTGATAGCCGCGGCGATGCCCAATACTACACCCCGGAGGGTCGCAATATGCGTAAAGCGTTTTTGCGAGCACCGGTTGATTTTCGGCGCATAAGCAGCAACTTTAACCCTAGACGCTTGCACCCTATTACGAAAACTGTTCGCCCACACCGCGGTATTGATTACGCTGCCAGCACGGGCACCCCCGTATGGTCACCAGGCGATGGCAAGGTGCTTGTTTCCAGCTATAGCAAATACAACGGCAACTACATTGTTATCCAGCACAGCAATAATGTTCAAACCAAATACCTTCACCTGCACAAACGCAAAGTCAAAAAAGGGCAGCGCGTTAGCCAAAGGCAAGTTATTGGCACTGTTGGAACTACAGGCCTTTCAACTGCGCCACATTTACACTATGAATTTTTGCTAAATGGCGTTCACCGTAACCCTCGCACGATTGTGTCTAAATTACCCAAAGCGGACCCAGTCCCCAAAGCCGAGCGTGAGCGCTTTTTTGCGCAAACGCAGTCGCTAGTGGCGCAGTTAAATCCAACACCAAAAGCCACTCAAGTTGCCAGCCAAGAACAAGACGCACCACCAACAACTACAGCGATGTGATGAAGCCACACCAGTCACAGCCAGCAGGTTACTTTATTGGCTTAATGTCTGGCACCAGTGCCGATGGCATTGACGGCGTGTTAGCGAGCATCTCACACAACAACTTCGAGATCATTGCAACCGACGCCATTGCCTTTGATGAGGTTCTAGCTGGTGAAATAGCGCAGCTTTTTACGCCCAGCACAAACGAAATAGACCGCCTTGGCTGCCTCGATAAAAAACTGGCAACACTGTACGCAAAATGCGTAAACAACCTGCTAAAGAAAGCCCAACTGCCTTCGTCGCAAATAACCGCGATAGGCAATCACGGCCAAACTATACGCCATAGGCCTTGTGCAGCAACGCCCTTCACTCTGCAAATTGGTGATGCCAGCGAGCTAGCCATACGCGCAAACATTCCCGTAGTCAGTGATTTCCGCCGGGCGGATATCGCACTTGGCGGTCAAGGTGCACCACTTACACCGGGGTTCCATCAGGCCGTTTTTGGCTCGCCAACGCAAAATCGCTGCATCGTTAATATCGGAGGCATAGCCAACGTAACGCACCTCCCTAAGGTTGGCGATATTACGGGCTGGGATACAGGCCCTGGCAACGGTCTTATGGACGCGTGGATACTACAACACCAACAAAAACCATACGACCACAATGGACAATGGGCCGCAAGCGGCAATATCAACGCTCCGCTGCTAACAAATTTACTATCGCACCCTTACTTCGAAAAAGCCCCGCCAAAAAGCACCGGTAAAGAGGAGTTCACCCTCGAAGCCATAGCCCATTACACAACAGCACTGCCCCCCCAAGATGTTCAAGCTACGCTTTTAGAGCTAAGCGCAATAACAATCGCACAAGGGATTAACACCGGAAGGATTAACAGCGCTTATGTTTGCGGTGGCGGCGCTTTCAATTCACAATTAATGGCTCGCCTTAAGGCGCACTGCCCCAGTATTTCAATACACAGCACCCTAACACTTGGCATTGCGCCAAGCTGGGTCGAAGCCGCCGCCTTTGCATGGCTCGCGCACCAATTTTGGCACAAACTGCCGGGCAATGTGACTAGCGTGACAGGCGCCGCTAGAGCAGGCATTCTAGGAAGTCTCACCTTACCCGCATAATTCCCCGGAACATAAAAACCACCTCTTGGCACTAAGATGACTCCAACCAAAATACACCTTCACAAAAAAACACAGACACTAGACATCCACTTCAACGAGAACAGCTACAACCTAAGCGTCGAGTTCCTGAGAGTCCACTCCCCCTCAGCTGAAGTTAGAGGACACGCAGGATCTGGCGGCAGCACACCTTACGCTAAGCGCAACGTTAAGATAGAAAAGCTAGAAATGACGGGGAATTACGCTGTTCGCATATTTTTTGACGATGGCCACTCTAGCGGCCTTTACAGCTGGGCCTACCTCTATGAGCTATGCACTCAACACGACATCCTCTGGGATGCGTACCTGAAAAAGCTTCATCAACTACAAAAAAGTCGCAATGAAGATACTCACGTTGTAACAATCACTCCGCTTAACTAGCCATCGCCCGCACAACCTGCAAACAAAATTTGTCGCATACATTTTATTGCAATAAAAAACACGTTAGCATGCGCATCAAAATTTGGGTGTGCATCTTGCTATCAATTTCTGCAGGTTAGGTCACCCCGCCAAAGGCTCACTAGTGCCTCAACTAGTTTATTCATTCCGGTTTATGTACCGACTACTGTTAACGAGCACCTTGTTTGAGACGTACCATGCTTGGATTACCCAATATTTTACTGATCGACAACAACCCCATTAGCGAAAAACTGCTCGAGAAAACCTTCGAGGGCGCTGCAAGCCTCCAGATTGTATCGAATGTGCAGCAAGCATCTGAGGCCATCATTTGCGACGACATTGATTTAATTTTAATCAATGCCGACCTCTACAGCGTTAACGCTGCAACCACTTGCGCATGGCTAAAGGGCGACCCTAATAGCAACCCAATAAAGCTTATTGTCCTTACGCAACAACTAGACAACCAAAAAGAACTTAAATACTACGAAGCTGGCGCTGACGAAGTCATCCACCTTTCCAATAACCAAGCACTTATTAAACATAAGGTAATGCGCCACACCGTTAGCCACCTAGCCAACAACGATTTATACAAAGCCAGCAACATACTTAATACGTTTTTTGAAAACACCTACAACAGCGATTCACTCAGCCACTGTATGAGCGAATGCCTTGTTGCGCTACAAGCTATGGAGTTAAAAGCTGCATTGCACGTCTGCGATCACCCGGAGCTAACATGCTCCTCCTTTGGCTATGTCACCGACTACGAGAAAGCCTTAATGAGCTATACCGAATGCTTGGAGTCATCAACAGATAGCGCTCGCTTTACCCACGGCGATGACACGATGTCGATACTGATTCAAAACCTACCCAATCGCCACCACCCATTTTACAAAAGCCTCATAAACTGGGTCGAAAAAATATTTAACGCGCTTAGTCAAAAAGCCAAAAATTTACTGACGCCATCAGCATCCGAGAGCCACCCCCCGCAAGACGAAATTAATATTCCGCAAACACAAACTGGGGCGCAACGCCTACACTACTTCCTAGAGAAAGCACTTAACGATATGGAGCATAGCTGCGAACAGGGCATCAACCGCAGTATTGGTAGAATCGATGAATTTGGAACCTGGCCCTCTTTATCGCCGCTGCAAAAGCGCCATATATTCAAACTAAAAGATAACCTGCTACAGCTAAAAGAAACACTCATGACTAACTGCTTAGAAATCGAAAGCCGTTATCTTCAATTTGTAACCGAGCGCAGAGCAAAAACACGGCTTAACTTAGGCTGGTAATAGAGGTAGGATCTGCCATTCACAATAAAAGGCACTCAATATGACACTCAAATTATCATTCTTGGCGATAGCGGCCTTCATGCTTGCCGCATGCGTACAAACCCCACAGCCAGCTCCAGAAACAAAAAGAAAGTCGTTCACGAGCGTATCGACAAGTGCCGCAGACTTCGCCCCTAAGGCTGGGCAGCGCTTCGCTTGGTATACGCCTGGCGTAACATGGGCAACTACAGGGCCGACAGAACTGAACGCAGAATTAGAAGCTGTGATCAAATCAACGGTTAGGGCAGAACTGGTCAATCGAGGCTATGTCGTTACTCAAGATACCGCTGCCGCCGACTTTATTATTGGCTTAGTGCTTACAACCAACGATTACAATCACGCAGATGACTTCGCTCAATACTTCAACCTGAACGCCAATATGCGAAGCGAAGGTTCCGAGCCTATCGTTAAAGCCTTGATGGGAGTTGTTGACGGTCGCTTCGCCGGCATCACACCACCGCCACCTCAAGCATTAGTCTGGAAAGCCGATTTGGAAACCGAAATATTAGAAGCGGGCACTGAAAAGGCTATCCGGTTAGCCCGCGCCAAAGTGCTGACCTCTAGGCTTCTGGACTCCTTACCCAAAGGAGAATAGAGCGCTAAAGGACGTGGAAGGCTACGAAGAAGCCTTCCACACGATAATCAACCGCCTTGCCGGAAGTTGGTGACCAACGTACTGTGAGTGTCTTTATCGAGCCATTAACTCAAACCAACTAGCAATACACCCCCCCAACTTCTACCAACCCTAATTAACAAATCACCCGATACGTTATTTAAAACAGGTGCCAAAGGTATATAGCTAGTTGCGCCGCGATATAAATGATGCACAGCAAGGGTAGGAAGTTGTGCCCCGCCCCAACGCCCAATGCTGTAAATCAAATCAGAAGAGCTATCCACGGTGTAATTTTTGACTTGATAATCTTCGCTTGAGATACGAACAGCAGCATCGCCTATATGGCCATTTGCTACAAACAGCCCGCCATCATTAATGTAAATGGACTTTCTTTCATTAAGATACAAAGCCCAACTATTATTTGCTGGGGCTTTCGCAGCAATAAATTATGGGGCACCGATAATCAGTTTTATTTTTAGGCTTGCACCTAAAAGAAGTAACCAAGACCTGACGAGAATGTTTGAGTGTTGCCTTGCTTTTTATAGCCCACCTCAAAAGCTACGCCGCGGCCAATAAAGTAGCTAAACCCTAGCGCGCCCATAAAACCGCTTTCGCTTTTATTCCAATCCAAATAATGTAAGTCGGCGCGCAGCTCTACGCGATCGAAGGCGCGGTTTCTAACGGATACACCAATAAAGCCTGTATCGTCACTCTCGTTAAAAAGCGCGCTATCCAATGTTGCTTTTCGGTAGCCAAATAAGGTGGCCACCCGCGTGTTAAACATTCGTGCCACATCACCATATAAACCAACATACACCCCAAATTGCTGGCTATCGACCGTGTCGGCTAATTCGAATTCTTGATATTGCCCACCAACAAAAAAGTTTTGTGCCAATTGCTTGGATGCCTCCAAGCCAAAACCATCGTAGCTATCGATAACATCATCCACTTTTTGTCTTGCGAGCTGCGCTCTCACTACATCAAAACTTGGCATATCTGCCGCGACCTTGGTAGAAAGACACAGGCCAAGCGCGACACTTAAGGCAGCACCCACCGGCAATATACGCTGCAACACCTTCATCCTGAACTCCTCATGCACGCCCTGCGCTTATTTGCGATAGGCATCTATTGATCATCTCTGCTTTTTAGCTTAGTCAAAGAGACATTAGCTTGCTCGCAATGTGAACAGAAAATTGCTGTCTATACTCAATAGGTATTGCTATCTGCGCTTTAAGGAACTGGTTATGCGCCTAACAACGCCCGCTCACATATTTAAACTATTGTTAATCTCGAGTAGCCTGCACCTGTATGGTTGCGGTGATACGGCTGATGGCCCCAGCTACCAGCCCGATAGCCCCCCCAACGAAGCCAGCAGTAGCGCTACCCTGGCAAGCGCTAGCAGTGCGCAAAGCAATGGCTCGGCATCTTCTGTTTCGTCTGTTGCTCCAACGGTCATAGACCCAACAAATGACCAAAGTATTATTGCCGAAATTTCAGCAAGCGCCCTTACCCTACCACCACGCACCCCCACAGAAATACGCATTAGCTTTAAAAATAACTATGACGAGGCTGTAAATATTCCAAGCACCCCTAGTGCTAGCTCCAACTGCATTACCGCGAATAATGCCTCGGTGACATTTTCGGAGCTAAACGGTCCTGAAGTGACCGCAACCTACGAGGCCAGAACAGGCTGTATCGGTGACGACCGCGTTACCTTTAGCGGCGACTGGAATGGCGCCGCCTACACCATAGAGCTCACTCTAAATATCGAGAAAGATCCCTTTTCGAATATCGAGTGGCTAAGTACAGAGCCTGCCCAAATTAGTATTCGTGGCTCTGGCGGGCAAGAAAGCGCAACCATCACTTTTGCCCTGCGTGGTTATAACGGTGAAAATATTGTCGGTGAGCAAGTGAGCTTTCAAATTGATGGCGCCGCCGGCGGCGCGAGCCTTAGCGAGAACACTGGGGTTTCGGATGAAAATGGCGAAGTTAGCGTGCGTGTAAGGGCCGGCACAGCACCATCAAACGTTATTGTTTTAGCCACTTATACGCCCACAGGCGAAACCACGCCTTCATCCAACTTAGTGGTGGCATCGGGAATTGCCATCGAAGGCAATGTCACCTTGGCCACCAGCGCCTATAACCCTTTAGGGTTTGCGCGCATAGGCACTCAAAGCGTCACCCTCACGGTGAATGCTACCGACCGTTCGGGCAACCCAGTACCCGACGGCACGAGCGTTAATTTTATTAGCGAGGAAGGCGGTAACATTATGCCTAACTGCACGCTAAGCAGTGGCTCGTGCTTTGTAACCTTTAGCCCCAACGGCTTACAACCGGCTAACGGCAAGATCCAAATTTTTGCCGCCATTAAGGGCGGTGAGGGGTTTATCGACAATAACGGCAACAAAATTTTTGACGACGGTGATACTTTTACGCCCGAGATTCACGAGATGGGCGAGCCCTACTCCGACAATAACAATAACGGGCAGTACGACCTAGGCGAACACTTTGCCGATACCAATAACGACGGTTCAAGAACCGAGGGTAACAACCTGTGGAGCGGACCAAACTGCAAACACAGCACCCTGTGCGATAGCAGCGACGACTTCATCGACCTTGGCGTACAAATGATGCTAATTCTCAGTGATGGTCGCTCCCCCACACTGTGCAACCCCGGTGACTTTGCAGCAGCAAGCTTTAACGTAACGTCGGAAGGAAACCTTAGCCTGGGCGGGCTATACCTATCGGATGGGAATGCCAATGCCAGCAGCGATTCCATCGCCTGCCCGCTCGGTAACCCTTTGCCGGTAGGCACAGCCATAACGTTTAAGGCCGGCAACGGCAAAATTATTGGTAACGCCAGCTGGACGATTGTAGATACTTACCTTCCAACAGGCCCTTATAATGTCACTTATAAAGCCCCCGAGGCGACCGGCCTTGATGTGCTCACACTAGAAATAACACCACCCTTATCACCCACTTATTTTTATCAATGGGACATCAACGTTGTGCTCTAACGCGGAGTTATTGGCGATTCACCTAGAACCGTAATTAAGCGTCAATAAGATGCTTAGACTTTGATGCTTCAACTGCGGTTTCTAGGGTTAAAGCAATGCTTAAAGCCAGTGGTTAATGATTGCAGCAATGTGGTAATAGAGGTGATCTCAGGAGCACGGCCTAAGGGGTCTACCTCTACGGCCGGCACGCCTAGTACCTTCGCAAGCTTAACACCGGAATGATCACCAGGCTCCACCACTAAACAGCTCGCCTCCGCTAAAGACTTTTGTAGCTCGTACATGCGGCGGGCAGATAGCTGCTCTTCGGGTAAACGCGTCGCTGCCGCCAACTGATTCAGGCCAAAAGCGCCTACAAAATGTGCGTAGCCATCATGGCTTACGGCAAAGGGGACGTTTTTAAAAGCGTCAAGCTCGCGCTGAATCGCTTGTTCTCGCTGGGCCAATTCGCGTAATGCGCTGGCTAGCCGTTGATCCAATACATTTCTATTTAAAGGCTCGATTAGGGTTAACTCAACGGTAATGGCCTTAAGCGCCTGAGCAATGTTGTGTGGGTCAAGCCATAGGTGTAAGTCGGCCGGTGATTTCGCTGGCCAATTTAACCCCTCTAACGAACCAAGCTCTAACTGGGCACCGCGCCGCTGCTGCATTGGCTTTGCTAAGAAGCGTTCAAAGCCGGCACCTAGCCAAAGCACTAGGCTGGCATCGTCTAAGCGCTGCCTATCGGCAATAGTCATCGCTAGGGCATGGGGGTTGGCATTCGGTGGCAATAGCGTTACCACCGTGAAATCTTCACCGGCAATGCTTTGCGCCAATAGCGCTAAAGGCTTAATGGTGGCCACTACCGTTGGCTTTGGCGCAAACGGGTTAAGCGCCTTATCACTTCCAGCATTAGCCAAGCCCGCTACAGCCATTAACAAACCCAGCAAAGCTGCACTAGCGCGCAGCTGGCGTCTGGCCCAACAAATTCTAATGGTTATACAACCCATTTTTACTTTCACCTATTACTGCGCCGGCAAGGCGCGCATATCAAAATGTTGTAGTGTATCATTTGGCGCTTTCAAATTTAGCTGATTGCACCATGCTTGCGACAAATCACCCTCTTTCACACAGTGCACAAAGCCCGTTAATACAGCTTAATAATATTAATTTGAGCTTTAACGGCAACCCAATTTTGCAGGGTATCAACCTGAACCTGAACAAAGGCGAAATTGTGACTGTGATTGGCCCCAATGGCGCAGGCAAAAGCTCACTTGTCAGTATTATTGTTGGCCTGCAAACCCCCACCAGTGGCGACATCCAGCGCAAGGCTAAACTGCGCATTGGCTACATGCCGCAAAAACTGACTATAGACCCGCAGCTACCGCTCACAACCCAGCGCTTTTTATCCCTTTGCGGCAAAAGTGCCGCATTAAAAACCGCCGTGCAGCGGCTAGATATTGAATGCCTCCTAGAAACACCGGTGCAAAAATTGTCTGGCGGCGAAATGCAGCGCGTACTGCTTGCCCGCGCATTAATGAGCAAACCCGAACTGCTGGTACTAGACGAGCCAGCACAAGGCGTTGACGTAGCCGGCCAAGCCGAGCTTTATCACCTATTGGGCCAGCTGCGCGACGAACTAGGCTGTTGTGTTCTGATGGTTTCTCACGACTTGCACATTGTTATGGCGCAAACTGACCAAGTTTTGTGCTTAAACAAACATGTTTGCTGCCATGGCGCCCCCGAAAGCGTTAGCCAGCACCCCGAATACCTGCAGCTTTTTGGTAAAAAAGCGGCAGAAGATATCGCAATTTATACCCACAATCACGATCACCAACACGATATTCACGGCGATGTAGTCGAGCCAGGCCAGCACAACTGCCAACACGACCACTCCATTCACAAACACTAGCTCACACCTATGCCAGATTTCTTAATTAATGCACTGCTCGCTGCATTTGCGATTGCCGCCGTTGCAGGCCCGCTAGGCTCCTTTGTTGTTTGGCAAAGGTTGGCTTACTTTGGCGACACGCTAGCCCACGGCGCATTGCTTGGTGTGGCTTTAGGTTTATTTGCCAGCATCAACGTCACCCTCGCTATAGTTTTGTGCTGCATGACACTGGCCGGTTTACTTTTTTTACTGCAACAAAAACCCAGCCTTGGCGACGATGCCCTGCTAGGGCTACTGTCCCACTCGGCCTTGGCCGCCGGTTTAGTGAGCGTTAGCTTAATGGGAAGCTCGGTCGATTTATTTGCGTATTTGTTTGGTGATTTACTCACAACCAGCCGCAACGACGCCTACTTGATTATCGCCGTTTGCGGTGCCGTACTAGGTCTAATTACGGTCTTTTGGCGCAAGCTATTGCTGATGGTCATTGACGCAGATATCGCCAAAGTCGAGGGAATTCCCGTTAATCTTATGCGCATACTTTTGCTTATGGCCATTGCTATAGTGGTGGCGTTTGCTATGCGTGTAGTTGGGGTACTACTGATAACAGCCATGCTTATCGTACCAGCTGCCGCAAGCCGGCGCCTTACAACATCGCCCGAAGCCATGGCCGCAGGCGCGGCCATAATTGGCGCGGGTGCTGTTGCGGCAGGCATGTGGGCTTCGTTCTATTACAACACCCCCGCCGGGCCAAGCATTGTACTGGCCGCTAGTGGCTTATTTTTGCTCACACTGTTAAAACGGCGACAATAATAGGCTTCCCAGTAATTGTTAGCTATGGGGTAGTTGTGAGCTGGCACCTACCCCACAAAAACAAACGACAAACCGGTCACAAAATAACAGCTCAACTGCGACTAGCACTCACATTGGCAGCCTATTCGTCATACACTCAAAGAACAAACTAAGGGACTAGACCTACCCACGCGCGACATCGCCAGAAGCCCGGGTTGTAGCAGGTAAAAATAATAACAATTGGTATTTGAAAAAATGCCGAATACTCGTCTTTGATGTACCTATGTTTGTATCCAAATTATTAGTTACCGCTTTGGCCTGCCTTATGTTTGCAGGGTGTACCCAGCTCGTTCACGTCCCCCACTCTAAAGTGGCTAACGGCAACGTTGTAAACGCTGGCATTAACACTCAAGTATTAATTCAACCACCGGTAGTACCCCATCAACAGCAGTATGAAGAAACGGGGCTTTTTGTGGTGGGCTTACTCAATAGCTGGCAAGTAGACTTCAATAAAACTCTGCCGGACGCCGTGCAAAACGTAATATCGCAAACCTATCGTAGCGCTGTTGTAGGCAATAGCTGCGACCAATGCGGCTTAATTGTGCGACCTAAAATCACCCAAATCGATATTGAAAAGCTCTCGATGCAAGCCAGCGTAGAAGTACAGCTGGACATCCTAGATGCCAACGGCCACAAAATTACAACACTGCAAAGCGGCGGGCGATCTTCATTTTTAAGTGCTTCACGCTTGGGTACTGGTGTGGCCGGTTACTTTATTCCCCTACTCGGTACCGCCGTTGGCTCGCACGTGGTGCAAGAAACCGTAAAGGAAGCCTTGGACGAGGCGCTTGCCGATATGTCGGAGCAGGTGGAATACCAAGCCAATAGCGGGCTGCTAGCACGCACATGGCTACCGAAGAATTATCACCGCAATAAACAACACGGCAATCACGAATACACCGCCGAGCAAGTGGCTAAAGCTGCTGGCTGCAACATGACGAGCGATGCCATCATGTTAGAGCAGCAAAAATACTTCCAAGAAATTTACACCGCCCACTGCTGGGGCAAGCCCACATTCACTATTGCTTGCGAATATGGGCGCTGTGAATTAGCCGAAGATGGCAAACTAGCACAAGGGCACAACTAACCGTTAACAGCAAACAACTAAGGCACAGATGCGCCGTTGCTTGCCTCCCAAATGCGGTACCACTGCTCACGTGTTAGCTTAATGTCTAACGCTTTAACAGCATCGGCCACGCGCGCGATTTTGCTGGTACCTAGTATTGGGTAAGGGTTGCAAGGCAAGGCTAACAACCAGGCATACACGACAGCCTCTATAGAATCAGCGCCAAGCTCTTGAGCTACCCCTTGCAGCGCCGCAACAACGGCTTTATCGCGCTCGCTTTCTGGCGAGAATAAACGCCCACCGGCTAAGCACGACCACAACATTGGCCGCATACCTAAACGCTGAGCCTGATCAAACGTGCCATCGCTCAAGGCTGCCATATTCAGCGGGGAAAACTCCACTTGATTGGTCACTAAAGCATCAGGCAATGCTGACTGCAACGCTTCGACCTGAGCGGGGGTAAAGTTAGACACGCCAAAGTGCAGCACCTTGCCATCCGCGTTTAATTGCGCAAAAGTCTCGGCAACTTCGCTGATATCCATTAAAAAGTCGGGACGGTGCAACAATAACAAATCGATGCGATCAGTCTGCAAGTCACGCAGCGAAGCCTCAACCGATTGCATCGTGTAAGCCTTGCTGAAGTCATAGTGATTAACCCCTTGCGCGCCAAGCTCGCCAAAACCCATAGGCCGTATACCGCACTTGGTAATAATTTGAATTTGATCACGAACGCTGGGTTTTAACGCCATCGCCTCACCAAAAGGCGCTTCGCTGCGGTACACCATTGCATGATCCATGCTGGTAACGCCTAACTCGACAGCCTGTTCAACAAAAGCGAGGATTTGCTGTGGGCTATACCCCCAATGCTTTAAGCGCCAAAAACCCAATACCAGTGGTGAAAGAGATAAGCTCGACATAGTGAATCCTATAAAATGAAAAAAGGCAGCGAATGCTGCCTTTAATTACAAGGAAGGTAAAGGTATTAACGATTTGGGTTTATGGTGAAGTGCCGCCGTCATTGGTTAGCGTATAACCTAGGAAGCTCACCCAGATGTAATCAGTTAACTGCATGGCGCAATCCCCAGCGGGCGTGCACGCTGGCATAGCCGTACCCGAAACCCCATCTCGAATAATAGCCATCATATCGTCATAGCTACCGGTAAAATCCGTAAGCGATCGCGGTGAAATACCCACCGCTGTACCATCTGCACCATGGCAAGCCGAGCAAATATTGTCACTTGCGCCATCATAAAGCGCTTTACCGGCCGCAACTCGAGCGTCAATCTCATCTTGAGTAGGCCCCGAAGGTGCAGAAGAGGAACTCGCAGAAGAAGAACTAGCAGCACTACTCGAAGTATTAGGTAACACAAAATCACCGGTTTCAGCTGTCCAGCTACGCATATAGGCCGCTACATCTTCTGCACACTGGCTTTCGCAAGTTGTTGAAGCACCAAGTGGCATCTCGTCGTGGGTAATATCAAAAAGGGTATCGTAGCGAATATTATCGTAGACATAATATTCTAAGTTATTGTGGATTGGCGTGTTGGCCAAGTTATAAGGCGGTGACAACTCGCCGTTATAGCCCCCATACTCCCCATGACAATCAGCGCACGTCTTCTCGGTATATAAGTCCATGCCGCGGCTTACACTCTGCGCATCTAACTCACCATCAAGCGACGCTGTGTAATTGCGTACATTGCGGTCGGCAGGAGCAATAGTTTCGCTGCTGCTACTTGTACCACTACTTGAACTCGCACCGGTAGAGCTAGAGCTTGCAGCAAACTGCTCTGTCCACATCTTGTAAAAGTGGTGCTGGATGTTTTCTTGGCAGGAAAAGTTACACGCTGTTTTATCCTGCGGTGGCATTTCGTTTACAGAACGGTTCGCAAGCTTGTCGTTGTCGATTGCGGCGGGCGTTGCATAAACGCGGTGCAATATAGCCGTAGAACCGGCCACACCGGTTGTTAGTCCATCTTCGCCGTGGCAGGCAACGCAATTGGCTTGATACTCGGCAGCCCCAGCCTCGGCTTTTTGCGCATCAAAAGGAATATTCTCTAAAGGTGGTGTCGGCGCGCTCGCGGTTACAGCGATATCTTCCCCGCAGCCAGAGACAAATATTGCCGAAGCTAACAACGCACTAGCGGTCATTAAACGTTTTAAAACCATATTCACTCCGGGAGTCTGAATTCTGTCATTTTCTACCCGTGTCGAAGGGTAAACATTAAGTAAGTATAGCGATCTATTCTAGCCAGATCTAACGAACAATGGGGCAACAACATCACAAATGCATGGTTTCTCGTGATCAGTAGCAGTATGTCGCCGCCCTACTCATCAGAACCGAAAGCAATGCATTCGTTGCACCGGCATCACATTAAATAAGGCGATAGCCGGTATAATCCATAAATGATGGATTTGTTTGCCACATTCTTTGCGCTTGAGCTATGTTTAAAAGCATGACCACAACTAATACACTTCATATCCGGCAACTGATTGCCGAGGCCTCTCAGCAAGACGCAAAAGACAATTGCCTTGTACGGTTCGCTGCTGCTCAGCTACCGCACCTTCACCACACCATAAAAATACCGGGCGATGCGCCAGAAGCTGCATTAGCCCAGTTCATCACACAGTACATTGAGCACGTCCCCGATTTTTTAGAAGCGCTTACCGCATTAATGCAAGAGGCCGAAATTTACGAGCAAGGCCAAGCGTTCATGACCATTGCCGAAGATTTTTTTATTTCGCCGCCGGAGCTTGTCAACGGACATACGGGCCTAGTCGCCTTATTGGATGAGGCCTATCTATCACATCGCATGATTGAGGAAGTGAACGACCGCATTCAACTGGCCTGCGGCACGCCCTTATCGCCCATGGATATGAGCCTATCCAACATTGTTGTACACGCCCTGCTGGGTGAGGAATTTGCCAATCAACTCGACTTAGCCGTTCACTACGCAATCGAGGCATTGTTCTATCAAGGCGGCGCACTTAGCTCGCCAAATTGCTCTCGTTACTTAAATGAACACAAGGACAACCGGTGGGCTGATGTTTTGCAAAAATGGCCCTGCTTGGCGGGAGATGCCAGCATATCGCTGGATGTAGAAGGTTGGTTTGGCGGCTAGAGGCTAGCAATCAAAGGCAAAACGCTAACAAGCGGCATAAAAAAAGGCTTCACAAGGAAGCCTTTTTTTATGCCGTGTAATTACCACTACGAAGGCTTATGGCCATGTTCTTCAAGCTGGGCCTCGATTTCACCCACACTCGTGTGGCGCACATCCATAGCGTGCACCAAGTATATGACGTGCTCGGCGATATTGCGCGCGTGGTCACCAATGCGCTCTAACGAGCGCAAAGCCCAAATGATATTCATCACCCGCGTAATCGAGCGCGGATCTTCCATCATGTAGGTCATTAGTTCACGCATGGCCGAGCCGTAATCACGATCGACCAAGGTGTCTCCTTTAACCACTTTCATGGCCGTTTGAACGTCGTAGCGAGCAAAAGCATCTAACGCTTGATTCACTAAGGCTTGTACGCTGTTGGCGATGTGGCGCAACTCAACGAATCCGCGCGGTGAAATGGCGCCACCAGCATCGTTTAATGCAATGGCCATGCGGGCAATTTTATCGGCCTCGTCACCCATGCGCTCTAGATCGCGGTTGGCTTTTGTCACCATTAATACTAAGCGTAAATCAGAGGCCGCAGGCTGGCGGCGCGCCAGTACTAGGGTGCACTCTTCATCTAGCGAGACCTCAAGGCTGTCGATATCTTCCTCAGTGCGCAGTACTTTTTCAGCAAGCCCACTATCGGCTGTTTCAATAGCGCGAACAGCATCAGCTACCTGCTCTTCAACCAAGCCACCCATTTCCAATAAATGCTCGCGCAGGTGCTCTAAATCAGCATTGAACTGACGGGAGATGTGCTGATCGATTTGAAGGTTTTCCATGCTTGTACTACCTGAATAACGTGATGAAATGTGTGATTTTAGTAAATGTTACGACTAGCCCACCAGCATCGCATGCGCGCCAACTATTTTTCAATAGCAAGGATGCATGCGACGAATATTTTGGCAGCACATTAACCAAAACGGCCGGTAATATACGATTCCGTAAGTTCGTGGTCAGGGTTGGTGAAAACCTTTTCGGTTTCGTTAACCTCGATTAAGCGCCCTAAGTGAAAGTAAGCGGTACGATTTGATACTCGGGCAGCCTGCTGCATCGAGTGGGTAACAATCGCAATGGTAAAGTTTTGGCTTAGCTCAGCAATAAGCTCTTCAATTTTTGCCGTAGCGATAGGGTCAAGTGCCGAACAAGGCTCGTCCATCAAGATAACTTCTGGGCTAACGGCAATGGTGCGCGCGATACACAAGCGCTGCTGCTGCCCGCCCGATAACCCAGTGCCTGGCGAGGCCAAACGATCTTTAACCTCCTCCCATAAGCCCGCGCGGCGCAAGCTGGATTCTACAATTTCGTCCAGATCGGTGCGGCGGTTAACCAAGCCGTGAATACGAGGGCCATAAGCGACGTTATCGTAAATTGATTTAGGAAACGGATTAGGCTTCTGGAATACCATGCCCACACGTGCGCGCAGCGGTACTACATCTAACTTGCTATCGTAAATATCCATACCATCAAGCTGAATGCTGCCACTAACACGGCAGATATCGATGGTATCGTTCATGCGATTCATGCAACGCAAAAACGTTGATTTACCGCAACCTGAAGGGCCAATCAACGCCACCACTTGGTTTTCGGCAATATCCAAGTTTACATCGTAAACCGCTTGTTTTTGATCGTAATGCACACAAACGTCACGCATGGAAAGCTTTGCATTATCGGCCAGCGGCTTACCGACTGTTTTGGTCACGCTTTCGGCAATTTCAGAGGGCGATCTATTGGATTTCATTGCACTAGTATCTTTAGAAGTTGTTGGTTTAATCGTTTGCTGCGAGCGAGCAGAAGCCTCTTGCGCGGCATTTGCTTGAGGTTTAATACGTGTTGGCTCGATAACGGTTTCTTGCATCTTATTACACCTTTATGACAAGAAGCACCCCTATCGACCAAAAGAGTTATTGGCCGATGGGTGCCGGTTAATTAAGCGCGCTCTTACCAGCGACGCTCTAAGCGTTTACGCAGCAATACCGCAAGGGCATTCATAAACATAAGGAACATGAGTAGCACCATAATCGCCGCCGATGTCTTTTCAACAAAGGCACGCTCTGGGCTATCGGACCACAAAAATATTTGCACCGGCATTACGGTAGCTGGGTCTGTGACGGAGCCTGGTATATCCATAATAAACGCCACCATACCAATCATTAACAGCGGCGCCGTCTCGCCCAACGCCTGCGCCATACCAATAATGGCGCCGGTCAGCATGCCTGGCATCGCCAAAGGCAATACGTGGTGCAAAATCATCTGCATTTTTGACGCGCCAATACCTAAGGCTGCTTCGCGGATGCTCGGTGGCACAGCCTTAATGGCCGCGCGGCTCGAAATGATAATGGTTGGCAGTGTCATTAAGGTTAATACCATGCCGCCTACCAAGGGGATAGAGCGCGGCATTTCAAACACATTAATGAATATTGCCAAACCCAGCAGGCCAAAAATAATCGAAGGCACGGCCGCCAGGTTATTAATATTCACTTCAACAAAGTCAGTTAAACGGTTGCTGGGGGCGTATTCTTCTAGATAAATCGCGGCCGCCACTCCCACAGGGAATGACAATGCTAAAGTCACCAGCAGTGTTAATAAACTGCCCAATACCGCCCCGCGAATACCGGCCATTTCTGGCTCGCTGGAATCACCGTCGGTAAAAAAGCGCGTATTGAAAACGGTTTTAATATCGCCGCTATCCACAAAGCTTTGAACCCACTTAAGCTGTTGCTCTGTCATGCGCTCGGCATAAGGCTCGCCAGATAAGCTCTTGTAGTAGGTATCGATATCATCATCGGCCAATACCCATAAGCGCTGTGTGCTATTAAGTAAGTCTGGGTCGGTCGCGAGTAAATCCCGCAACTGATAATTAGCCCCCACGCTCACCATACTGTAAAGCGCACGCTTTTCACGTCGATTCGTCACATCAGGAAAACGCTTTTTTAGCGCAGCTTTAATAAGACCAGAGTAATTACCCGCTAATATTTCATCAGGGTTTGTGGCGTCGTAAACTTCGAGCGTATCGGCATCGAACTCGATTTCCAACGCCATTTCTGTTTGCCGAAAGCCGCCCATGCCGCCGCCGAATATTTCGACAAACAACACCAGTAACGCGCCCAAGCCAAATGAAATAGAAGCAATACCAAAAGCTTTAAATCGCTTTTCTGCCGCATAACGCTTGGCTAAGCTCTTTTGGACTAATTCTGCTTGTTTTGTAGATGATGGCTTAGTCATATTGCTCTCGATACTTCCTAACAATGTGCAGGGCAAGGTAATTTAAGCTGAGGGTGACCACAAATAGCATCAAACCCAAAGCAAAAGCCGCGAGTGTTTTCGGGCTATCAAATTCTTGGTCGCCAACTAATAGCGTCACAATTTGCACGGTAACAGTGGTTACAGAATCTAGCGGGTTAAGCGTGAGGTTAGCAGCCAAACCTGCAGCCATTACCACAATCATGGTTTCACCAATAGCGCGCGAAGCCGCTAACAATACGCCACCGACAATACCCGGTAACGCGGCGGGAATAACAACTTGTTTAATGACCTCGGACTTGGTCGACCCTAAGCCCAAAGCGCCATCGCGCAAAGATTGCGGTACAGCATTAATCACGTCATCCGATAGCGACGAGACAAAAGGAATAATCATCACGCCCATCACAAGGCCAGCGGCCAGCGCACTTTCAGAGCTAATAATTAACCATTGATCCAAGCCCAAATCGAAGCCTAAATCGCGAATGAACGGGGCCACGGTTAACGCCGCAAAAAAACCATAAACCACGGTAGGGATACCCGCCAAAACCTCAAGCATAGGCTTGATAATATCGCGGGTGCGCGCACCGGCGTATTCGGATAAGAAGATGGCCGACATCAAACCGCAAGGTACGGCAATAATCATGGCAATGGCTGCAATCAATAGCGTGCCGGTGAATAGCGGAATAGCACCAAAGCTACCCGAGCTACCCTGCTGGTCGTCGCGAATAGCCATTTGCGGGCTCCACTCCAATCCGAACAAGAACTCTGTAATAGGTACTTGGGTAAAAAAGCGGATAGACTCAAACAGCACAGAAGCCACAATGCCGACAGTAGTTAAAATCGCCAAGCTTGAACACAAAAAGAGGAAGTTTCTAAAGACCTTCTCTACCTTAAAGCGCGCCTTAAGCTGAGGCTGGATTTGGCTCCATACAAAAATAGATCCCACCAAGGCACACACGAGAATAACCCCCGTCATGGCCCACCGGCTGGTAGCCTGTAAAGACTGTAAACGCTCTGCCGCAACGAACATGTAGTCTGGGGCATCGTCAGCACCCGCGGACAACGCAGCAATATTTTGAATTTGGTTAAGCAGTAAGCCTACGTTATCGCCGGCTTGCGCTATCGCCTCTTCCGGCAAAGATGAAAGCACCGCATTGCGAATGATAAGATCATCAAAGATCATCCACACGCCCAGCACCGCAAAGCACGGGATCGCGCACCAAAGGGCCGTAAGCGTGCCGTAATAAAACGGCAATGAGTTTAAAAAACGTATGCCGCCAACATTTTGTGATATTGCGACAGAGCGCGAGCGCCCAGCCAGAAAGGCTAAAGAGCCCAACACAAAAATAGCAATAACAAGTACTGATGGTTCCACGATAGCTACCTAACTCAGATACAAAAAAATAGCCCACAAGGCTTATGGGCTATTTTCAATGGTTTTCATGTCGTCTTGATGACAGTGACACTGGCTAATCACACGCTGTTAATTGGTGCTGCCAATTTGGGGCGCAAGATTAGCACAACACGGCATCTTAAAGCGAAAGTGATTCCAACTTCTTAACACTGGCGCCCACTTTAGCGCGCTCTTTGGCTGATAGCGGAATCAAGCCTTTATCGGTTAAGTAACCTTCGTCACCCCAAGCGCGATCGTTAGTGAACTCAGCTAAGAATTCCTGGATGCCAGGGATAACGCCTACGTGCGCTGCCTTTACGTAAAAGTACAATGGACGCGAAACGATGTAGCTGCCATCAGAAATACTTTCGAACGTAGGTGCATGACCGCCCACTTTAGCTGCATGTACTTTGTCTGCGTTTTGATCAAGGAAGCTAAAGCCAAAAATACCGAGCGCCTTTGGGCTTTCGCTGAGCTTACGCACAATCAAGTTGTCGTTTTCGCCCGCTTCAACATAGGCGCCATCTTCACGAATACCATGACACAAAGCTTTGTATTTGCTTTTGTCGGTGCCTTTCATGGCTTTAATCCATGGGAAGGTTTTACAACCGCCTTCCATCGCTAGCTCAACAAAGGCATCGCGGGTACCAGAAGTAGGCGGTGGGCCTAACACTTCAATTTTTGTAGCTGGCAACGCAGGATTTACGTCTTTCCATGTTACATAGGGGTTATCAACTAAGGTTTCTGTGCCCTTGGGGTCTGGAACCTTCTTCGCTAGCGCTAGGAATATATCCTTAAGCTCTAGAGTCATAGGCTTGGCCTTAACTGAGTTGGCAATGACGATGCCGTCATAACCAATCAAGACTTCAACGATGTCTTTCACACCATTTTTTTGGCAGTCTTCAAACTCACTCGACTTAATGCGACGAGAAGCATTGGAAACATCAGGAGTGCTTATGCCCACACCTTTACAAAACTCTTTAAAGCCGCCGCCAGTACCGGTAGGCTCGATTTTAGGCGCTTTGAAATTTGTTTTACGACCGAAACGCTCAGCAACAACTTTTGAAAATGGAAAAACTGTCGATGAACCCACAACCATGATGTGGTCACGGTTTGCGAACGCTTGTGGCGCCAATGAAAAGCTTGCAACGCACGCCGCTGCCATCAGTAATTTTTTCACAATAAACCCTCGTTAATGTTGAATGAACCGCACTTGCGGCCGCACACTTGTTTAAGATGGCGCCATCCTAATCGCGAATTATTACAGTTTTGTTTCAATTTTATGGAAACTTGCTTAAGTGTGATCTCTGGGCAATTAAAGTTATAAGGCTATAATGCTCACCCCTAACTTGGGTATAAGGCAATGATGCTTCTTTTCGAGCGCTACCAAACGCTAGCTGCTATTGGCACCAGCATTAATCAATCTATCGGCCGCTCTGTCGCTTGGCTCACCTTAGCTATGGTGGTACTTATGGCAGGTATCGTCATAATACGCGGCCTACTAAACGCCAATTCTGTTGCCGCTCAAGAACTTGTGACTTACTTGCACGCAACAGTGATTATGCTTGCCAGCGCATATACGTTGGCAGAACAAGGGCATGTGCGGGTTGATATTTTTTATCGCCGCTGCAGCCGAAAATACCAAGCCTGGGTCGACCTTGTAGGCAATATCGCGTTTTTACTACCTTTTGCGCTTGTGACCGCACTTGTAAGTTGGGGTTTCGTAACCAGCGCATGGGCCATTCAAGAAACCTCCGCTGACGCAGGCGGCTTGCCCGCCGTTTTTTTGTTGAAATCGCTTTTAGTGGTTAACGGCGCCTTACTCGCCTTACAGGCCATCGCCGACTCATTCAGGCAATTGGCCACCCTTGGCCAGCTTGAGCTAGAAGGCGCAGTGACAGACAGCCCAGAGGCGCAGCAACATGATTGAGTGGATCCCCTTCTTATTGTTTTTGTGTGTATGTGCCGCCTTAATGCTGGGCTACCCGGTGGCCTTTACCCTAGCAGGCGTAAGCCTGTGGTTTGCAGGCATCGGCATTATTAGCGGCCACTTCAACCCACAAGATTTATTGTACATTTCAGAGCGCCTATTTGGCGTTTACAGCAAAAATACCCTTGTTGCCGTACCCCTATTCATTTTTATGGGCGTTATGCTAGAGCGCACAAAACTTGCCGAAGAATTGCTCGAAAATATGGCGCAAGCCTGTGGCCGACTGCCGGCAGGGCTAGGCATTTCGGTAGTTTTGGTGGGCACACTGCTAGCAGCAAGTACCGGTATTGTGGGCGCTACGGTTGTCACTATGGGACTGATGTCGCTGCCAACTATGCTTAAGCAAGGTTACTGCCCAAAACTTGCCACCGGCACCATTTGCGCAACCGGCACTTTGGGCCAAATTATCCCGCCCTCTATCGCATTAGTCTTACTAGGCGATATTTTATCCAACGCTTACCAGCAAGCCCAGCTACAGCAAGGCATATTCAATGCAGCCCCTGTTTCTGTTGGCGACCTGTTTATGGGCGCGGTTGTACCTGGCTTTATTTTGGTGCTGCTCTACCTCATTTACTTACTGGCCACCGGCGTTTTTAAAGGTGCAACAGCGCCTAGAGTAGAATGCGAAAGCAAAGCAAAAAGCCAGCTTTGGCTCAGCATTTTGCCACCAGTCATGCTTATTGTGTTGGTTCTTGGCTCAATCATCAGCGGCCTTGCAACCCCAACAGAGGCCGCGGCCGTAGGTGCCCTTGCGGCCACACTACTGGCACTGGCTAAAAAGCAGTTATCGCTAGGTATCCTTAAAGGCGTTATGCAAACCACCACTAAAATTACCTGTATGGTCTTTACCATCTTGCTTGGGGCGTCTATTTTTTCGCTGGTATTTATTGGTTACGGCGGCAAAGAGCTTATAGAGCAGTTTTTCGCTACCCTGCCTGGCGGCGTTTTTAGCGCGATGCTAATCGTCATGGTCGTAATTTTTTTACTTGGCTTTATTCTAGATTTCATCGAAATCACCTTTGTCGTGGTACCGCTAGTAGGCCCCGCACTATTGATGATGGGCGTAGACCCGATATGGCTTGGCATAATGATTGCGCTTAACTTGCAAACATCCTTTTTAACACCACCATTTGGCTTTGCCCTGTTTTACTTGCGAGGAGTAGCTCCTAAAAGCGTTAAAACCAGCGATATTTACCGTGGCGTTGCACCGTTTATTGGCATTCAAGTTTTACTAATGACTATATTGGCGCTAAAACCAGAGCTAGTGACTTGGCTACCCGATGCCATAAGCGCAGCTCGATAAAAACAAACCACAGTAATATTCAATCAACAGAAATATCAGGCATTTATTTCTAAGGATTACATAATGATAGATAGCGACGAAGATCCAACTCCATCAGGAGAACTTGCACTACAAACCCTCACCCGCCCCCAAGATACCAACTCCAACGGCGATATTTTTGGCGGCTGGTTAATGGGACAGATGGATCTTGCCGGTGCAATTACCGCTCGCGAGTTAGCCCGCGGGCCAGTAACTACCGTTGCTGTTGGCGCGATGGTTTTTTTAAGCCCAATTAAAGTCGGCGCTATTGTTAGCTGCTATTGTGAAGTAGCTGAAGTTGGCCGCTCGTCCATTCGCATTAATATCGAGGTATGGACAAAACATTACACCGACAACGCGCCACAAAAAGTAACCGATGCCGAATTTGTATTTGTCGCCATCGATAAAGATGGCCGCACGAGAACAGTGCCAAGCCCCGCCAGCTAATACCCCCCCCAAGCTCGCATTTTTCAAAGAACAGCAGCATTACGCCAACAGCTCACAACGCAATCAAAAATACCACCGCTTTCAAGCGATGGTATTTTTGATTGCGCGTCCAAATAAATTGCCCTACACACATGGGCTAACTCGAGTTTAAGGATGCTTTGGCAACTCGAACAGTAATTACTACTAATAGATATCTACCTTAAGCTGCCTTATCCCGCACTAGCAACAGCAGGAACGCCTCTTGGTAAGAAAACAGGATATAACTCGGAGGAAGACCAAAGGCGATTTGCCTCTGACAAGGCCACTAAATAATCAACAAACTTCCTAATGTATTCGGGCATATAACGATCTTGCATAAATACGAGATTAACTGAAGTGCGATCGCTGGCCTCAACCTGTAATAACTGCAAACTTCCCTGCCCTAGCTCCTCGGAACACAAGTGCAGCGGCAATCTTGCGACACCCAGGCCAGCCAGAATTGAGTTCTTGGCTAGCATTACATCACTGACAGAAATTGCACCGCACTTATCTTGCATGCGACCAATCTTGCGATCGAACTCTCCGCCTATAGCAATTAAAGATGGTTTAACGAACGCTGGGCTCGGGCCGCTAATGTAACGTTTCTCAATATAGTCCGCTGAAGCAATATAACCGTACTCAATAGTACCAATATTTCGCGACACCAAACGGCAATCGTCCATATCACCTAAACGAAAAAGTAAATCATAACCATCGTCAACGGAAAATTGGTTTTTGTCTGAGACGGTGACCTCGACGCTAACATCAGGGTGTTTATCCATAAATTGCTTGATGACTCGACTAGTCGCCGTTGAGTTAAGCTCTGGTGGTATGCACAACTTAATAGTGCCATGCGAATCCGTTTTGTATTGCTGTACTTGCGTATTAGCCGTATCTATAAGGTTGATTATCTGAGACGCTAATTGAAAGTACTCTTCTCCTGCAGGCGTCAATTGAAAACACCGAGTGTTTCTAACAATTAGAGTAACTTCTAACGCCTCTTCTAGCTCTGCCAACTTTCGACTAAACGTTGGTTTACTACTATTTAATTGCCGACTTGCCGCTGTAATACTTTTTAACTTGGCAACCCAATAGAAAATATAAATTCCATTAAGATTAATACTGCAGCCCATTTTCTCCCCCTGACCTACTTTGCGCACCAAGCTAACAACGCTTGACCCGATCCCATTTAAATAAAAAATCCATCAGCGCATGCATAATGGCTTCCAGCCCGTCATCGGTTGACGCTATCAATTCACCAACTTGCACTTGCTTTCCTTTACCTCAGCCACACAATACCGACTACCGTTCAAGAGCAGGCATTAAAAAATTACCGCGCCCAATTATTTAACATGACAACTATGACACCCTTCACCACAACAAGACATCAAATATTACAAAGTTCTAGTCTCAAAATAATATTGGAGACAAAAAATTAACTCGTTAATCACTAAAGCCTTATCGGACGCAAATACTTTAGGCGTTTCTTTATGAATCAGCATTTAATGTTGTTCAAGTATTAAGCAAGCCTATTATATCTTCGCTTAAGCTTCTGCATAAGCAATGAATAAAGGCCATAGACGGCCGGTATTATTACCCAAATTACTCGCCATTGAAATTACACCTCATTACATCTTCAACGGTGAATTTAGCGTGGAACTAGAACATTTTTCAGCTAGATTATCGCGCAAATATTTAACAGAATTTCGGGTAATATTACCCATTTCTCTAGTTTCTTCAGCACTACAAACTCACCTAAAATGGCGCGTCGAAACAGAAGACCCATGTAAAGATGCTTACCTTCAGAGGGACTGAATTAGGAGCGCACTAATTTTGGGCACGAACCCCTATAGGTACTTAACACATAAATAATAGTTTATTGAGCGTATTGAGCTTGCTCGCCGCACTAAGCGCGAGCACACGTTTTGCTGGCGCCCACCGCGATACGTAATATTCGCAAAAAAGTAAACGGCGAAGCAGTAACAAGCTGAAACCAACGCATGGTTGAGCCTGTTAAAGCCTAGCTATCGTAGGGCCGCTAAGCTTTAGTCTTAGTGGCGTTTGTGGCGAAGAGCACGCAAGCCCAATTACCGCAGATACCGGCTGCGCGCCTCTAGTTTAGTCCCGGGCGGGCTTTAAACGCTGTGGTTATTTTTGATCAGGTGAACCCTCCACCTTCGCAAGGCGCGGGTGGCTTTTAGCGTTTGGTGGAGCGTCAGCCAATGTTTTTTTGCAGATCGATGCGCGCGCATTAACGGTACACGCGACATGTGATTTTGCCTACAGGCATAGTCAGAAACGAGCAATATCAACCGCTCTATTTTACATTTGGTATTACACCCAGAGAGCCATGTTTGTTCACACTGTAGCGAAACAAACGCTTGGGCCGCTTTATTACATCTCCTGCAATGTCTAATAAAGAGCATCCATGCCCCATGCGTGATCTGCATTTCCCTTGTCCATGGGGGTTACTACACATTTTTGCTACACGCCATGCACACCAAAGGAATACGCATCTTTTTGACTCTCAACTGCGGTTTCTAGAATAAAAAAAGCCCGCCTTAGCTATCAGGGCGGGCTTTTTATTGTTCAGCTTTCCATCACTAAAACTGCGTGAGCCTGCTGCCGATTAGTCATCAAAATTGATGCGATAAACACCAAAGCCTTCATCATTTTGACTAACGTATTCTATAGCCGCATTACTTGCGGCAAAGCTTCTAGCGGCATCACCAGCACTCCCCCAAAATAACGCACTGGTACCTGGCAAGGCAACAAAGCGCCAATTTTTATCTGCTGAAGGGTCAAATCCACTTTCGGGGTTTTGCTGAGTTTTTACAACTAAATAGTCGGCAACAGCTTGTCGGTTTTCATCAGGAGCATCGATTACGATTTTATCCGCAGTAATACCCGGGAAATTACCGCCACCTGATGCACGATAATTATTAGACGCAACCAAAAACATTTGTTCATCAGCAACGGGTTGCCCTTGGTAATGTAAATTTTTAATACGCTGACTATCGGCATTGGCAAGCTCACCCGCCACGCTGTACTTTGGTGGCACAGACAAATCTAACTGGTAAGTTACGCCATCGATCACATCAAAATTATAACTCGGGAAATCTTCGTTAATTAATGGCTGATCCACACCGCCAATAGTCAGTGCATTAAACTGCCCAGCAGACATTTCTAGCCACTCTTTAACTTGGGCTCCGCTTAGCATTAGTACCTTTAGTGTATTAGGGTAAATATAAAGGTCAGCAACATTACCGTAAGCAACGTCACCTGCCGCCAAATTAGTGTAATCATCCGGGCCGCCTCGGCCAGCTCGAAAAGGTGCCCCTACAGATAAAATCGGCAGACCATCGTAATCTGTGCCCTTAACAATATTCTCGACATACCATTTCTGCGCATCCGTTACGATTTGAATCGAAGGGTCATCTTGCACAAGTGCAAAAAAACTATTAATGGGCGCCGTTATTTTTGCAAAAGGCTGACTTACCCAATCGGCAACAATTGTATGATCATCAGCAACTGCTTCAACAATTCCAGGGTGCGAATCCACTAGAGATGTTATCGAACGGTCTTCATTTGTTGATGATATGGGTAGCAATACAGATTGGCTATCTTTAACGCGCCACCCTGTTGGAGCTGCATATTCTAAACTCAGGTCAATATAACCGAGGTATTTACCCCAATAGCCCGGCATTACAGCAGCTACACCTCGAATAGTCCCTTTAATATTATCGACGGCCTCAAGCCCTTCATATCCGGCATCGCCAGGAAAGTTGCGATGAGCATGCCCAAACATAATGGCATCGATACCATCAACTCCCGCGAGATAATAACTTGCGTTTTCGTCTAAGCCTTTTGCAGTTGCCGTCACTAAGCCCGAATGCGCTATCGCAATAATAATATCAGCGCCTTGCGCTTGAAGCTCTGGCACGTAACGCTGCGCCATTGCTACCATATCTTTAGCAATAACCTTTCCGGTTAAGTTCGCCTGATCCCACTGCATAATTTGTGGCGGTACAAACCCCAAATAACCAATGCGTAAGGTATGCGAAGCCCCTGCTTGATCTATAACGGTTTTTTCTTGAAGCAAATAGGGTAAAAAATAGGGCTCGTCGTTATCCGCATTATTATCACCGTCATCAATAAACACATTACTCGATATATACGGGAAGTTAGCGTCATCAATGGCCTCGTCTAAAAAGCTCAAGCCGTAGTTGAATTCGTGATTACCAATATTCGCCACATCGTAATCTAGTTGGTTCATCGCTTTAAAAATAGGGTGAATTACACCGGTAGATAAACCACTTACCTTAGCAAAATAATCCCCAAGCGGGCTGCCTTGAATTAAATCACCATTATCAACCAATACACTGTTGTCTACAGCATCATGCGCCTGCTGAATTAAGGTTGCAGTCTTGACCAACCCCACAGAGTCATCCGGCCTATTCTGGTAGTAGTTATAATTCATAACATTGGCATGTAAATCGGAGGTTTCCATCACCCGTAGCGTCAGCTGTACCGGCGCAGCCACAGAAGAACTTTCCGCCGAACTTGCCGCTCTATTATTATCAGAATCGTTACAAGCAACCAGAAAAACCGTAGAACTTAACAACACGGCACCAAAACCGTAATTTTTAACCATCGACATAGATATTCCTTTTCAATAACGGTAGTAGAGAAAAACGGCTAGAAGCTATCGCCAAACTGTGACAAAACTATGGCTGTTTAAGGTACTTTTTATTGCAAAAGACTATTGATAGCGCCGGGTAGCTAATAACCGGTTCGATCTGGTGGTAACATGCGGCCACCTCAACCAGAGCACAAACCCTTGATCGACGCTTTTCTCCTAACCAAGCAATGGCATGAAACCGCTAACGGCATTACGCTCGAATTTTGGTGTTCGAGTGATAACGGCCCAATTTGCATAGAAATAGAGCATCAAGAAGCCGTGATTTTTGTACGGCAAGAAGATCTTCCTGCAATCGCCCTGCAACTTAATCCACGCCAATACCGCATTGGCACAAAGCTTTTTAAAAACTACCGCAATGAACTGACCTGTCCGCTGTACTTTTTAAGCTATCACACAGCCCGCGACGCCGAAGCCCGCTTGAATCAAAGTAACATTGCAGTATGGGAAGCCGATATTCGGCCGCCAGAACGGTATTTAATGGAACGCTTTATAACCGGCGGGCTGAGTATTTCTGGCCAGACAATTGCAAGAAAAGGCCATGCGCTCGTTAAAAACCCTCGCTTAAGCCCTAGCCGTTATCGGCCGCAGCTACGCAGCATTTCCATTGATATAGAAACCACAATGGATGCCAATACGCTGTACTCGATAGCGGCATACAATCCAGAAGTTAGTTTTATCTTTATTGTGCACAATGAACAATGGTCGATACAAACGCAGCGCGAATTGATGGAAGCAGCCCCCTCGCAAACTGCCACGGTGATTAACTGCACGACACAAAAGGAATGCCTACAGCGTTTTTTCCAATGGTTACAAGAGTATGACCCCGATATTTTGATGGGGTGGAATGTTATTCAGTTCGATTTAAAAGTACTCGATAACTTATGTCAAAAACACAAGATACCGCTCGCTATAACGCGCGGAAAAACTCCCTTAAAATGGCGAGAGGATAAAGATAATCGCCGCTTTTACCTTAGCCTTCCTGGTCGGGTCGCGCTCGATGGTATTGATGTTTTAAAATCAGCAACCTATAACTTCCCAAGTTTTAAGCTTAATGACGTTGCCAAAATTGTGGTTAATGACAATAAGTTAATTCAAGCCCAGCATCGTGGTGATGAAATTACCCACCTATATATCAATAACCCCAAAGCGTTAAGTGCTTACAATTTGCACGACTGCAAATTGGTATGGTCTATCTTTGGTGAAACAAAATTATTGGAATTTTCAATTGCCCGCAGCCAGCTTACAGGGCTAGCCATGGACAGAATGGGAGGCTCGGTTGCCTCGTTTGAATTTGCTTATTTACCTCAGCTTCATCGTAAGGGCTATATTGCGCCTAACTTAGGCGAGCTTCAATCGAGCATTATTAGCCCAGGCGGTTATGTGCTTAACTCTAAGCCGGGTATATACCAAAACATTTTGGTATTAGATTTTAAAAGCCTATATCCTAGTATTATTCGCACCTTTTGCATCGACCCTTACAGTTACTGGTACGCCCAGCATACCGACCCGGCCCAAGACGAGTTAATCCCTGGCTTTAATAAAGCCATTTTTTCTAAAACAGAACATTTACTCCCCAAGATTATTGAAGATTTATGGCAAGCGCGGGACGAAGCCAAAAAGCACAAAAATCAGCCGCTATCGCAAGCCATTAAAATTATAATGAATTCGTTTTATGGCGTGCTGGGCTCTACTGGCTGCCGCTTTTTCGACCCAAGGGTTTGCAGCTCAATCACTTTACGTGGCCACCAAATTATTCAGCAAACAAAAGATTGGATAGAATCGCTAGGCCATCAAGTTATTTATGGCGACACAGACTCTGTTTTTGTTTGGATCGGCAACCAAAAAAGTGAGGATGAATCCTTAAGTATCGGCCATAATCTTGCTGACCACCTAAATAAGAACTGGCAGCAAAAGCTACGTAATGATTACGAAATAAGCTGTGCACTTGAAGTTGAATTTGAAACACATTATTTAAAATTTTTAATGCCGACTATTCGTAATTCTACACTTGGCAGCAAAAAGCGCTATGCAGGTATTATTCGTAAAAATGATGAAGAACAATTGGTCTTTAAGGGGTTGGAAAGCGTAAGAACAGACTGGACACCGCTGGCCAAAAAGTTTCAAGAAAAGCTTTACCAACTGGTTTTTGAAGATACCCGCGTAGAAGGGTTTATTCAGGAAACAACCCAAGCTGTGCTCGCGGGTAAATGCAACCGCGATCTCATATATCGCAAGCGCCTTCGTCGCAACATTGACGATTACCACAAAAACATTCCACCGCACGTACAAGCCGCTAAGCGCTTGCAGGGCCAAGGCATACACAAAAGGCGGGGCGATTGGATCAGCTATATATTGACCACTACAGGCCCAGAACCGGTAGATGAAGAGGCAGCAGAACTTAACTTACAAGGCACCATTGCGTACAACGAATATGTAGAGCGCCAGCTTAAACCTGTTGCCGACAGCGTCTTACAATTTATCGGCTTAAACTTTGACCACATTACCGCTGCACAACTTCCTCTATTCAAAGATTAATAAATAAGAGGATTAATGCAACAACTGGTCTTGCGCACCACATTGGTGACGCAGCCAAAATATAACGAATGCATTAGGCGGCATTATTAGGTGTAATGATGTGTAATGGAATTACAGCAAAGACACCGTAGAATGTTTACTCAGCAAGGATCTCTTATCAACTGAATAATTTTTAAACAAGCATGTTTTATCAGTTGCATTGAGCCCCTCAATAAGGATATTGACGTCAAACAAATTTAACGCCTCCACACGTGAGCATTAAATTTGCGAGCTACAAGGCTTAAACTTACGCCTACCTTATTGATGCCATTTATGACACTGGTTATAGTACCGGCCAAACTTTTTGTTAACGCATTTTTCGCATTCATTTAGCGCATTAAATTAAACGTGCGTTTGAAATGCCCTAACAAATATCGGCGCTACCATTCTATGATGGCCAGCTAACAGATTTACAATCACAATAAATGACCTGTTTGATAGCGACCTCTTGGTTTTAAAGGAATTAACATATCACTCTCGCGGCGAGCATATGTGCTCTACACAACACAAGGATGATAGATAAACTTTGCACGCGTACAGCAGAGTTTTCGTACAAGGCGTCGACTTTATAAGCGGGTTCGTGGCTAAACGGTATAGCCTTAATAGGAGCTCTCGTGGCTGGTAATTATTCTTTTTCAGATTCGCTTTTTTCATCACACGAATTTGCCGCAAAGTACAAAATAAATTCATTATTGGGGCAAGGTGGGTTTGGCTCTGTCTATAAGGCCACTCAGCTGAGTACCGGCCAAGATGTCGCGATTAAAGTGATGAAACCTGGCAACGAAGCCGATAACCAAAGCATTGTCGAACGCTTCCGCCGTGAAATGCGACTATGCGCAAAGTTTAGCCACCCCAATATTGTACGTTTAATAGACTCGGGGCACGAACAAGACGAAGGCATGTTCACCGTCTTTGAATTTGTCCCAGGCCATACGCTACACAAGTTACCCTGCGAAAATGGTCAACTTAGTCCCGCCCAAGCCAAAGATTTAATGCTGCAAGTCTTGGATGCTTTGGCCTGCGCACATGACCACGGCGTTTTACACCGCGATTTAAAGCCCGACAATATCATGATTTCGCAAACCCGCCGCGGCTTTCATGTGAAGCTTTTGGACTTTGGTATATCCACATTATTCGGCGAGGCGGCAAACGACCTTAGCCGCATTACGGCCACCAAGAGCTTTGTGGGCACCTATGCCTATACCTCGCCAGAACACTTGCACGGCAAAGCACTAACGCCGGCCTCCGATTTATACTCTTGGGGTTTAATTTTTTTAGAGTGCTTGCAAGGGCGGCGTGTAATGGCAGGAGAAACTATTGCTAAATTGTTCTTTGAACAAATGTCCGATCAACCCGTTCCCATGCCCGCATGGTTGCAAGCCCACCCGCTAGGCGATTTACTCAGCCAAGTCCTAGAAAAAAACCCGCAAACTCGACTGGGCAATGCCGCTAACATTGCCGATTTACTATCGAGTATTGACGTTAATGATTTAACTGCGCCGCCAAATACAGAAGCGAATAACCCAACGGTTGTATCAGGCACGCCGCCATCACAATATAGCCACTCATCAACACCCCATTACGAACCGCAGCCATCGGCATCGCGCTCGCAAGCTTCGCAATGCTCACAACAAACTGCGCCCTCATCGAGTAGCGCACACACAGCGCATTCTCACCGATCACAAAGCCACACAAGTTCGGGCAACAATACCAGTGGGCAATACTCACGCCCAGAAGACTGGAGCAATCTTGCCAGCGTACAGGCCGACCTTGCACGCCTACGCCAGCAACAGTCGCTACAAAGTCGCCGCCGCGATGCGATGAACGCCTTGGTCTTGCGCTTACGTAAAAACCGCGGGGGCCAACTGACCGATTCACTGCGCGACATCACATGTTCGGCCGCCGAGATATTAGACTCTGCTCGCGTAAGTATTTGGACACTCGCCGAAGATAGGCAAAGTATTCGTTGCTTAGATTTATTCGAACGCCAATACAACACTCATTCCAGTGGTGGCATTTTAGAAGCCCAGCATTACCCCTCGTATTTCGAAGCCCTTAACGCCGAACTTGCCATTGCCGCCGACGATGTTTTTTTCCATAGCTCAACGCGTGAACTATTGGATTACTGCTCATCGTTAGGCATATCTAGCATGTTAGATGCGCCAATTTGGGTTGGCGGTCGAATGTACGGGGTTTTATGCCACGAGCATATCGGCACCATGCGCAAATGGACGGAAGATGAATTCTCTTTAGCGGCGTCGCTTGCCGATACCGCTTCACTGGCTTTGGCATCGCACCAGCGCAGCCAGTTAGAAAACGCCCTGACCGGCATAAAGTTCGATTAAAACAAAAACTGTGCGGGCTATCACTGCGCACCTGCAATTAACACAATAGGAAAACCCATGGCACGCAGCCCTTTTTTTTCTCAGCTAAAGCAAATGCTACATCACCACCAACGCGACCAAGCCCTTAGCGCTAAGCTAGATCCAATATATGCCCGCCGCCGTGAACTATTGCGTTTATCGGCGATTGCCAGCGCCGCAACACTCGCCGGTTGTAATGCCGCCACACCGACATTATCAGCAGAGCGATCCAGCTATAACCCAAGTAGCGAGTTAGAAGTTATTGTTGTTGGAGCCGGCCTTGCTGGTGTGCACTGTAGCTATCGTTTAAAAGAGTCTGGCGTTAACGTCGCGCTGTATGAAGCCTCTAAGCGCACCGGCGGTAGAACATTTTCGACAGAAAAAGGCTACTTTGAAGGCGATCAAGTTGCCGAACTTGGCGGCGAGCTAATAGACACCGATCATGTAGTTATGCAGCACTTTGCAAAAGAGTTTGACCTTCAACTAGACAACCTGCCCAACTCACTGCCTAAAAATATTGCCTACGGCTACCAATATAATATCGGCGGCAAGTTTTTAACCCAAAAGCAAATTATTGAAGCATTCAAACCTATTGACCAAGCCATACGCAAAATAAACCTAGAGCTAGCCGAACTTGAAAACAACGGTTCCGATTGCGATGTGAATACACGCAGAAAAGAAATAGATAGCCAAACAACACTTATCCAATTTTTACAAAATAACGGCGCCAGCGATACCCTAATGAAGGTGCTTCACTTTGCCTTTGTAGGTGAATTCGGTTTAGAGATGGAACAGCTTTCGGTCTTTAACTTGCTGGACCTTTACCCATGCGGGCGTAATGGCGCATGTGTTTCTTACATTGAGGGCAAAGGCGACAAGCAAGAATTCAAACCCTTTGGCGACTCCGACGAAATTATGCGCTTTCACGATGGCAATGAAGGCCCCGCTCGAGAAATGACCAAACGCTTGGGTGAAAGCATACACACCGAACACGAGCTGGTGGCGCTGGCGCGAAAAGACGACCACTATATTGCGTCCTTCAAAACAGCCCACGGCAATACGCTTAAAGTAAAAGCGCCGCACATTGTATTAGCATTGCCCTTTTCGACACTGCGCAAAGTAAAAATTGCAGCCGGCACTTTACGCCAAAGCAATATCGATATTATTAACACCATTACTTACGGCACCAACGCCAAACTGATGGGGCAGTTTAAATCGCGTAAGCCTTGGCGCTCTAAAGGCCACGATGGTTCACTGGTTATTGATCAAAAAACAACACTTGAGCGCGATATTCACAACCTGTGGGACACCTCGCGTGGGCAAGAAGGTACGCAGGGTTTGTGGACAAACTTTGTCGGCGGCAATGCCGGCTTTAGCGTTGGCGAAGGCACCGCAGAAGAACAATGGCATAGCTTATTAACGCCGCTAGATGCCGTGTACCCTGGTGTTAAAGAAGGCTATTTGGGTAATTCTGCACGCATGCTATGGCCGATTCATAAATGGTCGCTAGGTAGTTACATGGCGATAAAAGCTGGCGATGTTGATCTCGCTGCCAATATGCCATACGAAGATAATGACGGCAGCCTACAGTTTTGCGGCGAACACACATCAGAAGCCTTTCAAGGCTTTATGGAAGGCGCCGCGGAAACAGGCGCGCGCGCCGCATCGGCAATACTTGCTCGGTTAAACGCGCCGCAATCAGAAAATTTAGGTAAAATTCAGCAGCTGCGTGTGGCACAAGCGTTACGCAAGCCGCAGTTGCGGCGCACACTTTTAGAATTTGCCAAGCAAAAATCACTACCCATGCTAAGCTAACGGGCAGCACCGCAACCAAAACTATAAGACTGCCAGTAATATGCGGCACATTATGTGTTGCTTTGCGCTTTAGCGAATACCTGCGACACAATTGCGGGCCATTCGCTAAAGCGTAAAGCACATTTTACACGCTAGGTGCACGCCCCCTTTGAAGGCGCGCGTTACGCATAGCCTGCCAATATTGTATTATCGTCCTTCGCTTTGCTTTCGACGCACAGCGAACCGTTGAGGGAAGCGCCCCATTTACTATTGCCATGGTGGGCATTAACCAAAACAATAGCGAAAAATCATGGCTAGTCTCATCAATTTAAAAAACCAACAAAAAATATCACTGCAGGCACACCATATTTTTGGCCGCCAGCCCGATACCAGTACCACTCAAATTCTTAGCCCTGACGTCTCTCGCACCCACGCCACTATTATGTGGGAAGGCGAGCAATGGAAAATTAAAGATACCAGTAGTAACGGTACCTTCATTGGCCCCAAACGTATTACCGCAGGGGAATATATACCGCTAAGTATTGGCGATGAAATTCGCTTTGGCAGTGCCGACGCCGATATTTGGCAGGTTAACGACCTCACCGAGCCGCGCTGCTTTTTGGCCCCTATGATGGCTCACCTGCCGCGTATCGAGCTGGTTGACATCTGTGCACTTCCCTCAGAAAACGAACCTGATTTTGTTATTTTTAAATCAAGCGAACAGTGGGTGCTAGAGCTAGACGGCACGCATCAAGTACTAAACACCGGCGATATCGTGGGCTCTGGCAATCATCAGTGGCGCTATATTGATGCCCGCCCCACCTTAAGCACTCGCAATGTTACTTGCTCCGCGCAGCCTACTCAGTTAAACGATCTTTCGTTTCTTTTTTACGTTAGCCAAAACGAAGAGCATGTATCACTCACACTAAAAAGCCGCACCAAAGATTTTGACCTTGGCGAGCGCTGCCACCATTACCTTTTGCTCCTGTTAGCCAGACAACGCTTAGAAGATAAAGAAAAAGGCGTGATCGAAAGCGAGCAAGGCTGGATAAAAAAAGAGCTATTAGTCAGAATGCTGGGCATGCAAGAAAGCCATATCAATATTCAAATATTCCGCTTTCGAAAACAAGTTGTAAACGTGCTGCCTGACATTACCGCACTGCATCATGTAGTAGAACGGCGAACCGGCGCACTGCGCTTAGCCCACGACTTATTTGATATTCGCGGCGGCGCAAAAGCCCCCAAGCCCGTGCCGACGCTCGCCGAGTAAAAGCCGCATCTTAATTCGACAATACAATACTGCATAGCGCCAAGCACCCCAGAACAACAATAAGCCCGTATACGCTCCTGCGCTGGCGAAGTAACAGCCATTTAAATGCCGTTAACTGCCGTTTTATACACCAAAAGCGCGCTTTCTGAACGCCTGTAATATCTATAGGGTTTTCCACCGCATTCCCCTTATCAACCCAAAACCACTGTTGAAGCCCCTGTAATCAGTGGCTGGGGCAGTATAGGCGAAGAGAGAGGTCGTGCCGATTACACCCTATTACACCATGTAAACTAGCGCACATTTATAGACGCCCACAAAGAGAAGGAAGGCAGGACTAATCTTGTTCTTTCAAAATTTTGGTGAACTTTTTAGCGACTAAAACCATGATAAGCACCGTCACTCTTTCCAGCACCGGTTGCTGCTGCGAAGTTGATTCACTAGGAAGCTGAGCCTCGATCAGTTCTTGCAGGATTTGAAAGCGATTGCCAGCGCTATCCAATTGCGGAATTGCTTTGATGGCGGCGGCCATTACCTGGTCATAATCAGTTTGGCCGAGTAAGGCCAACAATTTCTTAGTATGGCGCTCCAGCTCTTTGATTTTCATCGTCTTAATCTGCGCCGTAACGTGCTTTTCGTCGGCCAATAGTATTTCACGGGTTTTCATGCGCTTAACATCACCAAAAAGCGTGATATTAACATGAGTGCCGCCTTTAGCCCTCTTTAGCACGCCACAACTCACTAGCAGCTGATCACCAGCTGCCATATAGGGCTATTTATCTTGCGACATACAGCAACGTTTATATTTTTTACCGCTGCCACAAGGGCAAGGTGCATTTTTATAAGTGCGAGTATCATTCGCTATGGCAGCACTATCTTGCTGGTAAAGCTGCGATAGCGCACTGTAAAGCTGCGGGTGTTTACGCTGCAGTAACTTAGGCCGCTCAAAGAAGTACTCGGATGCCACAGCAAAAAACTCTGCACGGTTAGTTGCACCGTAATCTCGAATATTACTGTCACCGGCGATAATTTCATCGACCTTGCGCTTCACCAATTCAAACCAAGGGATTGAAAAAGAAAACGCCTTTAAGCGCTCTGGATAACCATCACACTCACCATCGGCCATATCGATTAAATGCACAAATTCGTGAATGCCAACATTGTGTTTATCCCGGCCATTACGAAAGCCTGCGTACAAGTCTGGCCGGCTTAAAACGAGCTTACCGGCTAACTTACCGGTGCCCACCATGCCCGTTATACAAGAATCGGGCATGCCAAATTCAAGGTTTTCGTTAAAGGCTTGCGGCAATAAGAATACAGCCGATAAATTAAAATAATGCCAGCGTGGAAATGCCCACACAGGAATAATAGCGCTAGCGGCTACCAATAAGCGGTCTTCATCCGACACCACAAACTGGCCGGCTTCTACCCGCGTAGACTGTAAAAATAAAATAATGCGACGATGAAAAACAGCTTTGTCATCAGCCGATAAGGCGCGGTAGAAGTCGACTTCACGCGCGAGAAAATGGCTCCATTCAGGCAACCACACAACGGGCTTGGGGGGCGCCCCCTTTAAAATTTTAACGATATAACTTAACCAACGCTTCAGCAATTTAACCTCGCCTAACTCTTCAAATGTAAAAAAACCGCTAAAGCATAAACAGCCATAGCGGTCTTGATTGGTCAGTATAAAGCGTTTTTACTACACCATATGGGCCGCAGTTAATGTTTATCGGTACTATTTATTAGCTTCTCGTTACTTAGCTTCTCGTTACTTAGCTTCTCGGCCGAGCTTTAGCAATACATCTACTGCAGGTTTTGCCTGATTATTGCGGTCAAACAGTAGAGGGTAATTCGTACGCCCTTTAACCGGCCAGCCATTTAACCAAGAATCGCCATCATTCACACCCCAGAAGGTTACCCGATCTATATTATCAGCATGCTTTAAAAACAAGCCAAAAATGGCTTTGTATCTCTGCGCTAGCGCTTCGTCAGCAGACGGGGGAAATTGACCATCGGGATAAGGATTATTTTCTGGCGTCGCTACGAGCTTTTCCATATCGACATCTGCACTAAAAAAATGCTCTCGGCCTAAATAATCGAGATCTAGCTCAGTAATATGCATAGGAACACCCGTACCAGCATAAGCTGTTAAAGCATTATCAATTGCCTGCAAACTTGGCTGATCCATCGACCAATGTCCTTGCAAGCCAACGCCGTCAATTTTTATACCTCGGCGTTTAAAGTCATTCAGTATGGCGACTACTGTTTTCTGTCGGCCAAGGCGATCCATACCGTAATCGTTATACAACAGTTTACAATCGGCAGGAAATTCCTCTGCGGCGATGCGAAACGCTTGCTCGATAAAATCGGGGCCAATAATTTTATGGTATTTCGATTCTCGCAGGGTGCCGTCATCATTAACGGCTTCGTTTACAACATCCCAAATTTTAATAGTATCGCCATAACGTGCAGCTAATAATTTAGCCCTTTCACGCATGCGTTTTAATAATGCTTCACGGGTAAGTAGGTTGCCATTATCATCCTCAAAAACCCAGTCAGGCGTTTGGCTATGCCAATACAATACGTGGCCCACTAGTTGAATATTATTTTTTTCCCCAAATTCAACAAAGCGATCAACAATATCAAGTTTAAACTCGTCAGGCGTGGGGTTCATCACCTCCCACTTTAATGCGTTGTCAGTAGTAATAGCTGAAAAGTGTTGTTTAACCACGTCTAAGGAAGGGTCACGTTTTGCTTCTAGCATCGCGTTATTCACCGTAGCCCCAATGGCGAATTTATCGTTGTATACACTTTTAAGTGTATCGTCTGAAGAGTTGGTCGTTGCACAACCCTGAAAAAGGGGTGCCGCTAAAACAGCTACTAATGCAATATTAGAAATTTTCATATCAGGCTTCTTTATATTATAAGAACAAAACAAGCGCTTGCCGCGCCACTTATTATCAATTCGTTGGACGGCAAATATACCATCTATTTTTAAAATATGCGGGCTTAGGCGCCAGTAACCAGATGAATCACGCGCCCACTATAAAAGCACTCAAAAAATGAGGATTTACAGGCTAAAAAACACAAAGGCCACCACATTGTTACTCTGACCATAAGATCAATAAAACATCAAATATTGCATACTTAAATATCCCACAGTAATGTCCACAAAAAAGACCTGTGTTTTAATGGCGAGAAAAATGAACGCCTGAAATAAAAAAGGCAGCGGTAGAAACCGCTGCCTTTTAAGGTTCATCTTAGTTGTTTAGAGAATGGACTTCTACCCTGCAGGAAAAGATGCTGGATTCCTGGGATGTGTACCGGCTAGTTTTTCTTCTACATCTGAAAAACCATCATTATCATCATCGCGGTCACACGCATTACCCAAACCATCTTGGTCAGTATCCTTTTGATTGGCATTGGGTTTATCAACACAATTATCCCAACTATTAGGAATGCCATCACTATCTGAATCATCAATTATTGTTATAGGAGTAGATTGTGGGTTTTTAGGTTTGGAACCTGCATTATTTTCTTCCGCATCCGAAAAACCATCATTGTCATCGTCGCTGTCGCATGCATCCCCTAATCCATCACGGTCAAAGTCCTTTTGGTTAGCGTTAGCTTTTTCCATGCAATTATCCTCCCAATCAACAATACCATCATTATCAAAATCAATGATCACTGTCATTGGTGTCGAATTTGGATTACGCGGTAACGATCCAGCATTATTTTCTTGAGCGTCGGTGAAGCCATCATTATCATCATCACTATCACAAGCGTCGCCCATGCCGTCAAGGTCAAAGTCTTTCTGATTAGCGTTAGCTTTATTTGGGCAATTATCGTTTTCATCCAGCAAACCGTCGCTATCCCAATCGGTTAAAATGCTAATTGGGGTAGAATTTGGGTTTCTTGGATTGGAGCCCACTTGGTTCTCTTCGGCATCGCTAAAGCCATCATTATCGTCATCACTATCACAACGGTTTCCGATACCATCAGCGTCAGTATCTTTTTGGTTGGCATTAGCTTTATTCGGGCAGTTATCTTCAAAATCAAACCAACCATCGCCGTCGGTATCAATAAATACAACCGGCGGGGCAAAACATTCTGATGGAATGTCTAGGTAAGAAAATGGCGCGCTTACATCCATACACGTCACAGGATTATTTACCAACAAAATCGTTTGTAAATTAACGAGATTTTCCAAGGCAGATATATCACTGACGTTGTTATTTTCTAAGTCTAGAACCACCAAAGACGTCATATTCGAAAGCGCCGATATATCACTGACTTGGTTATTCCATAGTACCAATAAAAAAAGTGACGTTAACTCTTCTAAAGCGCTGATATCCGAAATATTGTTACCCTCCAACACCAACAGCTCTAATCGCTGCATACTCGCCAAAGGAGAAACGTCTTGAATTTGATTTTGGTCTGCAAAAATGTAGAACAAATGATTAAGCTGCTCGATACCACTTAGTGAATGAATATCATGTGCAAAACAAGAAAGGCCTTCGACCTCCTCCACCAATAGCCAATCATTAAACTCTGCCATGCCTGTAATACAACGCTGAAGGCCTGGGTCCTCAACCACAATATCGGCTACAAAATTAAAGCAAGCATTTGCAATATCGTCATAAGTAAAAACACCAGAATTAACATCTAAGCAATCAACACCTTCAATATCAAACAACATCACAAAACTAAGCTGCGTTAGGCGAGCCAATGGATTTAGGCTATCAACAAGAGTTCCAGATAAGTTCAGAAACTGTAATTGTGTTAACTTTTCGAGAGGTGTGATATCACTAATGGGGTTATCCCCTAAGCTCAGCTCAAAAATATTTTCGTAGCTCTCTATGCCTTGCAGGTTAGTAATGCCCATGGCATCGCATTGCAAACTGATTACCTCTGTAATATCAGTCCAGCCAGCCGCTTGGGCGGCGTTATCAATACATGCTTGCAAGTTAATATCTTGCACAGGGTGATCTATAATTTTTGTTGATAAATTACGTGCAATCCACGCTTCAAAATGAGGGACTTTGGCGTAAACGCCAAAAAAGCCCGGATCGGCGCATGAACCATTGCCGAAACTAACAACACCCACTTGATGAGGCTCACCATCTACCTCGACAACAAGCGGGCCACCGCTATCACCGTGGCACGAATCTTTACCGCCAACAAAAGTGCCTGCACAAATCATCGTCTCGTTAATTGTGTCTGGACCAAAAATAGGCTCGTAGGCTTCATTGCAAATTTCTGGGTCAATGTGTTGCACATCGACTTCTTGCAAAAAATCTGGAAACTCAGGAAAGTTAGGATCCATATTGCCCCAACCTGCCACTTTAAAAGCGTCTCCGACATTGACCGACATCATCTGCTCGCTCGATAAAGTCGGCAGCGTTGGAAGGTTGGTGGCTCGCTCTAAGAAGATAAGAGCAATATCATTCGATAAAGCAGCGAGGCTAAAATCTTCGTGCATTTTTATCTTTTTAACACCAATAATTTCTCCGGTTGCACCTGGGTCCGACAAAATATTAGAGCCCACATACACATCGAACGAATTAACACCCGCACCATCTACACAATGTGATGCGGTTAAAACAACATCTGGACGAATTAAGCTACCGCCACAAAAGTGACCATCCAGAGGATTAGCCCCCTTTTGCACCAGCGATACAATGTACGGCCAGTCGGCCGGATCCGCCGACCCACCACCAACAATACGTGGCGCAGGACTAAATACTCTAGAATGCCGATCGGCCCAAGATGTAGGCCTTGCAGCTACTGGAGCAGGCTGCACCTCTACCTTACTGGCTAAGTATTCTGCTACCTCGTGTTTATAAACAGTCCCTGCGAAGGCGGTATTGGCCATCGCAATAACACTAAGACCTGCACTTAAGCGCAGAAGGTTTTTGATTAATTTCATGCAAATTCCCTATTTTTTTTACGGTAAAAATGCCCACTGGACAGGACACAGCTTGGGCGTCTTGAATACACACCAGCAAGAAAGTCGACAATTTACCCGCCTAACATCCTTGATAGTGGCTCGACACAGACACTTAACATGCGAGACGTTCATAATATATTAATGCGTACCTTATTTTTTAAGGAAAACCTGTTTCTCGCCCACTCGGTGGCATAAACCGCCACAAAATGTCACCCAAGATGCAGCCCGTCCTAAACTGCCACGTTGGGTGGAATGCTGGTCTAGACTAAGTACACACACCACTGACATGGTTAATTGGATGGCCGGCGCACAGGCTAGGTATACTCGGGCTTCACACGCACTTCTGCGCGTTAATAGCTGGCTACGCCCCTGCTTAAGCCATATCGGTATAAAAGCGCGACTCTTACTCCTTTTGGCGTTAACTCAGTTGCTGATGCCAATCTTCGCTATCCAAGCGCAGGCATCGCCTGCCAATTTAAAGAAAGAGCACTTTTCTTTTACGCATGTTCTGCCGAATGAAGTTGAGGCACTTGGTTATATCAACGCCATCGAAATGGACCAAGAAGGCTTTATTTGGTTTGCCAGCAATAATGGCTTAGCTCGTTTTGATGGCCATCAATTATTAACCTTTAAACATGTCGCTAATACCGCTAATAGCCTTGCCTCTAATTTAGTTAACGATTTGCTCGTCAATAGCCAAGGGCAGTTGTGGGTCGCAACAGAGGCCGGGCTTAATCGTTTTAACCCCGAAAGCAATAGTTTTAGCCTGTACACCGTGCCAGAAAAATACCGCGTTAACGCCGATTTCAACGCTTTGCGTACACTGCATGAAGATGCGACCCAACAACTATGGTTAGGCAGTAGCGCGGGGCTATTAAGGTTTGATCACGAAAAACAAAAGCTAATACCATTGATGCTATCGCTGCCTAATGACCATACCGCAAGCCAGTTGGCTATTTCAGATATCAGTACCGACAACAAAAACAATTTGTGGTTAGCCACCCTTGCGCACGGGCTTGTGAAGGTGTCGCATTACACCATGGAAGCACAATTCAACCTCGCGCAATCCGCATTATTATCCAGCCATAAACACAGTGATGTACGCTCAGTGTTTATTGACAACCGCAATGTTATTTGGGCCGGCACCTACCACGGAGACCTACTGGCCATTAACCAGCAAGGCAAAGTACTACACCAATATGCGCAACCCGAAGGTGAAAGGCGCGATGTTATTTGGTCGATAACCCAAGACCGTTTTGGTCGCATGTGGGTCGGCGATGGCGGCGGCATTAATCGGCTGTCGCAAGATGGCCCATGGCTGGTGCGTTATGCTTACAATGAATCCGATAACAGCTCGCCAGGCAATTATGCCGTGCGCACTATTTTTGAAGATGACGTAGGCGATTTGTGGCTTGGTTTTTTTCCTTCAGGAGTAGACCGCTTAGATAAACAAGCCTCTGCCTTTCAAAATTTTCGGCACCATTCACAAGACGATAATTCACTCACCGATGGTGGTGTGCTATCGGTAACAGAAGACGACCAAGGCAACCTATGGATCGGCACAGGATTTGGCCTTTCTCATTTTAACCGCAGCAACCAAAACATTACGCGGTTTTTTCACGATGCTAACAATAGCAATACCTTGTCTGGCAATACCTCTCTTAGTTTAGCCATCGATGCCCAACATCATTTATGGGTGGGCAGCTGGTCGCAGGGTTTGAATAAGATTAATTTACGAGATAAAACATTCGAACATTTTACATACCAACCTTCAGACCCACACTCTTTATTAGGCGTAGAACCGTGGCGATTATTAATCGATAGCCAGAAAAATTTATGGGTTGCAACAGAACTGGGACTGAATCGCTTCAATTCCGAAAACTCAACTTTTTCTCACTTTCAACCTATTGATAAGAATACAGGCAAGCCCAATAATTTATATAGCCGCGACATCTATGAAGATAAACGCAATAATTTTTGGATAGCCTCCGATAGAGGTTTATTTCTATTTGATAGAAACACACATACCTTTCGCCAGTTTCAACACAATGCCAAGCAACCGCATTCGCTTAGCGCCAATTTTGTTAAAGCTATATTTGAAGACAACGACAACAATTTGTGGATAGGCACCCACGGTGGCGGCCTGAACTTGATGGACCGCGATACCGAAAGCTTTAAACAAATCGGTGAAAATCAAGGTTTAGACAAACTCGCCATTTCAGGCATCACCCAAGATAAGCAAGGTTTATTGTGGTTAAATACATTGCAAGGTTTGTATACATTCCACCCAACGACCGGCCAGTTTACGCAATTAACCAAGCGTCACGGCTTACTCAGCAACATATACAACCGCAACGCCATTATCACGCTTAAAAATGGTGATATCTTTGCCGGTAGCACCGGCGGCTTTAGTTTAATAACCCCGGCTAAAATTGAAAAAAACCCAACACCACCAAAAACTGTGATTACAGGGTTTAGTATTTTTAACAAGGTAATTAATTTACACGACGATCAATCTCCACTGACAAAAACGATCAACCACACCAAACGCATTACCCTTGATCATGATCAATCGGTTTTTTCGTTTGAATTTGCATCGCTTAGTTACCAGCTAACCGACCAAAACACTTATATGTACATTCTAGAAGGCTTCGACAAAGACTGGCACGCAGTAGGCCACCGCCGCACAGCTACCTATACCAACCTAGATGCCGGCACTTACATTTTTAAAGTGAAATCAGCCAACCACGATGGTGTATGGTCCAACGACCCAGCTAGTGTTGAAGTCATTATTCTTTCGCCACCTTGGTTAAGCTGGTGGGCCTATGCCCTATATTGCTTGAGTGCTGCGCTATTTATTTTTTTTATATTCCATATTCAAGCGCGCAAAGTACAGCTGCAACACGAAAAAACGCTTAACAATAAATTACTTAAGTTGGATAAATTCAAGGATGCCTTTTTAGCGTGTACCTCACACGAATTGCGCACCCCGTTAAATGGCATTATAGGCATTGCCGAAAACCTAATGGACGCCAAGCAAGAACAGCTCGACAAAGACACCCTAGACAAACTCACAATGATCACCAATAGCGGCAAACGCTTAGCTAGCTTGGTCAACGACATACTAGATTACTCTAAGCTGAGCGAACAAAGCCTAAATATACACCGCCAAGTGGTCGTTACCCACCAACTTGTATCCCAGGTCGATGCCCTACTCAGGCCTTTAGCCGACGCCAAAAGCTTGCAGTTAATAAATGATATTAATGAAAACGTTCCCGCCGTAATGGCTGATGAAAACCGCTTACAGCAAATACTCATCAACCTTATCGGCAACGCGATTAAATACACAACTGAAGGCAGCGTACAGCTCAGCTGTAAACGCGACGGCAACGAGCTATGCTTTATTATTCGCGATAGCGGTATTGGTATAGCCGAAGACCAGCTAGGCCATATCTTTGAGGTTTTTCACCAAGTAGAACACGGCGATAACCAAAGCTACTCTGGCACAGGCCTAGGTTTAGCCATCGCTAAACAGCTTATCGAACTACAAGGCGGTCGTATTCATGTCACTTCAACGGTGAACAAAGGATCAATCTTTTCATTTACGCTTCCTTTAGCGAACACCCAGAGCCAGCGCGCCACGCCACAACAACCACCCGCTGTGCAGCCAAACACTGCAGGCACCACAAAACATAAAATCGCCACAGCCCAACCCAGCGCACAGGCACAGCAAAACAGCCCGCCACCAAAGTCCCTACCTTGCTTGCACAGCAACCCGCAAAGCAAAATTATTCTGATTGTTGATGACGACACCATCAACCGTATTGTTTTAACCGGCATATTGCAGCTTCATCACTACAAGGTAGAAGAAGCTATAAACGGGCAAGCCGCGTTAGACTACTTTGCCCAAGGCCGCCACGCCGATATGGTTATAATGGACGTAATGATGCCCGGCATGAACGGCTACGAGCTATGCCAAAGGCTGCGCGCGCAATACCCAGTGACTCAGCTACCCATTATCTTTCTATCAGCCAACCTCACCGACGAAGATCTCAACAAAGCATACCAAGTCGGCGCCAACAACTTTTTAACCAAACCCATTTCCAAATATGCGCTGCTCCCCCAAGTTGCCAACCAGCTAAAGCTAACCGAAAAACCACCCGCCTAAGCCGCCCCTATTTATACAAAAAGCCTTGACGAATATCAAATAAGGTTTAGAATTTTCAGTAATTTCTGAAAATTCAGTATAACCACAATCCCAGTACAGGTAGCGCAAGCATGAAACTGCCACACGACAGCCAAACCTTTATTATGCACTGCGGTGAAATGGGCAGCCGCTGGGGCTTTAACCGTACAGTAGGCCAAATTTGCGCGCTTCTTGTGATCACCGAAGAGCCACTCAATGCCGACCATATCGCCGAAGCTCTAAGCATTAGCCGTGGCAATGTAAGCATGGGGCTAAAGGAGCTGCAATCGTGGCGCTTGATTCAATTAAGCCACAAGCCAGGCGACCGCAAAGAATACTTCACCGCCAGCGGCAGTATTTGGGATATGGGACAAACTATTTTTGAAGAACGCCGCAAACGCGAAATAGACCCAACGCTATCGCTTTTGCGTTCGCAATTACTGGCGCACGAAGGCGAAAGCAATTACCGCATAAAACGCCAACAAGAAATCCACGACCTGCTAGAGCTGCTCACCAACTGGGCCACCGCTTTAGGCAGCATGAAACCAGAAAGCCTTAAATCGTTAATGAAACTAGGCTCTGGTGTAACAAAAGTTTTGGAATTAAAGAGTAAGTTAAAAAGCAAATAAACCACCTACAAAACATAGGCCGGTAGCGGCTTAGGGAGTTAGGCATGTTAGACGTACTAATGTTATCGCGCATTCAATTTGCGGCCAATATTAGTTTCCATATTTTATTTCCCACCATCACCATCGCGCTATGCTGGTACTTACTGTATTTCAAAATCCGCCAGCACGTCACGCCACACCCAGTATGGCAGCGCGCTTATCGCTTTTGGGTAAAAATATTTGCCTTAACCTTTGCGCTAGGCGTAGTCAGCGGCATTACCATGTCGTTTCAATTTGGTACTAACTGGCCGGGGTTTATGGAAAAGGTCGGCAATATTGCAGGGCCGCTGTTAGGGTACGAAGTCTTAACGGCGTTTTTTCTTGAGGCGACTTTTTTAGGCATTATGCTTTTCGGCCAAAGCCGCGTACCACCGTGGCTGCACACCCTTGCCACAGCTATCGTTGCGCTAGGTACCATGCTATCGGCATTTTGGATTTTAGCGCTAAACTCGTGGATGCACACCCCCGCAGGGTTCGAGCTACGCGACGGTATAGCCTTCCCAACCAGCTGGTGGGCTATTATTTTTAACCCGTCTTTCCCATATCGCTTTGGCCATATGCTCTTAGCCTCTTTACTGACAGCCAGCTTTTTAATAGCAGGCTTAAGTGCCTACCGGCTATTAAAAGGTGACACAAAATCCACCCCAAAAAACACCCTAAAGCATGCGCTCATTGTTATTGCTATAGCTGCGCCACTGCAATTATTTATGGGCGATATGCACGGGCTAAATACCTTTGAGCACCAACCACAAAAAGTCGCTGCAATGGAGGGCGTATGGGAAACCACCCAAGGCGCTCCCCTGCTATTGTTTGCACTACCTGACGAAAACCAACGTACTAACCACTTTGAGCTTGGCATACCTAAAATCGCGAGCTTTATTTTGACTCACGATTTAAATGGCGAAATTAAAGGGCTTAATAGTTTTGAGCATCACCCACCGGTCGCTCCGATATTTTTCAGCTTTCGCATTATGGTCGCACTCGGCATGCTTATGATTTTAACCGGTGCGGTGGCAAGTTACTTTTTAATGCGCAAAATACCATGGCCAAAGTGGTACCTGCGCTTTTTAACAGGCATGACTTTTTCCGGTTGGGTGGCCACACTTGCAGGCTGGTACGTGACAGAAATTGGTCGTCAACCGTATTTAGTCACCGGCGTATTAACCGTCCAAGAGGCTGCTACGACACAGCCCGCAGCCAACGTTGGAATTTCGTTAGCCATTTATTTAGCGTTGTATGCAGTGCTATTAGTGTCCTATATACACACACTAATGCGCATGGCCAAAAAGGCCGTCGATGTACCAGAATACGAAAGCGCAGAGATTCCCCATGCACCATTTCACAATGAAAAAACGCAACCTGTAAAAGCGGAGGCCTTGTAATGACACATGCTGAACTTGCAATAATTTTTGCAGGCTTAATGGGCCTAGCAGTATTTATTTATGCAATTGCCGATGGTTATGATTTAGGCGTAGGCATGCTATTACCGCAGGCCTCATCAAGCCAGGCAGAATCCATGCGCGACACCATGATAGCCTCTATCGGCCCGTTTTGGGATGCCAACGAAACTTGGCTCGTACTTGCTGTGGGGATTTTACTCATAGCCTTCCCAACAGCGCATTCAATTGTACTTTACCAATTGTATTTACCGGCAACCTTTATGTTGGTGGGGTTAATCTTGCGCGGTGTTGCGTTTGATTTTCGCGCTAAGACTAGCGTGGCTCAAAAAGCTTATTGGGATAAAGCTTTTTTTGCAGGCTCGCTGCTTACCAGTTTATGCCAAGGCTATATGCTAGGTCGTTTTGTGCTCGGGTTTGAGCACAGCTTAATAGCCTACATATTCGCAATATTGGCAGCGCTTGGTGTGAGTATTGCCTACTGCCTAATTGGCGCTGCTTGGCTTGTGTATAAAACAGAAGGTAGCGTACAAAAACGCGCCCAAGCAAAATTATCACTTTTTACGGTAATTACCGGCGTAGGTATTATCCTAGTTAGCCTTGCCAATTTATGGGCCAACCCCGATGTACTTAACCGCTGGTTTAACAGCCAACTCGGGGTTTGGCTAATCGCTATCCCATTATTGGGGCTTGCAGGCTTCGCCGCCTTAACGGCGTATATTCGCAAAAGACATCGCTCTGATTTATGGCCACTACTGTGTGTGATTATAATTTTTGCAAGTAGCTTTTTTGGCTTAGCCGCTAGTTTCTTGCCCGACATAGTACCCGGCCAGCTCACAATTTTTGAGGCCGCAAGCGCGGCAGAATCACTGCAATTTATTTTAGTAGGAGCCGCAATTGTTGTGCCTTGCATATGTGCATATACGGCATTTTCTTATTGGGTATTTCGCGGTAAATCGCAGGCACTTAAATACGAATAGGCCCGCGTTGATGCATATCAAAACCCGAAGCTAGCTTTCACTTATCCTTAACACAATTAATTAATTTCGAAATAAAACATTGTGTTGAGGATACCTATGAAAAAAATCTTATTAATCGCCTGCATCGCTGCCACTGCCAACACTACGCCAGCTCTAGCCTATGAGGCAGGTGACTGGGTAGCTAGGGGCGGACTAACGCTGGTAAGCCCTAAAAGCGACGGCAGCGATAATATTCAAGTGCCAGCACTCGGTGGTGACACAGGCATGCAAGTAGAGGTCGATGACAATATTCAACTCGGCTTAAACTTGGTGTACTTTTACAACCCAAACTGGGCAGTAGAGTTACTGGCAGCAACGCCTTTCAGCCACACCATCGATCTGAAAAATAGCGCACTAGGCTTGGGGGATGGCGAACTAGCAGAAACAAAACACCTCCCTCCCACCGTTAGCGCCCTTTACTATTTTTCGAGCGACAGTACCTTTAAGCCCTATCTTGGTCTTGGAATAAACTACACTACATTCTTTAGTGAAGAATTTACCAATGCTCGCCAAGAGCAAGGGTTTAATAGTTTAAGCCTTGAAGACTCTTGGGGAATTGGCCTGCAGGCAGGTTTTGATGTCGCACTGAATGGCAGCTGGCATATCAATGCCTCTGCACGCTACATTACTATTGATACCACTGCAGAATTTAAAGTTGGAGATGCTGAGGGCAGCGTGGATGTAGCAATTGACCCTTGGGTATTAAGCTTAACCGCAGGTTACACTTTTTAATTTGATTAAGTGTAACTATTCAGCCAGCTGTGAAATTGAGTGCTAATCGATCATTTTCTAGGCCGCTTAAGCCATCTGAGGCTTTGTGCTCCTCAACTTTGTGCAAAGTCTACCCCCACGCATCCTTGCTGGGGCTGGGCACTATGCACGCGCTCCCAGCGGGTGAATAGTTACGATTAAGTTACGCGGGGCACGGCGAAAAGGCTTACCCTTTTCGCCGTGCGGCATTAATGCTTGTGCTCGGCTTTGCCTGCAGGCTTCCCTGTTAAGTCGGCATAAATAGTTCGCGTCATTTTTTCAGTTGTAGTAATTCCCCAGTTCCACTTGTCGTGGTATTTTTTAAGCGGATTTTTGGCAACAACTTCGTCTTCGCTTAAGCCTTTTTTCACCCACTTTTTTACCCGCTTAATGGAATCTTCAAGCATGTTTATCGAAGCGCTTAAATCTGCTTTTGTCGCCAACGGGCCATGGCCTGGAATAATTTTAGTTTTTTCATCCGCCATACCTAGAATAGTTTTTTGTGCCGCTAGGTAGCCTGCCACAGTGCCACCACTGCCTAAATCAATATAAGGAAATAAGCCATTAAATAGAACATCGCCAGTGTGAATAATATTTTCTTTGGCAAAATATACAGCGGTATCACCATTGGTATGAGCATGCGCAAGATGCAATAGCTGAGCATTAGCACCATTTAAATGAAACGCCATTTTATCGGAAAAAGTAATTACCGGTAATGCAGCCGCAGGTGCAGGGCCTGCACTGCCGGGCACCCCATTAGTCACCATTTGATGGCGCATATTTTCGTGTGCAACAATGCGGGTACTACCTGCGCCATAACTCGCATTGTTGCCGGTATGGTCGCCATGAATATGAGTATTAATAAGGTAATCGATATTTTTATCGGTTAATTTCTTTACGCTGTCTTGCAATAGACCTAAAAAAGGCGGTAGACCATCATCAATCATCACAACACCGTCAGCCCCTACCGATAACAATATGTTTCCACCGGTAAAGCCCCCCACCCCTTGAATCATATAAATACCCGGCGCTAGCTCGGTTGTCTTGAGCGATATCTCATCTGCAACAACGCTATGGCTGAATGCCATCGGCGCTATAGCCATAACAGTTGATAAACACATTTTTCTTAACGCTGCTTTCATAACGACTCCTAGTTTTAATGGGCTAAAAAATTGTGGCTTTATACGCACTCTCGCCTGCGCAAGATCAGCCATAGCGCATGCATAATCACATATGGGCATCGCTAAAAATAGTACTTTTTTGTGAAAGCAAGGACAGAAGTGGCTTCTGGCAACTTTCTGCATTTCTTCCATCGCGGGAAAAGCGCATTTTGAGAGGCAGCCATATTCTAATGTTTCAATTTAGACTCTTCGGTCAAACAAACATATTAATTATCTTCCGCAATCACTTTTCACTAAAGGTACACTGTGCATAAATAATAGAAATAATAAGGTTAACTCGTGAAAATGATCAACTGTGCGCATTTGCGTAGCTTTCTCAGCCTTTTAGCTATCACCAGCATTGTTGCTGGCTGCTCAAGTTTTGAGCGCCGTAGTTATAAAGATAGCCTTGGTATTTACCCCGAAAAAGCTCCTAATAATCAGCAGCCTGCCGTATGCGGCACGCAACAAGCCGGCCTTCCCGCGTGGCAGACGGTGGCCGGAGATTTAACCAGCACTACGCGTAACTGGCGCGAATTTGAGCAATATCACCGCGAAGCCCCCAGCCGAAATATTGCGATTTTTATTGATGGCACCGGCAATGTCGCGGCAACCAGTACCAATATCTGGAAGCTATATGCACTTGCCACTGCACAAGCATGCACAAGTGCAACCATCCCCTTTTACCATCAAGGTGTAGGTACCCGAAGATTCCAACGCATATCCGGCAGCATTATGGGTAAAGGCGTTGATGATTTAGTCAAAGAAAGCTATCTTTTTTTAAGCCAAACTTACCAACCAGGCGACAAGGTGTTTATTTTTGGCTTTAGCCGCGGTGCCTACGCCGCACGCGCACTAAACGGCATGATCGAATTTGCAGGCCTGCTCAACCTAAAGGCACTTAACAATGCGGCACCAACAGACAACAAAGCCTTAGTGGAAGCTGTTTCTAATATTTATAAAACCTACCACCAACATAATGATGGCAAACCCAACTATGAAAACCGCTTACGGGAAAATATTACACAACGCTTAAGCCAATACCCGATGTACAGCGGCGCAAATAAAGTAATTGTTGATGCCATCGGCGTTTTCGATACCGTGCCTGCACTAGGGCTAACGCAAGATGAAAACCCAGACCTATACCGCACGAACCTTTACGCTAAAGCCGGTTACCACGCGCTAGCCATAGACGAGCAGCGCAATAGCTTTAGGCCGCTGCGTTTTGACGACCGCATCGACAACCATCAAATACTCAAACAAATGTGGTTCCCTGGCGCCCACGCCGATGTTGGTGGCGGCTATCAGGATCACGATGGGCTAGAGAACCTCAGCCGGCACTGGATGCTACAACAGTTTAAGCGCTTTAATTTATTCCCCGCTAGCGCCCAGCACATTCAATGCCCCACTGACCAGGCCAGCTGCGAGTACGGGCAACTGCACGACGAATTCCTAGACAACAAATTATTTAACGGGGCCGGCTTACATATTCGCCGGCCACTAAAGGGAGAAACATTACACAACAGTGTTTTATGCCGCTATAACAATACACAGCTGCCCCAGCCCCACCACGGGCGCGAACCCACAAAACAATACCGCCCTGAAAACCTGTACTTACCCCTTAAAAAATATTACCGTTTTAATCCTTATAGCTGTGCCACACCAAATACACATTAAGTACCCCCAAGCTAAAGAATGCGAGCTCACAAGGACGTGAACAGCACGGTTTAGGCCTCGTAGAGTTCTAGCGGCAAGCCGTCTGGATCACTAAAAAAGGTATATTGCTTGCAGGTGTATTCATCCACACGAATAGCCTCTGTCGCAATGCCATGGCCACGTAATTGCGCTACAACACTCGCTATATTTTCTACTGCAAAAGCTAAGTGTCTTAAACCTTGCGCCTCTGGGTAGCTAGGCCTAGGTGGCCGATTAGGAAAAGAAAACAATTCTATTTGCGAGCCGTCGGGCAAGGCTAAATCCAATTTAAAGGAATCGCGCTCTTCTCGGTAATTTTCAGCAATAATACGCAAACCCAGCATATCGTCATAAAAGGTTTTGGAGCGCGCGTAGTCTGCGCAAATAATGGCTACATGATGTACACCTTTAAGCATTAAATCCCCACTCATCACACCAACGCATGCATTGCAATAAAAAGCCTTTTCCCACTTGCATTTTATCCACTTTAACGTTCATTCTATAAGTCACAATAACAGCCCTACTAGCTTAAGGACACCTCTAAAAATAGTAGTTTTTGTGTAGGAGCAAGAACAGAAGTTGCTCCAGGCAACTGCTGCATTACCTCCATCCGTGTCAATGTGGGTCAAGTACCGCCCGGACGACTAAATGGATTCAGGAGGTAGAGCGACGCACCGGAAAAACTGCATTTTTAAAGACGCCCTTAACCAATTAATCGATAAAAGATAAATAATAATGCCTACACTCTCAAGCCACATCCAAAAAGCCGCACAATGGCACGCTGCCTCACACGGCAAAGCCAACGATGCACAAGCGACAAGAACAGAAATTATTCTTCGTGCGTATCACATAAAAACGGGCACAGCGGTAGAAGAACGTACAGAGCTGCTGCAAGAGTTGCTTGCCATTGCAAAAGACTACATAGAAAAACATACATTTTCTGCAGCCTATTACACCCAATTTATCGAGCTGGGTATGCAGGTGCAAAAACAGCTTATCGCGATGGAAAAAGCAAAAAAAGCCTGGGGCTCAGCCAAAAAGATTTTTGCACCAAGCGGCAGCCAATTTGGCAAAACCAATCCGTTACAAAACTACAGCGCTAAAGCAGCCAGCCCCACAAGTGCACGCAATTATTGGCTAGAAGGCCTAGACCCAAACCACCGATCTTGGGGGCATATGCCCAAAGCACACTTTGACAAGTGGCTAGCTGATGCAGGCACCACACTCGGTTTTTTCGAATGGCTAGAAGACAAAAATTTAGCCCGCGGCTTACCGCAAGTTGAATACCTTGCCCCGAACGAACGCTGGAAATATATGTGTGTTTTTGGCGACGATAAAATTATGTACCGCCACCAACAGGCTTTGGGCTCGCCGGGCACAGGCTCCATCCCACTGCAGCGCTTTACCACTTGGGGCTTACAAACAGCACACAGTGGCCGTAATTATGCGATTTGGGTGTGTGGCGCGAATGGTATTTTTTATACCAACTCACACGCTGTTAGCAAATTTCACCATTCAAGCTTTTTAGCTGGGCAACGGGTGCTCGCCGCGGGCGAATGGGTAATAACCGCTGGCAAGTTATTATTGATTAGCCACAAAACGGGCCACCACGCAGCATCGGTGAGCAACCTCTACAGCGCAATCCGCTTATTAGATAGCCGGCTGGATCTATCGAGAACCGTCGTTCAAATCACAGACTACGTCGCCAAGAAAAACCGCTTTATTACGGCAAAACAATTTTTAGCCAAAGGCGGTAATGCCGCCGCATGCGACGAGATTCTAACCAGCACCGGCGTGCCCATGAATATGAAATTAGAAGCTCAAAAACGTTGTGATATGCATAAAGACTGGGACTTTAAGCATGCAACCACCCCCAAACGCTTTACCACAGCCTAAGCCTACAGATAAGCGCGCGCCATTAACGCGCGCGGTAAATCACCTCTTCAGCACTGTGTGCCCTGCCTATATGGGCACCGTGAAAACGGTTTAAATAGTCCACCAGTAAACGGGCTGTAAAGCCCCAAATTTTATACCCACTAAAACGGTATACCGGCGCCCAGTACTCTTGCCCTTCGGCGATAAAAATATCGGTACGCTGGCGCTGGTCGGCGGCCAATATTGCTAACGGCAACCAAAAAAGGGATTCTAGCTCGTATTGGCAAGGCACTAACGGCAGGTTTTCGGGCACTTGCGCTATAAAAGGTGTCACCCGCGTACCTTGCCGGGTAGCCCGCACAGGCATAGCGGCAACAGGCGTTACCATGGCTGGCGGCAAGCCCACCTCTTCGTGTGCTTCTCTTAAGGCGGTGGCTTGCAGGCAAGCATCTTGCGGCTCCCACATACCGCCGGGCAAGGCTACCTCACCGCGATGGGAATTCATGCGTTTAGAGCGCCGCGTTAGCAATATCTGTTGTTGCTCACCTTCGCCAGCTAATGCAATTAATACAGCAGCATCGCCCTTTTGCGGCTTATCGTTCGCAGCGGCTAATCGGGTTTGACTTGAATACATAAAAAGCCCTCGCTAAGCAATCGCTTAACATTACCACAGCCTTGCGTACCGCTGGCGGGGAAAGTCGCGTTTTTGCCATTGCTATCGCGTCAAAATCACGTCACCGAACTGATTGTTTTTTATTCAACTTCGGATTTTACGTCTCACGCGCGAGAAAATTGTCACATTTTCCACTATTTCCCACTCCCGCAAACTGCCGCCAAGCACCGCCAGCCCTACTTATAGATATTCGATATATTGGCGCCCATACCCATAGCGCATCGAAATTGATAGCATATTTTTTAACCAGAAGGCGCCTTGCGCGCCAAAAGGCGCTTTTTATGGCCAAGCCGCCCTTAGCGCCATCACCCGCGAACACAACACAAACACCGTGCCGCGGCATTACATTAAACAGAGGTATGACCATGCAGTCCCAATGGCCAACAACCGATGAGCTGTTAAAGCTTGCGAAAGAAAACCCCGATGCGCTCGAATCTTTGCGCCAGCGCGAGATTGAATCATTAATTTCATCCGCCCCCCAAAGCATGCAGCGCCGGCTGCGCGGTTTACAGTTTCAAATAGACGCAAAACGCAGCCTCAGCAAAACCCCTATGGCCGCTTGCGTGGCTATTTCGCAAATGATGTTTGATTCGGTTTACGAACTAAACGACGTGTTGAATAACGACGGCCAAAAAGCCGAAAAGCCCACTACCAGCGAAGCGGCCGATGTATTGCGCTTCCCTGCGGCGCTGAATGTATAGCCGTTAATCAAACGATAACATTTGAAACACGCCATAAGCGGGCTCCTCGTATGGGTGGGCCTGCTTTAAAGCCGCAATAACCGGCTTAATAACATCTTCCGCTAGGACCATTTCAACCCGATACTCATCCACTAACTCCACCTGCCCTACATGGCCCACAGCGGGGGCTGCGCCATCTAGCGGCCGGAACTGTCCTGTGCCCAGCGTTTGCCATGCGCAACAGTCGTAATTGCCAATACGCCCAGCACCGGCCTCAAACAAGGCCTGCTTTACCGCCTCTACATCAGCGGCCGGCACATAAAAGCTTAGTCTTAACATTAATATTCCCCTACCTAAATATTGCCACTGCACGAAAAACAACGGCAGCCAAAACCATAGTGTAAAATGCCACGCTTAAACCAATCGAGATTCATTATGCGCTTATTTGTAGATAACCTAACCAACGTCGATTTTAGCTACCTGTGCCCCCAGCGCGGGCTATTGGGCGAAACTTGGCTAGCGCATATTGAACTGACCGGCACCTTAGACGAACAAGGCATGGTATGCGATTTTGGCATAGTGAAAAAACAGCTGCGCAACTGGCTAGACGAAGAACTAGACCACCGTTTATTAGTGCCTACCCAGTACTCGGGCTGCCAAATAGAAACCGATAATAGCTACCATCGCATACAATTTGCCCTACACCCAGAAAGCACACAGTACGGTTTTACCGATGGCTGCAGCATTACAACACGCTCCCCGCACCAGGCCATTACCGCCATTCCCACCGGCCGCATTACGCCCCAAAGCGTAGCCCTTTGGTGCGAGCAACAACTCAAAAATGCCTTTGGTCCCGATGTCGCCAAAGTGGCGCTGCACTTCACCCCAGAAGACATCAACACCCCGTTTTACCACTATAGCCACGGCCTTAAAAAACATGCCGGTAACTGCCAGCGCATTGCTCACGGCCACCGCTCCAAGCTTTTAATATGGAAAAACGATCAACTCGATAACGCGCTAATAACCCAGTGGGCCAATACATTTAACGATATTTACTTGGGTACAGAAGAAGACGCCACCGGTAACCACGATGGCCACTGGCATTTTAGCTACCAAGCCCAGCAAGGCGAATTCGAGCTTAGCCTACCCCAAAACCAGTGCTACATGATGGCAACCGATACCACGGTAGAATTTATTGCCCAGCACATTGCCACACAGCTTAAACAGCAAGACCCTAGTGCCAGCTACACCGTTAAAGCCTTTGAAGGCATAGGTAAAGGCGCTATCGCCAGTAGTTAACAGGGCTGCTGACGCCCTATAAACACAAAAGACACTCACATATTAAAAAACGGTCTTGATTTAGGCGCCACTAATAACCTTTTTCTATTGTTCTTGGTGTCCTATTCGCATTAGTATGCTCCTTACGTATAACTAAGCGCATGCACTATGTTTGTCTCACCTCACATTCAACTGTTCAATAGCCGCCGGAAATCGCTGCCTTCTGTGCTGTCGCTTATTGGAACAGGCTTTAACTTTACCGCGCAGGTACCGGCCCTTTGTGCACTAAAGGCTAATGCTTTTGAAGATATTATTCGCGTTAACATTACCTCTAGCAGCGTATTTGCCTATTTTATTATTCAAGCCCATTTAACCCGCAGCTTGCGCCACGAGCGCTTAATTGGCTTAGACTTACTTTGCCGCGAGCTACACGAAACAGGTCTTAGCACCTACCTTTCGCGCTGGTTTAGCGTGCATACCGGTAAAACCAGTTTTTTCGAAAACCAAAAACTTGGCGACACCTGCCAGCTGCTATTTCCCGAACCTTTTTTACAGCGCACCTTAAGCAGCCTGCCCGATAACCTATGCTTTTGGGCTTACTGCACCAAAAAAAATGCACTCACCAAAATTAGCGTAAGCGAAGGCTACGGCGATATGACCTTCGCCCAAGTTATACGCGCCTGCGCCACAATCCCCAAACTGCACGGCAGCTACCCGTATAAAAACCGCGCCTTTATCGACCCATTACACTCCCCCAAAGCCAAAGCCTTTTTACAGCAAATAAGCGCGATTGAAGGCAATCACCTGATTTTAAACACCAAAAAAACAGAAGATACCAACGCAGGCACTTTATATGTAAGCGTACAAGACGGCCCCGATCACAGCCGCCGCGATTACTACCGCTTTATGCTTAACGCCAACAACCCACAAACAGAAGACACCCAACAACAAGCGGTAACGGCCCTGCAACAATGGCCACTAGTTCGCCGCAATAAAACCCCCGTTCGCAAAGCCGCCACAACGGCCTAACATTCCGCCTACAAAGCCTGCGATAGTCACCTTACAGAGCGAGCACCATGATTATCAAATCAGCCGCTTGGTAATCGATATTTAGTTTGGTAAAAAAGCTGTGACTCAGGGGAGGCTGAATTGAATTGATCGATAACCAGAATGGCTATTATCCACCCTCTATCACTTGCTGCGATACAATATGGGTTATTCCGTGACGAGCTAGGCTTAGCTTTAATTAGTGCGTTAGTGTTTTCGTATTTGGCCAAGCCTTATCAATCCAACAAATAAATACAGAGCGCATAGGTATTTAGTATCATGCGCTCTGGACTGGGCTTCATGCTTTTTGATTTGGCTGATACAGCCGACCTTTATATTCGCCAAGCTTGTAACTCTTATCTTATTGGGTGTGTACTACGCGCACATAGGATTGGAGAATCATCAGCATGAATGATTAATTCATATCTCGGGGAAGAGCCGGCTTCGCTTCTAGCCATTTCTTCCCACACCACACGGCTCCGCAAGCCTGAAACGGATATTCGAGATTAGCCTTAGCACGAGCATAAAGCCGATGAAGGCTCCCTACTGATAATGAGTTTCGACCCAGTGACCGCGTAATGCAATTAACCCCTAATCGGTAAAAAAGTCGTTGCTCAGGATGATGCCGGCACCTTCGCTTTATCGTGTTTCACCAATAACTTTTGCTGATAACCTCGCCTGTGTTAATTGATATATCGACCTGTTGGTGCAAATGCCAATCAAGGGAAAGCTGAGCTACAAATTAAGAGACTTGGAGAGAGATTTGGATTTCCTCAAGGTATTAGAATCCAAACAAAGCTGGTAATCTTAGAGTCCAAAAATATCAAAAGTAGCCATAGTAACGGCTTTAAACTACTTTTGCTGTGCTGCAGGCGTTATCTCCGAGGGGGGGATTAGTGAATACATATATAATTTTGTTAAGAGGTGTGAATGTTGGCGGCAAAAACTTAGTACCGATGAAACAGCTAAAGAAAGACCTGAATGAGAATGGATTCTCAAATGTAAAAACGTATATCCAAAGCGGTAATATTCTAGTTTCTAGTGTCAATAATCCGGAGTCCGAAATTGGTGACTTAATCGAGTCAAATTTTGGATTTAAACCAGAAGTATTAGCGCTTTCAAATAATGAATTTGATCTCGCGGTTTCAAGAAATCCATTTAAAGGGCTGGAAGGTAAGTTCGTGCATTTTTACTTTTGCAAACAACCTCCCAAGCTTAATTTAACCAAAATTCAGAGCCTATCGTCGGCTACAGAAAATCATAAGCTTATTAATAGCGTTTTTTATCTACACGCTCCAGACGGTATAGGCCGCTCAAAGTTAGTGTCAAATATAGAAGCTTGTTTGGGCGCTTCGGCAACCGGGCGAAATTTAAACACAGTTAACAAAATCAAGGAAATGGCAAAAAATCTATAAATGAGTCAGCCGGCGGTTTCTAGCTCTCACGCCCCCTAAGCCCGAATAGGGACATTCCAGATTATACTTTGCAGAAGTATAAAGTAAGGGTGCCTTCGGTTTATCATGCTTCGGTAACAGCTTTTACCGATAACCTCCTCCTGCATTAATTGATCTATCAACCTGTTTGTGCAGTTGCCTTTCGTTAGTCGTTAGCGTTTAATAAACCATATTAAATGGTGATTCACCCTACAAGGGGCTTTGAAGCGCAGGAAGCACGAATGCGACGATGTATAGGATATACGAGAGTCGCGTCACCATTAGTTCACGCCCAGCTGGGCGTACCAAAACAAAGACAACAGACTGCTAGCACGGCTTTGTACGCTAAATGCTCTCGAGGAATTTGGAAGTGACTATCAATTATAAAGACCTAGAATTGACACTTGAGTTTGTATCTTCAGGGTACGAATTCGAAAGTTCTGCGTATTTAGATAAAGAAACAGGGGTTATTTATTACGATTCAGATGAATCAGAAGATGAGTTGCCTGAAGATCTATTCGAAAATGCAAAATATATAAGTATACCCTCAAAAGAGGACCTTGGACTTGGAAAACCATTAGCGATTGAATACGCTCAAAAAAACCTGCCCAACGAGCTGGAGTTAGTGAATTCATTTTTTAGGTCTAAAGGAGCATATTCTAATTTTAAGTCTTTATTGGGAAGTAAAGATCAACTTGAAAATTGGTACGCTTTCGAACGAGAATCAATGAAAAAAGCAATCTTAGAATGGTGTGCCGAAAATGAAATCAGCATTTGAATCGGGTAACCGGGAGTTTCCAACTCCCGCCCCCACTGCACTCAGCATATGCCCCCCTAAGCCTGAACAGGGGTTCGAGATTAGGCTTTTCAGGAGCATAAAACGAGCGTTCATCCCAACGCTCAGCAAACTCTTGTCCAGCGGTCGCGTAATCCAACTAACCCCAAATCGGCAAAGAAGTCGTTATTAAGCGCGATATAAATACCTTCGATTTTCGAGCGTTACCAATAACTTTTAGTGATAACCACTACTGCGTTAATTGATGTATCAACCTGTTCGTGCAGTTGCCTTTCGTTAGTCGTTAGCGTTTAATAAACAGCATTAATGATCCCCTACCCATGGAGGGAATTTAATAATTAAACGCACCAACACTGAAATGTATAGGGCATACGAACGTCGCCATACCATTGGCTCACTTCTATGCTGAGCGAACTAGGGCTGGTTACGGCGAGCAACTTTCCCGTCACTTGAATTTACGGCGAAAAGATTAGCACAGTTCAATCAACTACAAAGCTGCCGCCCTCTGGTGGCGCTATGAACAAGGAGTTAACATATGAGTAATTCGATTATGATTTTCGGTAGTTCGAGGCGGGACGGCAATACACGTAAATTTTCGGATTGGATTTCTGAGGAGCTAGAATGTGAGATCGTAGATCTCGCAGAGTTGAATATTAGCCCGTACGACTACGATCATAAAAATAGAAGCGATGATTTTCTAGAACTTATCGATAAAATTCTACAATTCCAAAATATCATTATTTCTAGCCCTGTTTACTGGTACTCCGTTAGCGCTCAAATGAAGGTATTTATTGATAGGTTTTCAGATCTTTTAGATATAGACGAGCTTAAAGGTGTAGGCCGTATACTTAGGGGTAAGAATGTGTACTCGGTATGCACTTCCATTAGTAATAAGGTAGCGCCATCATTTGAAGAAATGCTTAGAAATACATTTGAGTACCTTGGAATGAATTACAAAGGGTGTGTTCATGCAAATTGCGAACAAGGGTATATCGCCAGCAATTACAAGAATGATATAGAACATTTTGTTAAGTTAGTTAAGTCCTGCGAACAAGGATAATTTACGCGATACATGGCGTGACCGAGGGTTCCAGAACGAACCTGTAATGGCACACTGTTCTGGTCACGAATTTATTAGTGTATAGGATCTCTGGGAGATAGTGGCAAAGGAGCGGCCCCTATTTTGGCTTAGAAGCAGGTGGTTTTGGGCGGGCTGAAATCCGCCTCAAGGGAGTAATCTGCTGAAGGATTATTTATGTCGATTGTGCCAGGAAGTACATTTATAGGCATAGCGTCTTCCTGCTGCCGAGGTTCCTCACCAATTTCACCGTAAATAGATGCGGAGCTTGACGATGAAGATCCTGTACTACTGCTACTCAGCTGAAAATTGAACAATGGAAGATTAGGACCTACATCCTGATTAAAGGCACCACCAACAAAAATGCTTGAACCATCACAGCTAAGCCGCCCTAGCTCAAACCGTTCCTCACATTGCGCAGCAGCATCTGCACAAACAAAACCGACAAGACCGTACGTTCTTTCGTCATCTTTACACATGGACAAATCCAGATCATTGGCAAATAGATTGCCAGCAAATTGGTTTTCCCCAGAGGGCGGATTCTCGCTGCAAATAGTTGGGGGATGCGATACCCACTTAACCGCATCTACCTGTACGTTATCACTCACAGTAACAATCGCCCCTCTAATCGGTCCGTCCGCGAGCTTGCCAATCTCGATATACGCTCGCTGAGCCTCATCCAATAATGGAATTTCCAAGACATGCGCGTAAGTGCAAGGCTCGTAACACACCGGCTGCACCGCAGCGATGCCATTGCCTGCTGCGAATTTTGCCATCAGATATACATCGGCTTGTTCCTGATTCCCCCCACCATCAAACGGAATAAACGCTTGGCCTGCCGTTAGCGTTAAAGGGGTTGTGACTGACGGCAGATCCTCACTGTTGCTCGTTACCCATTGCATCGCTAAGCCCAGCTCGTCATAACGGCCCAGCGCGTAAATACCGCTTACGGTGGATAACACTTGGCTCGTACTAAAGCGACCCAATTCAAGCCATTGGCGCACACCGGTATTAGCGCTCGGCGCTAGGTCATCGCGAACCATTAAGCCAAAGGTATCGCCCCAAAATACGCCACCGCCATGCACGGTTGGCGTGAAATGATCAAAGCCATAAACACTGACTTCGTAGTAAGTTTCGGTTTCACCATCTAGTCCAGAACTCAACACATTATTGCCACCGGTAATCAGCCACTCGCCATCGGGCGAAATCATCAAACCGGTATCGCGCAGGCTATCAACTACTTGGTGATCACCCAGAGGGAAAATGGCGTCTTCGCGCAATAGGTAAGGGCGAATGGTGAATAGACGCTGGCCTTCATTGTTCATCGTCCAAATTAAGCCCGCACCAGCAGTCATTTGCAGAGCAGGTTGCTCTTCATGCGCCGGTAAGGCCGTGCTAGCCATCACTTCAAGAAAGTTTGGTTCGAGCGCACTTATCTGCCACTTATTCGCGCTGGTACGCTGACCAATAATCAAATGGCTGCGCGCAAAACCTTCTCTCGCAGGCAAATAAGTTATCGCGACGATTGGAGAGTCGATCTCAATGCTAGTCAGCACGGTGCCGCTCATTGAATCGACAACCGTCAGCGAGGTTGCCGTGCTGATGTATAAACGCTTGCCTTCGGCATCAAAAAATAACTGATCCACACCGGCGTCCAACGTGAGCTGCCAAAGGTGCTGGCGCGTCGCAAGACGAAGAGCGCTCACTTTAGTGCCACTGGCGCTACCCACAAACGCGATATCCGCCTGCGCATCCACGGCAGAGCGCACGTCGTTATAGGCGCTTTGAATAGGCAGAGCCGTTGTTTTAGTCGTGAGCGTTTGAGGTGCCTGAGTAAATTTAGCGCTAGCTTGCGACTTTGGCAGCTGGCTGTCGCCGTCACACCCAGCAAGCAGTGCGGCGCTTACCATAATCAAAGAGTGACCTAAAAGCTTCATCATCACTGTTCCTTAAGTTCCATTAATATTTAGGCTAGTGATCAACATTGTGCCGGCTGCACTGATACAACACAAGGCGGTCCCAAACACTAGGATACACACCCTAGCATTCAGTCAAAACTCTTGTTGAAACATACCTTTCTTGAAAAGACTGCGAGCGCTGATTCGGCGTTTTCGGTATGGGCTTAAGAACCGGCACGCGTTCGCGGGCACGAACATTCACGCTCGATTGGCCTAGAAACTCAAGCCCCACGCGGCAACTCGAGTTTATGTTTACAGCGATTATAAGGCCTTATGAAGATTGTAGGTTATAGGGGCATATATACTTTAAGGCAGCTTTCACAGCAATTTGCTAAAGCTTGAGCACTAGACCCTAAATACCCCTGCAATCATTAGCAATATTCACATCGCCTATCGGGTAGGGACGCGCCTGTTTAATTAACAGTGTGCGCTGCGCACCTAAAAACTTAAATTCAGATTCCATCGTAAACCATGGGTCGTCGCCCTCTGCGTTTAGCAAACCTTCAAAATGGTTTTGTACCGCATTCATAGCGCAGGCCAGCGCCCGTATCTCTTGCGGTGTTGTAACCGCGCCTTGCACAATACTGCTATGACTGTGGTAAGTAAGCCTTGGCGTGCGGGGCGGAAATTGATAAACCAATTGTTCGGTAATTACGCCAGGGGCGGGGTTCGTTACGCTGGCTTCGCCACCTTGTGAATTAAAATAATATTGATCCGAGCGCGTTGGGTTAAGTATATTCCTAGCAATGGCAACACCGTTAGCGCGCTCATTGCGAAATGCTTGGTGCACCAATATACCCATGGCCACTTGCGACTGATCAACCCGCGCATAATTGCGTTCTTCATACGCGCGAACATTCCATAGGCTGGCCCATACCGCACGCATAGCATCTTCTACTTTTCTATCGTCGTCGCCAATTTCTGCACTTTGGGATGTATACAGTCCTGCGCCGTTAAAATTAGATAAATCTTCGGTATTACTGCTGCTGCGAAATCGAACACGATCAGAACCGAATTTCTGCGCTACTGCCGCTTCGACTTCGGCAAGTAAAAGTGCATCAACCGGATGCTGCAGTATCATTTGCTGCGCTGTGTGTAGCACCGTACGCCGATAAGAAACATCAGTTTTAAATAGTTCTTGAGCCATTTCCGCCATTAAATACGCTTGCGCGCCGCTGGCAGAGAAGTGATCAAGATAATGGCGCATCGGAATGGCAAAAGCTTTTTCTGGTACAGCAAAACTTGCACCCTCAGCGCATCGAGTCGCCAAAGGCGCCAGATTAAATAGCTCTGCTAACTGGGCCGCTTTAGCGCCAATTGTGGGTAATGCATCGATACCGCTAACGCTTAAATCGATAAGGTGCTTGGTGACATCATCTAAGCGAGGTACTAACACTTCCGTATTGGGGTTGTGTTGCGCCCAAAATACTTCAGCTTCTTCAAGGGCTGCTGCTCTTATTGAATAACCACTCGCAGACACCTCAAAACGCACCAGTTTATTTAATAAGGCCATTATCTCAGGGGTTAAGCGAGCATTTGGCAAAGCCAAATTCGGTGTGCCACGCCCTTGGCTTAAAATATTAACGTGCGCTAAAGGCGTTTGAAATGCCTCGGTAATTAGGCCTCCAACAAAACCAATATCGTTAGGAACATCATTTGTAATCACAATGGTTTTTGGCCCTAAAAATGCCGAGTCCAACTCGCTGGTTTCTATAAACTCTAATGTTCCGTAGGCCACTCCTGAGGCCAGCGCCTGTAATGTTAAATTTTGAAAAGGGGCGTTGGGTCCAACAATAGGTAGCTCGCCCTCAATAAGTCTAGCCCGCGCGATTTGGCTTTCGTTTTGCGGCCGGTACACCCAGCGTGTGGGCTCTGGCATGGCTGCTGTTGCAGTATAAAAAACATCGATTATTTGTGGCGCAGTAATGGCATCGCCAAAAGTGAATTCTACCGCGCGTATATCCGCATTCGCATGGTGCGATAGAGTCCCCAAGTGGTAGGAGCGGGTTACGCTGTTGGCATAGTTTTGTTGTGAAAACTGTGCCCAGCCTCGATTAAATTCTTGCGCCTGTACACTATCGCACCGGTTAAGCTCTGGTAGGTTATTAATCACTTCACGCACAAACGTATAATGTAACGGCCAGCGCTCCGAGCTTAAATAATGCACCGTATTGCCATTATTAATATCGATAACAAATTTTACCGATGCAATATTGGCTTTCCCCATTCCCTTTTCGAGCGCATTAAAATCGTTCGGGGTATACAAACCCCGCGCGCGATTACCTAGCTCACGCGATGGCAATACCGTACATTGGTTATCGGCATTTTCGCTTGCGCCTTGGCAAAAATTAAAATTGTAAGGTGTCGTAGTTTTTCGCGCTAATACCGCTTGCTCGGGCCAATACATAAAAGGTACTGCATCCACTTTTGTCGCATTATTGGTACCTACGCGGTATAGCACTACGCCGCCTTCAAAAAAGGGCTGCAAGACCAATGCTTCAACATCACTAGCCGTTAACCCTACACTGGTTACTTCACCTGGGGCCAACATTTGGTTAGGTAGAATAATTGCCAAATCGCGATTCCATACCGGCAAGGGCGAGTTTGCATCCATAGCACCCAGCGTTAGTTGGTAATTATTAAGGTCAACGGGCTCGCTGCTAAAATTTTTTAACTCAATAAAACGGGCTGGGTTTAATGCCAACTCGTTAATCGCAAGGCCTGTAGGCACCATCGACGATGGCCAACCAGATACATCGTAATTGTCAAACTTAATCGTATCCTCTACCGTTGGCGCGGCAATGGCTTGGCAGCTAGCACCATTGCTTTTTTGCGGGCTGGTATATCGGCACTGGCTAAAATTGCCACTAATTGAAGGAAAGCGAGCATAAGCTTGGTTATCATCGAGTTTAGGCACAGCCACTTCATCAACAATAATATTTTCACTATTAAATAATTTCAGTGTTTCGCCACTACTGCTAATTTTGAACGGTAAATGCTTCTCGCCTTCTTCTGGCGCATCATCAGCCCAAAGTACAATCACTTCTTGCGGTTGCAATAAAATGCTTGGCAACCCTATAACTGGCGAGCCGCCATCAGCAATGGAAAAGTCACTAAGGTCCAACGGGCCATCACTCGCGTTGGCAATTTCAACCCAATCATCGAGTTCACCATTTTCGTCGATATAAACGCCTTCGTTATTCGATATAATTTCGTTAAAAACTAAGCTTGGCTCCAACTCTGGCTCAGGTTCTGGCTCGGCCATACAGGAGGCCAGCAGTACCGAGGCCATGGCGATAAACAACCGCGTGGAAAAAGCAGAAGCACTTAGTTTTAATGTATTTTGTTTTAGGCGAATCACCTGGTAACCTCTTTTATCATGTCAACAGTAGCGCACTTATTTTTAAAGATAAAACAGTGATAGTGAACGAACAAAGGGCTTTAAGGCAAATACAATAATGTAAGAGTTTGTGAAAGTGTGACAACGCATGCTTATACACTCGCTTTACAGGGCACAACACATCAATGGGCGCCGCCACAGCGCTATATCGCCCTTTGGCCCTGAAGTGCTACAATCCAATATCTTTACTATGCGCATAAAAAACCTATGGGCACCTCTAAAAATAGTAATTTTTGTGTGAGAGCAAGGAAGCACCGCCCGGAGAGCCGCAGTTTACGTGGTGTAAATGAGGACTCGAGGACGGAGCTGACGCTGCTATCGCGGAAAAAGTGCATTTTTAGAGATGCCCCTATTTCCATATTCTATTTTAGTAGGATGCAGCAGCAAAAAACGGAGGTTTACCGGTGTTTCGAAAGTTTTTATTGATTGTTGCCGCTGGCGCTATTTTTCAATACTGGGGCGACATTAAACAGTTTATTAACCCGCCACCCGACTTTTCTCAAGATCACGACGGTAAAGTTATTCTTTACGCTACGGCATGGTGCGGCTATTGCGCCAAGGCACGCAAGCTTTTAGACGATCACAATATTGATTACTACGAATACGATATCGAAAAATCCGTTGAGGGGCACGAGCAATATAAAGCCTTAGGTGGCCGCGGTGTTCCGGTTTTACTGATTAAAGGCCAAGTCATTAAGGGCTATAGCCGCGAGAAAATGTTAGCGCTGATTCAATAAATTTCAGCATATGCTCACATGGATCTTGCACTGCGTATTCTTTGTGATAACGCGGCAAAAAATCAAGGCAACTTTTTTGCAAAGCCGGCAATTGGGTTGTTAATGCTTGCTGTATTACAGGAAACCATTGCTCCCATGTGCTTGCCGGCGGAATACCCACCCCCGGCGCGGCAGCCTGCTCGGCTGTTTGTTGCTGCTAGCTTGTATACTTTTTGAGTACTACTTTTCGAGGACAGCCTTCAATTAAGAGGCATTTTGGGGTTTTCGATTATCGTCGTTCTGATATTCGCGAATGAATATGCCCCACACAGCAATAAACAATGCCGCAATTAAAGGCCCCACAACAAAGCCGTTAACGCCAAATAAAGCCAACCCGCCTAATGTTGAAAGCAAAACGATATAGTCGGGGATTTTTGTATCTCGGCCAACCAGCACAGGCCGTAACAGGTTGTCGACCAAGCCAATAACCAACACACCTACCAACACTAAAATGATGGCTTGTGGATAACTGCCCATAATGGCAAGGTAAATTGCCACAGGCACCCAAATAATAGCCGCGCCAACCGCAGGAATTAACGAGCAACAAGCCATTAGCACCCCGCAAACAAACGCGGCGGGTATCCCCAGTAACGCAAAAGTAATCCCGCCCAGCGTGCCTTGCACAATAGATACAACCATATTGCCTTTAACTGTCGCGCGCGTTACTTCGGCTATTTTTTTGAATAATAAATATTCACGGTCATCGCCTAAAGGCAGTGCTTTATAAAGCAAAGCCAATATATTTTCACCGTCGCGCAAGAGGAAGAATGTAACATACAGCATCACGCCCACATCAAGCGCTAAAGTAAATGTGTTTTGACCAATTGCCCACGAATTCTTGGCAACCACTTTACCCGCAGACATGGCGCTGTCCGATAGCTTTTTTTGTGCGCCATCGAGATCCATACCCATGCGATCTAGCCATTGCTGCAGTACCGGTACCGCCTCTTCTACTTTTGTAATGTAGCGTTCGAGATCAAGCTCGCCTTGCTCAAATTTTTGATACAGCGCCGTTAATTGATCCACCACCGAAGACACGGTAACAATAATTGGCACCACGACAATAAAAAAGCACAACATGAGCGTAAGAAAAGCATTTACATTAGGCTGCCGAGGCCAGCGCTTAAAAAACCATTGCTGTACGGGGAAAAAGACAATAGTTACAGCAACCGCCCAAAAGATAGGCGCAAAGAAGGGCTTTAAAAGCCATAAAAAAGCCACTGAAACAGCGGCCAATAAAACGAAGAAAAACTGCCTTTCTATGCGCTTTTGTATCATTTTAACCACCGCCCAAGTATTGCACTTTTACAGCATGTATAAGATGCCGTCACTTAACCGCTTTATAGCTTACCGAGTCTTGCGCCTCGTCACGCTCCTCGATATATGCTTGCGCCAATGTAATTTTTTCCTTTTCATTGAAAATTTTACCCGCCAGCTGAAAGAACTCGTGCTCTTCCTCATCTAAATGATGATGAATGCGGTGCGCTAAATGCTTAGCTTGAACCAACCAACTAGAGGATGTTGGATCGGTTTTATCTAGGGATTCAATCAGCTCGTCCATCTCATGATGCTCGGCAACGCCATGGCGCGCCTTCTCCTGTGTGAGGTCGTGATTCAATAAAAACGTATAGAACTGGCGCTCTTCCGCGATAGCGTGCGCATTCAGCTCGCTTTTAAGCGCGCAGAATAACTGCTCGCGGGCGTCACTACTGCCGTGGGTTTGGGTTAACGCATCTGCCAATTCGCGCTGCTTATCGTGATCTTGTCGTAACGCTTCAAAAATATTCATAAGCCGTACTTTACCTACTAGGTTAAATTCACTGACCTAGACCGTTTGCAAATAGTACGCCAGCCGCCGCCCCAAAAAACAGGCCCTGCCGAAACGCAGAAATACCAACACTATGGGCCTCTTAGAATAAACAGCCCATAGTTACGGCAACAAGACAATGAATACTTTGAGGTTGTTTCGTACGCCATTATTGCTATAGTTAGCCACCTTCCAAGCACCGCAAATTGAAAATACTCTAATCATGACTTTGACTGAATGGATAAACACTCGGCAGGCATCGGCGGCCTGTTACCTACTGTGTTTACTGACCCTTCTCACAAGCCCATACAGTATGGCGCTTGCAAGCAGTCAGCTTAATGGTATTGGCACATACAACCATATGGGTAAAAATTATTACCTTGTTGCCTATTACACCTCTCACAGCTGCGAATCGACACCTCAGTGTGAGCAAGCTACAACTCCCGCTCGGTTTACGCTCAAAATAACCACCCCGCGCTGGACGGCACATAGCTATAGCTTGGTATGGCAACGCGAGCTTGCCAGCAATAATGAAGACACTCTCGATAAAGCCAACATGAAGGCCCTGCTCGCCTTTACCCGCATTGCCGAAACACAACTAACACGCGGCGATACGATCGATTTAGCCTACGACGGCAGCGATACCACTATTGCGGTGAATAAAGTCTTTGCGGTTCGCGCGCCCAGCAAAACTTTATTTAACTACATAGGCCGGGTTTGGCTAGGCCCTGTGCCGCCATCGCGCGAATTTAAGCAAAATATGCTCGCAGGCCATCAAGGCTCACACGATCAAGCGGTGCTGGATAGTTTCAATGCCTTAAAGCCAACAGCTGCTCGAATGAGCCTGCTAGACACCTGGCATTCAAAAAAAGCCAAACCTGCCGCAGTACCTAAAAAAAATAAACCTGCACCTACAACAACAAAAAGCAGTGCCCCCATACCGCCGGTAACACCCGCGATAGCGACAAGCACAGCGCCAAAACAAAAAACATCCACGCGTGAAACTAATATCTCAAAAACGAGTACATCAAAAACTAACACCTCAGAAGCCAAAGCCCTTAAAACCATACCCCCTAAAATCAAAGCCCCTAATACTAAAGCCCCTGCACCCATTGCGCGCGAGCAACAATTGGCAGCATTGGAGTGGCATATTCACAATACGCTATACCAACAGGTGGAATACCCAGCTTGGGCAAAGCAATTAGATCAACAAGGAAGTGTGAGTGTCACCTTCACCCTGAACAGCCAACTGGCATTAATCAGCATTGATAGTATTGAGCCTGCACATGCAGGTTTACTGGGCGAAGCGGTTGCAAATGCCTTGCAGCGCAGCCAAGCTTTTAGTTTTCCGCCGGGCATTGATATAAGTATTGAAGAAATCACCACCACTTATCAGCACGACTTTTCACTTAGCCAGGCCACACCCGCGCCCACTAAGCCTAGCGGTATCAGCGATGCCACTTTCGAAAAACTTTTAACTGGCACGAACAACAGCACCCTAGCGCCGATAAATATCGATACCAACGCTTTGCGTGCACACATACGCCAATATGTGGACTACCCCTACTGGGCAAAAAGTTTACGCCTAAAAGGCACTGTAAAAGCATTGATCACTTTAAACGCACAAGGACAACTAGAAGACGTCACCATCATGGAAGGCTCCCGCCACGCGGGTTTTAATAAAGCGATTGAAGACGCCGTGAAAAAAGCAGCGCCCTATCCCGTTCCAACACAACATCCTGATAGCGATAGTTTAATCAGTTTCGATTATCAACACGTTTTTACCCCTTAACGTTTACATTCTAGGAGTTTTTATGCGCTACATGCCATTACTGCTCAGTGCAGCAATCGTCGCGCCAGCCGCCCACGCCGACATACAACTAAACGGTTTTTTAAGTGCTGTTGGCGGTACAGCAACAGACGAGCCTATTCGCAACTACGAAAAAGATTTTACTTTTACACAAGACAGCATTTTTGGCCTGCAAGCACGCGCAGACCTTAGCGACAAACTCAGTATTACCGGTCAGCTCGTTAGCCGCGGCAAAGACGATTTTGCCACCGAACTGGCTTGGGGCTATCTCGCTTACGAGGCCTCCAAAAACCTAACATTACGCATGGGCCGCTTTCGCACCCCTTTTTACTTTTATTCCGATTTCTTAGAAGTGGGTTACGCCTACCCTTGGGTTGCACCTGCACACGAAGTGTATGAAGGCCTTCAGTTTGACAATATTAATGGTATGGATGCGATCTACAATGTGACCTTATTCAATACCATTGAAGCGCAGTTTCAAACCTATTTTGGCTCTATGAACGATGAATATGCCTTAAACAAAAGCGGTCAAGTTTTAGACGCTCAAACACGCAATAACTTAGGGTTATCGGCAACTTTTGGCATTGGCGACTTTTCGCTTCGCGCCAGTGCGCATAGCGCAAAAACAACCGTACACGATTTTAACGATATCGTATTAGATAAAGAATCCCAAACAACCCTTGCTTCATTTAAGCTCCAGCTTGAGCAACTCGGTGCAGCCGCACCCACACTGGGAGTGCCGGCGTTATCACAAATGACGCAAGAACTGATTACCGAGCTTGACCTTAACGATACAGAAACGACTTTTACGCAGATTGGTTTAAAGTACGATGGCGAATACTTGTTTGGTGTTGCCGAAGCCACAAACTTAGATTTTAAAACCGGCCCAGCAGCAGACCAGCAACGCTACTTTGTTAGCACAGGCGTTAACATTGGCAGTACGGTATTGTTTGTAAGCTACTCTGAAGCAGATGATGAAGCGGTAGATTTATCAAAAGAATTAACTGCACTGAATCAAAATCCCGCTTTAGCGCCAACCCTTACCCCCGTTATCGATGCATTAGATGGCATTAGCCAAGCTTTAACCGTAACCAGCAAAACGACCAGCGTCGGCATTCGCTACGACTTCGAACCTGGCGCAGCACTTAAACTACAATTCGATAACATCGATACCCCCGATGCCACAGACCCGACCAAAACAAACAGCCAAGGCCTAGTTCGCTTTGGTGTTGACTTGGTATTTTAAGGAGCCACCATGAAAAATACTTTTCGTTCTGCTGCTATCCGGGGAGTTATCTCACTTGGTAGCTTATATGCAACAGTTTGTTCTGCTGATATCGCAGTGATCGCACACCCCAGCGTTAATAGTTCTCAACTCAACGCCAAAGAAGTGCGTAATATATTTTTAAACCGCTCGAACGTTTTAAAATTATCGCAAGACCCTGTTATTACCGTTTTTGATTTGAATTCTGATACCAGTAAATACTTTTTCAAAAATGTAATGCGAATGACGCCCAGCAAGTTTAGGGCGCATTGGTCTACGCAGATTTTTACCGGAAAAGGCGTACAACCAACGTACATAAATAATGCCGACGAGCTTATTTTGTCCGTGGCGAATACACCCAATGCGGTTGGTTTTGTCGATGATGCCGAAGCGCTGGCTGGCGTGAAAGTACTATTTACAATCGCAGAATAAAAACTAAAGTGTACCTCTAAAAATGCCGGCAATATTGCCGGCATTTTTTAGGCTTGAAAAACTCACTATTAAAAATGATAACGCGCGCCCAAAGCTAAGGAGTTTTGATCACCGCTAAAGCCCACATCACCGGTTAAAGCAAATGCGCGAGTAAAATGGTAGGCCCCACCCAAGCTGGCCGTTAAGTCACCATCACCCAGGGTAGAATGCTCCAGCTCCACATATCCTTCCAGCCTCTGGCGTAAATATCCCCGCAGGCCTGCCGCTGCAACAGGGCCAGAATCACCGCCACCACCATCGTAATCACTATCGGCAAAGCTTACAACGCCATACATATGCCAGTAGTCGCCCCAAGGGTGGCGATAGCCCATTCCCGCTTTAAGCGTAGAGGAGCCACAACCTTCATCGCCGCTCACATCGGTATAGTCGCCTGTCACATAAAAACCATCGGTCAAAGTAATCGATGCATCCAATACTAAACCATCTTGGTTACAGTCAAAATCATCTAAGTTTTGTGAAAGGTAGCGTAAACCCAAATAGTTATACGAAGGCCTATGAGTATTATCGGTATGCGGATTATTGGCGTTTTGCGCATAAACTAAGCTGCCCGAAAAACCGCCCGCAACCAACGCGGCGCCAGCAAATAATGATCTGATTTTATTCGTTGAATAGGTGTTTGGATTAAATACTGCATTTTTCATCGTGTACTCCAGTTTTTCACATTTACATTTTATTTTTTTACTTTCGCCAAATATTGGCATATTTAAAGCAGCGATTTTTCCTGAAAGCAAAGAGGCAGCGCGCTATCGCAAAAGGCACATTTCCCCCTAATGTTCACCGCCCTCTTCATGCTCTGCGTTGTCTCTATTTTTTGCTTTAGCATTGGCACTTGGCGTATCACTCGACGATACACGCTGCGCTTTAGGTGCATCTTCTTCAGCACAAACCAATGGGTTATCTTGCGATAAATTGGTGGCCTTAACCCGCAAGGGAGGAGCCTTACCGTCTTTATCTTCGCCAAAATAAATGGTTTGGTGCGGAAACGGTATTTCAATACCTTGCTGATCAAAGGCTATTTTCATGCGGCGGTTATATTCACGCCCTACTGTCCACTGCTGGATAGGCTGGGTTTTAACGCGCGCTTTAATCACCACGGCGCTATCGGCAAATTGATCGACGCCAAAGATTTCTAAGGGTTCTAATATGAGCTTGTTAAAATCATCATCTTTTCGAATATCTTCATCAATAGCTTTCAATACATTCATTACTTGATCAGCATCTTCACGGTAAGCAATGCCTATATCAAAAATGTAATAACTAAAGTCTTTGGTTAAATTCTCTACCACATCTATTTCACTAAATGGCACCGTATAGACAATACCAGACAGATCTCGAAGTTGAACCTTGCGTATTGTGATTTTTTCGACCAAGCCTGCCCGGCCAGAAAGGCGCACCACATCACCAACCTGAATAAGGTCTTCCAATATTATAATAAAGCCAGTTAGCAAATCTTTAATTAGGGTTTGCGCGCCAAAACCTACGGCAAAACCAACCACTCCAGCCCCCGCTAACAATGGCATAACGTTAATACCCACTTCTGATAATGCCATCAATATAAAAATCACTAAAAAAGTAATGTAGACAACATTTTTTGCAATTGGCAATAGCGTATCAACACGTGAAGTATGGTGGCCGCCCCAGCGCCTAAATGCGCGTTCAACAAGCGAGACTGCCAACTCCATAAAAACAGAACCTAAAAAGATAATAATAAATAGAGTGGCCAAAGTCCCCATCAACGATGTAACCGCAGGCTTAGCAAGCCAATCATCAACCGGAAGCTCCCACACCAGCGCAACCCCAACCAATGCAGAAAAAATTATAAAAGTAGCAACCAAGGCACGAATTAAATTAAAGTAGAAATGTGCTTTAGACGCAGGCAGCGCCGCTTTTCGCAACGCAGATTTAGCTTTACCTTCTAGCTTGCTCAACAGCAACTTTAATAGCCAAAAAAGAAGCACGCCGAGCGCAATCAATAGCACAGTGAATATTGTTTTTTGCACCGCCCCCTGATTTAACCCCGAGCCATCAATCCAACCATCTAAGGCGCCAGTCCAAGAATTGGCTAGCTCATCGACAGAAATAGTATCTGAAATATCTAATAAAGAGTCACTCTCGGTTGAACCCGAGCCTTCTGCTTCAGAATTTTCAGCCTCATCTTTAACTTCTGAAGTTTGGGGAATTGGCAGAATTTGCGCAACAGCGGTATCAGCCCAACCACAACAACTAATGATCAAGGCGAAAAAAACTACACATTTCGCCATTGATACTGCCGTTAAGCTACGCGATAACGCTCCGCTATTTAGAAAAAACATACCCTCCCCCTACCACCAGATAATAAAAAAAACAGAAAAACAATCGAGTAATAAGCTCAAATCATATTTTCGGCTTTCGCCCCAAAACCAATGTAATTAAAAAGATCACTAAAAATACAAAAAATAAAATTTTTGCAATACCTGTTGCAGCGCCAGCAATACCACCAAAACCCAGTACAGCAGCAACTAAAGCCACAATGAAAAATACAATTGAATAATAAAGCATTGTTTTCTCCCCAATAATAAAAGGCGTTGTTAATTGCGCCGTATTAATTAGCTGCATGCTAGCCTTAAGACAATGCATCACAGTTATTACCTACCTAGCGAAAGCTATGCCAAAAATAGTATTAGCGATAAATATGACAAAAACACTGTAAGAATAAGGTAAATAGAACATTGCTACGGACTATCTACATCTACCGGTAGAGAATAAAACTTCAAATTAGGTAGTTATTACAAAGCACAGGAATAACTTTGTAATAACTACACGCTTTTAGGTTTTTAGTCATATTTAAAAACAAACGCGCTAAGAAATTGGAGCACTCTACCCAAGTAACGGCTGCCATTTTTTTAAGAAAACAACTGATATATAAGGCTAAAACTAAAAATGGCATTAGCCTATCACTTAGCTTTAAGCAAACTGGCACGGCGATTGAATAACCTCTATTACCTAGCATCAAAAAGCTTCTGTGCAGGTTTCTTGCGGTATGTTGATTAGCCATCGAGCGCACAACAAAGAACACAACAAGAAGCGTATTAATCTAGGCGATGATTAACGAAACCACTAACAAACCTAATAGAGAGAGAAATATTATGGCTACTACAGCTTCTAAAACAAAAAGTAATACAGCAACCAGTGACGCAGATGTAACCGCTAACGACTCACTCAGCGATGCGTTTCAGCATATGCAGGGTGCAGCCAACAGTGTGAAAGCGGCCGCAAGCACATTAACTTCAAGCTCCTCGGTAGCCGCTCGTGAGGCCATTGCACAAGGTAAAGAAAAAGCTTATGCAGCATCTAATCAGGCAGATGGCTGGGTAAAAGAACGCCCTTATACAAGCATGGGTCTAGCCTTTGCCGCCGGTGTTGTATTGACTGGCCTATTAAAGAAGTAAAGTCATGATAAATACTGAACATACCGAGGAGCCTACCAGCGCCTCACAAAAAGCGCATGCGGGTGAGTCCAACGGCTCGCCCGATGCAGATTTTACCGGTTTGATTCAGGAGGAGTTAAATTCCATTACCCAAGCCGCGACAGAAGGCCTGCGATTTGCAAGAGCGGCCACCCAAATGGCAATGCAAGAAGCTGGGCATGCGCTAGCAGGCTTGCCCAGTCTAGTTATATTGTGGTTATCCATGTGGCAATTAGCATTAGCAACATGGATGACCATAGTAGGCCTAGCAGGTTGGCTAGCCTATAGCGCAACGCAATCTGTGGCCTTGGCAATAACCGCAAGTATTATTCTGCAAGTAATTGGTTTGGGGGTTTGCGCGGCGCGCATTGCCGCATTACAACAACGCTTTAACATGCAACGCACTAAGGCCTTGCTAACAACCGCTAAGGAGTCACTCAATGCGAAGCCCTAAACAATGCTTAAAAAGCTTTATAAATCACCATACGCAGGACAGCGAACTACACGCCAAGCTCGATGCGCTAGAAGGTGAAGCCCTTAATAGCCTGGCCATATTAAAAGCTTATCGCAAACCCAAAAATCACCCTTCGTTACGCTTAGGGCTTAGAGTCGGCGGCGCTTTTTTGGCCGGTGTTGTTAGTCAAAAAATTAGCGGGAAAACAGCCGCACACATAATGCTTATGGCACGGCGCATCAATGGCGTTTCGCTTTCGTCGGGCTAAAAGCAATACGTTATTAATTAGCGCCAAGCAAGGTCCCGCAGGTGGCTAACATCTCGCTAAGGGCAACCTCCCAAGTACGCTTAAAAAGCTCTCGAGGCAATACGCATGATCCCTAAAGGCCAGCTTGCACACTCTAGCGAGGAGCCACGCTTAGAGTCCCCTCAGTCTACTTCGCTAAAAGCACTGGTTTCGAAACAACTGCTATCAAATAGTTACCGCTCTGTTTGGCTATCCGGGCTACTTATTTTATTGGCCACCTTCTACACGCTTTATTTAACAAAAACACTATTGCTACCCATTTTAATTTCGGCGTTTTTAAGCGTATTACTTAGCCCGATTGTCTATCGCCTAGAAAAGTTAAGGGTACCCCGCTCAGTATCTAGCGCAGCCATGCTGGCCTTATTAATCAGCGCCATCTTCTTCGCGGGCAACTCGGTTATTCCTGCGGCCCAAGACTTCTCCGAGAATCTACCTAAGGCTCTAGGTAAAATCGACGAAACCGTAGCCGAAATGTCCAGCCAGCTTGATGCAAAGCAAGAAAGCTCAAAACCCAAAGACACAAACAAACCAACAGTAAGTACTCAGGCGGTAAGCTACATTACGTACGAATTTTTTATCTCTGCGCCAGTTGTAGCTGTTCAATTAATGTCCATTGTTTTTTTGGTTTACTTCACTTCGGTATTTGGCTCGCAACTGTTCCGAAAAACCATCCGCAGCATTCCAACCTATGCCACCCGCAAAATGGTCGTTAGCAGTATGCGCCGCGTTCAGCAGCACGTTACCCGCTACGTGCTAGTGATATCGACAATTAATTTAGGTTTAGGGTTAACACTGGGGTTAATTTTATGGCTAGCCGGTATTGAAAACTATTTACTGTGGGGGGTAACCACCTTTTTATTAAACTTTATCCCTTACCTAGGGCCGCTCATTACCGCGCTAGCACTATCTTTTGGTGTTTATATCGAGTTAGGTACACTTGACTCCGCCTTGCTGGCGCTGGGCTTGTTTGCGGTACTGAATCTACTGGAATCCCAAATTGTAACCCCGCTTGCGCTAAGCGCCCAACTGCGCTTAAACCCACTTTTACTTTTTATATGGGTCATGATTTGGGGCTGGATTTGGGGCGCTGCAGGCATGTTTATCTGCGTTCCCCTACTGGTTTGCCTCAAAATAATACTCAGCGCTAGCTTTCCATCCAACGCATGGATCAACATCATCAACAGCTAAGTAAAAATTACAAATATTGTAAAACCGAAAAAGAAAAATTGTAAAAACTACAAAACAATAGCCGGCACCCCACTTAAAATGTAGCCCCACTCTGTTGGCACGCTACATGCAATCCCATAGATATACGATATCCAATACAGGCATAGCAGGAAAACCCCATGAAAATCAACGCGGACGCACTCAAAACTGCTGGCATTTCAGGTCTTCTTCTTTTTGCTGGCCTCTCCATTCCAGCAATAGTCACAGGCGATAGCGCACTATTAGACACCGTAACCACTACTTTTAAACAGCAACTTCAAGAAACATCAACGGATACAACAAGTACCGCCAAAGACAACAATGCTAAATCGTAAACTTTACATAGCGCTATACAAAATTACATTTACTTACCCCTATATAAAGTAAGCTTAATGGCATGAACGAAAATTCCAACATAAATGAAGCGATAACGGAAGCTCCAGTTACAGGCCATTATCAACACTATTTCAATATTGATATTGATCAAGCCATGTTCCACGTTATGGCGCTGTTTATTGCCTACATTATTGCTTTACCCATTGGCATAGAGCGCTCTCGCATTCATTCTGGATTAGGGTTGCGCACGGTTTCTATTGTAGCCATGGCCTGCTGCGCCTTTGTGCTTATTGCCCTGAATACGTTTACCGAGCAAAGCGCTCAGGCCAAGTTTTTTTATGGAATACTCACCGGTATAGGCTTTATTGGAGGCGGCGCTTTATTTAAATCTGCAGATGGCGTTTATGGCACAGCATCAGCGGCCAGCGTTTGGGCATCTTCTGCAATTGGTGTATCTGTCGCATTAGCGATGGTAGAAATTGCTTTGGTATTAAGTGCTGCCACAACCCTAACGCTTGTCGCCTGCTCGCGCCCAAACAAAGATTCCGACCAACAGGCGTAAGGCAAAAAGTACTGCAGCAAAGTACACAATAAATAACAGCAAAGCTCCCGCCTAGTGAATGAATGCGTTACCATTGCGGGCTGACTCTACAAGTGAAAGGTAAATTCTGTGAAAATTCTTGTCGTTGATGACGATACCGAGTTCTGCGAAGCCGCCGCCATGATGCTAAACCTTTTGCAGCATGAGGTGCTAACAGCTCATAGCTTAAGTGATGCGCTTAATTGCTTGGAAGAAAACCTTTCCGGTAAAAACCCTATAGAGCATGTGCTTTTAGATTTTATGCTTCCCGATGGCAGCGGATTGCACCTTATTGATGTCGCACAAAAATTTTCTTCGGCCCCCTTTATTACATTGGTCACAGGCCATCCATCCGTAAAGCAAATGGTCTCATCCTTAGCCGGCCCCAACGTTAATTACATATTAAAGCCCGTCAACAAACAAAATTTAGAAGCCGCATTATTAGGCCAAAACACTAACGCCCAGCAATACGAAGATTTTGGCGTTACTCGCCACTTCGATTGTTTAGTGGGTGAATCTTTGGCGATGCAACAGCTGTACACCATGATAGAGCGTGTAAGCAAAACACACGCTAACGTTATGCTTATGGGCGAAAGCGGTACCGGTAAAGAGGTTGTCGCCAACGCCATTCACAACGCTAGCCAGCCCAAGGGTAAATTAATTGCTAGCAACTGTGGTGCTTTTTCACGCGACCTTATTGGCAGCGAGCTTTTTGGTCACGAAAAAGGCGCATTTACCGGCGCAATAAATCGTAAAGTAGGGGTATTTGAGCAAGCGCAGGATGGCACTTTATTTTTAGATGAAATCACAGAGATGCCCATTGATTACCAGCCCAACTTGCTTCGCGCACTCGAAACTCAGCAAATTGTACGCGTAGGTGGCGCCAAAGAAATCCCTGTAAACTGCCGTGTGATTTCTGCCACAAATCGCAGCGAACAAGAAATTGCAGAAAAACAAGTATTGCGCGAAGACATTTACTTCCGCTTAGCTGTATTCCCAATTCGCATTCCGCCACTTCGCGAGCGAAAAGAAGATATCCCCAGCCTTAGTCAATTATTTTTAGCGCAGCTTAACCATCAACATAGCACAGCCTACACACTGAGCGAAGCTCAAGTGGATCGTCTTATAGCCTACGATTGGCCAGGTAATGTGCGTGAACTAAAGCACGCCATTCACCGCGCCTACATTATGGCCGACCCAGGCAGCCAAGAAGTTTCTTTACCGCAAAGCTTTGCATCACCTTTTACAAAAAATAGTACCAACGGCAACAATCCACTCGTACCAGGCCAACGTATTGATGACGTTGAGCGCGAGTTAATTAAAGTAACGCTAGAACAACTTGGGGGCGACAAACCTCAAGCTGCAAAAATGCTGGGCATCAGTTTAAAAACTCTTTACAACCGCTTAAACAAATACGGAGACTGTGAGAACGATCCTACAGCATAAGCACAACATCCCTTACCGGTGGTTGGCTCATGACGTAGGCGTGGCTCCAAAATCGCTATGAAAGATCAAGAAACAATGAGCACCCTTGTCCATAACGCCCGCAACCCTCTTAACCGTATATCCATGCAAGCCGAGCTCGCTAAAATGATGGTTACACAAGGGTTACCCACCGAAAAAATTATCGTGGCGCTTGATAAAGTTCTGCAAGGCTGCCAAGACTGCAGCGCACAACTCGAGGAAATATCTAACCATGTTAAACAGCCGCCAGAATAACAGCTAAATATCCACCAGCCCTTCTATGGCAGCTAAATAAGTGCTTTCACACAACATTAAAGCAAATCGCAAGGTTTTATGACTTCCTCCAGCAATAATGCACACTCTTCTTCTCGTACGCTAAGCCTTTGGTTAACGATCTGTATTGGCATTGTAGTAATTACGGCTGTGAATACTTATTTTGCTTTTCGCTCTATCTCAGAGTTATCGGCCAAACAACAAAGTGTCACTAATACAACGAATATCATCGCGACAATTAAAGACCTGCATAATGCTGTTTTACTTGCCGAGTCAGGCCAGCGAGGCTATTTATTAACTGAAAACAAAGACTACCTAAGCCATTACCACCTGGCGATTGAAGGCCTACAATCGCGCATTGATTTAGTTTTTGAAATACGAACAGAGTTGCCAGAACAAAAAGAGCGCATCCTCCAACTAATCAAACTGATCAAGCAAAAAAAGAGCGAATTGATCAAAACAGTTAACCTTGCCAAAACCGATGAAGAAATAAAAGCCGTAAGGCAAGTATTTACCGGCTTAGGCCGTAGGCTCTATCTACAAATTTACGCATTATTCAGTGATATTGAAGCGACGGAGTTAGAACTGCAAGCGCGTCTTTATGCTGAAATGATTACTTATCAACAACAAACCCGCGACAAGCTCGTGGTATCTAGCGGCATTAGTATTGCCCTGGTCATTATGTTGCTTTTTATTTTTCAGCGCAGTCGCAAGCATGATGCGGCCCACCGAATAGAATTAGAAAACCAGAACCGCTTATTGGAAGACAAGGTCGCCGAACGGACCCGCGAATTAACACTATATTCTGACGAATTATCTCGCAGCAACCGTGAGCTGGAAGATTTTGCCTTTGTCGCATCACACGACCTACAAGAACCCCTGCGAAAAATTCAAGCTTTCGCCAATCGTATTCAAAGCATCTACCAAGATAGGCTGGACGAAAAAGGCGTCGATTACTTACAGCGTCTGAACAATGCTGCCAGCCGAATGTCACTTCTAATAACCGACTTACTAGAATTTTCCCGCATAAAAACACGCGGTAAAGATTTTGTAAGCGTCAATCTAAAAACGATTATCGACGGCATTCTCGACGACATGGAGATTTCGATTGCCGAAAGCAATGCCACGTTTGACATTGGCGAGCTTCCCACATTACAAGCAGACGAAAACCAAATTCATCGTCTATTTTTGAATATTATTTCCAATGCGGTAAAATTTAGGCAGCCAGATAAAGCCCCGCACATTGCAATTAGCTGGTGTATTGAAAAACACTCTGCTTTGGCATCGAGCGCAGACATCGATTGGCACACCATTCGTATTAGCGACAACGGCATTGGTTTTTCGCAAGAATATGCAGATAAAATATTCCTCCCCTTTCAGCGCTTACACGGGCGCTCGGAATATGAAGGCACAGGTATTGGGCTTGCTATTTGTCGACGTATTGCAGAGCGCCATGGTGGTAATATTAGCGCTCGATCCGAGCTAGGCATTGGTACCGAATTTATTATTACCATTCCCGTAGAATCCATCAACTTTGATAGACCTATCAATTAACCTTAAATCACAGGCCATAATGTATGCCCTTAACCAACGTACGCTCAATTACCATTTTAATGGCCGACGATGATGAAGACGACCGAATGATGACGCAGGACGCGCTTGCAGAAAGCCGCGTCTTAAATAATTTTCAATATGTCTCCGACGGTGTCGAACTTCTTAGCTATTTGCGCCGCGAAGGCGCATATGCCGATGCCGAAAAATACCCGCCCCCTAGCCTAATTTTGCTGGATTTAAATATGCCACGTAAAGATGGCCGGGAAGCCTTGCTGGAAATTAAAAATGACCCCGAATTGCGCCGCATTCCGGTCGTCATTTTAACGACCTCAAAAGATCAGGAAGATAAAATTCGCGGCTACGACCTAGGTGCAGCCTCGTTTATATCAAAACCTGTGACCTTTGATGGCCTTGTCGACTTAATGAAAGCCCTCGGAAAATATTGGGTAGAGTTTGTCGAGTTCCCCGCACAAGAAAAATAGTAAAGCGATAGTATGACCATGAATGATATCCGTGCTACCCAACTGTTATTAGTCGAAGACGATGATGATGATTTCATTTTGGCAAAGGATTACCTAAGTGACATTCCTTTTCTTGACATTACAATTGAGCGCAGCACGAATGTTGAGGCAGCGTTACAGGCATTATCAGAGCGCGACTTTGACCTCTGCTTGGTCGATTATCGCTTAGGCGCCATGACGGGTATCGACCTGTTAAAACGCGCAAAAGAGCATGGTTTTTCTGGCCCCATTATTATGCTTACATCACAATCTGACGATGAGTTAGATCAGATTGCCCTGGGCGCTGGCGCCGCTGATTATTTAGTTAAAAGCGAGCTCACTTCGGCGCGCTTTGCCCGTTCTATTCGCTATGCACTGGCCCGCCGCGATGTAGAAGCCGAGCGTGTTGAGCGCATTAAAGCCGAACAGGAGGTGCGCGCAAAAGACCGCTTTCTCGCACACCTTAGTCACGAACTGCGCACACCTCTAACCGCAATTCTTGGCTACACCGAACTACTACTGCACACCAAAAGCGAACACTCTAACGAGCTCAATGTAATTCACCGCAACGGTAAGCACTTATTAAATTTATTAAATGACGTGTTAGATTTATCCAAAATTGCTGCGAATAAATTAGAACTCGCCATAATGGATGTTGAACTTAACCCGCTGCTGGCAGACATCTACACTTTAATGCAAATGTCTGCACTTGATAAAGGCTTACAGCTAAACATTCACGCGCCAGAACCTTTACCTAAAACCATTCAAACAGACCCTACGCGCTTGCGCCAAGTGTTAATAAATTTAATCAGTAACTCTATTAAATTTACCGATGATGGGCGTATCGATATCACGATATCCGATGCCACGCAGGATGATCAAAAATACCTTATTTTCATAGTGCAAGACTCCGGAATTGGAATTAGCGAGCAACAAATCAAAGAAGTGTTTAAGCCTTTCGTACAAGTTGCCGATGTCATTACCCGCAGTATCGGTGGCTCTGGCCTTGGGTTGGCAATCAGCAACGAATTAGTACGCAGGATGGGCGGCAATATTCGCGTTACCAGCCAGCTTAATCAGGGCAGTTGTTTTTCAGTGCGCATTCCGCTTAACAGCGATACCCCGCGCGTGCCACTAGACCTTACAGCACAAGCGGACCAACGCCCTTCTCGCACAAATCCTCAGCAACTGACCGGGCATGTATTGGTAACAGACGACCTACGCGATATCCGCACGCTTATTGGCCACATGGTGACCCGGCTAGGGCCAGAAGTTAGCTTTGCAAGCAACGGACAAGAAGCCATACAAAAAGTACTTAATACAGACAATCACTACGATGTGATTTTTATGGATATTCATATGCCATTATTGGATGGCGTAAGTGCAGTAAAAAAATTGCGCGCACAAGGCATTCTCACGCCGGTCATCGCCCTAACAGCAGCCAATATGAAAGGCAGCAGAGAACACTTTTTAGAGCAAGGCTTTAGCGGTGTTTTGAGTAAACCTGTAGATGCACAGCTGTTAACCAAAAAGTTAAGTCGTTACCTGCCCTACCAAACCATTCAGGCAGATTCCAATGCGCCAGCGCAGCAGCGCGTACTTATTGTTGAAGACGATAACGATGCAGCCCTTGCTATTGCTGGCTTACTCGAAGTATTGGGGCTAGAAGCGCAAATAGCATCCACCACGGGTGATGCCATTGCCGCGCTACAGCAATCAGACTTATGGACACATATATTCCTAGATTTACATTTAGGGTCAGAAGATGGCTTAGCCGTAGCCAGTTATGCTCAGCAGCACTGCCCACACGCTAAAACAGTGGTAATGAGCGGCGCTGATATCAGCGATGCACAAAAAAACGAATACGACATCCATGCCACACTCAAAAAGCCCATTCAATTAACCGAAATTACTAGCGTGCTAAAATAATGCAATGTCGACAAAGACTTTGTACCCCTTACAAACGCAACAAATAATACTTTTTTGTTTATATCTGCAACAGTGCCAAGCCAAATAACAATAAAAAATAAAATCCTTACAAAACAGAAGCTTAAGGGACGAAAAAAAGCACTCCCCATAACTGGCACAGTCTATGAATAGTATTTAGTGTTAGCGCGAAAATTGTTTTTTACAAAACGCGAACAAAAAATGCTATTAATTTATTTATTGGGGTATTCATTATGAAATTTTTATCTGTGTTAATTTTAAGCTTAGGTATGGCTACTGCACTAACCGCTTGCGACGATGGCGGTGCAGAAAACGTGGGCGAAGAAATTGACCGCGGCATTGATGATATTGGCGATACGCTTGATGATGCAGGCGATAGCATTGGTGACAAACTTGACGACGCCGGTAATAGCCTTGAAGATGCTTGCGAAGATGCAACAGGCAACAACTGCTAAGCGCGACTAAGATATAAAAAAAGCCCTCAACGGGCTTTTTTTATATCTGAAACTAAGCCCGCTTTTTCTTACGCGACTTTGCCTCTGTTTTTTGTAGCACCAATACATGCTCAAAAAAGTTAGGCGCCATACCGGGCTTCATAATGTAGCTGCTTTCGTAGCTAGCATCGCCCAAAATTTTAAGTAGCCGAATAGCCGTTAAAGGTGGGTGGGTATTGCAGTAATCTTCCACATCGGGCAAGTGTAGCGTTTGAGTATTTTTAATATAGTACTTATCGGGTGTTGTTGGCTGCGTGTAACCCGCATAAATTACCACATGAATTTTGGTATTAGAATGTATATGCGGCAATAGGCGTTCTTTAAGCGCTAACAGCTGGGCCTGCGTACAATACCCCAGCAAACCCCATGCAAAAATCACATCGAATTTTTCATCCGGCTGGCAATTAAATAACTTTTCTTTAAATAAAATCTCGTCCGCCGAAATATCGCGCTTTAAGTCTTGGTATATTTCAGCAAAAACAATGTCGTTGGAAAAGTTGCGGTAAAACTCTTCATTGCTATCGATATGAGCGCCTAAATCTAAAATGCGTGGTGACTCTATGTTCGTTAAATAATCGCACATAGACTCAAGCGCATAAGAGCGATGCTCTGTTCCAGGTAACGACTGCGCACTCACCGAGGGCAGCTCCATTTTGGCACTGTGGCGCAGCACATTTTTTTTAGAGGGTAAAAAACGAAATATATCTTCACCCACACCTTTTGGCATACCGGTTTGCAAATTAAAGCTAGTATCCAGATGATAAAAGGGTAAATTGCAGACTAAATCGGGGAGTGAGTGATATTCATAACCGCGTAACACTTGGCCGCCGCTTAAAAATTTCACTTCATTTTCATTAACAATTTGAAATTGAACCGGCGTTAACGGCAATTTGGCAGTGTAACGCACACTGTGCAATAAGCTTTGATCGTGGCAGTATTGCCCCAGCTTACCCATTAACCAACTAATGGTGTCTAAGTCTAGGAAGTTAAATAAATCCCACGCAAGCACGACATCAAATTTCTCGTGGCTGCGAAAACCACCCAAATAATCTTCTAAATGCTTGCGAATAACAGCCGGGTCGTTGCCATCGGGCGATGCAGACATTTGATCGGCAACAAATAGACTGACATTCTCAAAACGCACCGTGCAGCTTTTGCGCATAAAGAAATTAAAACTGGCCGCCGATGCGGCCCCCAAGTCTAGTACGCGGCGGCTTTTGTTATGCGTTAGCGCCTGAGAGATAAAACTAATACCCGGGAACCGGTATACAACCTCTTGTGCTTCAGGGGCATTCAATGTGGTGGACATGGGATTTCTCTTGCCTTAGGTCTAACGTTAAGCAGGGCGATTTTATTCGCCCTGCTTAAATTGGCTATAAAAAACATCGTGATTGTTTTTGCGCGATTGGCTAAAGCTCACAACATTTGCGAACTTTAGGGCGCCTCTAAAAATAGTAATTTTTGCGTGAGAGCAAGGAAGCGCCGCCCAGAGAGCCGCAGTTTACGTGGTGTAAATGAGGACTCGAGGACGGAGCTAATGTCCATGGATGGACTGAATACAGTTTTTGCAGGAGCAAAAAACTGTAAGCCGCTATCGCGCAAAAAGTGCATTTTTAGAGATGCCCTTTAGCCTGTATTGCGCATGCCCGCCGAGATACCCGTCATGGTCACCTTTAGCGCACGCTCTAAATCGGCGCTAATACTACCTGCTTTACGCTCCCTTTTTAATAGCTCGACTTGTAAAAAGTTCAATGGATCGACGTACGGTTTACGTACACTTAACGTACTTTGCAGTACTGGGTCGTGATCCAGCAAATTATCTTGGCCTTTTAATTTCAAAATAATTTCGCCCAATTCGGCTAAGTCGCCTCGCAGGCGCTGCCCTAGTGGGCGCACGGCTGGGTCAACCAGTTGACTTTCGTAGTGTGCAGACACTTGTAAATCGGCTTTTCCAAGCACCATCTCGAGAAGGTCCATAAAGCTTTCAAAGAACGGCCAGTTCACCAGCATATCTTGCAGGGTTTCTGGGTATTCTTCTTGAGCGTGCTTCAGTGCTTGCCCTGTGCCCAACCACGCGGGTAAATTCAAGCGCACTTGCATCCACGCAAAAACCCAAGGAATAGCTCGTAGGCTCTCGACACCACCGGTTGCTTTGCGCTTAGCAGGGCGGCTACCCAAGGCCAGCTTACTTAATTCCTGCTCGGGCGTTAGGCTTCTAAAATAAGGGACAAAATCAGGATGCCCGCGCACAACCGCGCGATAAGCTTCAAGGCTAACTTTCGACATTACCTCTATAAGCTCTCGCCACTCAGGCTTAGGTGCCGCATCTGGCGCTAAGGTAGCGAGTAAATTTGCCGTGACATAGGTCGATAAGCTTTTAAACGCAACGCGCTTGCGACCAAACTTGTAGCGAATCATTTCGCCTTGCTCGGTCACGCGAATAACGCCTTTAACAGAGCCTGGTGGCTGTGATGCCATGGCTTTTTCAACCGGGCCGCCACCGCGGCCCACTGTGCCACCGCGACCGTGAAATAACACAAGCTGCACACCGTATTTATCGGCAATTTTCACCAGCTGCTCTTGCGCTTTGTACTGCGCCCATGTGGCGGCAAGCTTACCGGCATCTTTTGCTGAGTCTGAATACCCAATCATCACCGTTTGATGGCCAGCACTATAGGTTTGATACCAGTGCATTTGCCACAAACGATTCATGACGCTCGGCGCGCGATCTAAATCGTCCAAGGTTTCAAACAACGGAACAACCGGCATATTCCACGTCATACCGCATTCTTTTAGCAATAGTGACACCGCTAATACATCGGATGGCTGCTGCGCCATGGATATGACATATTGCGATAGTGTTTCTTCTGGCTCTTGCGCAATCACACGGCAGGTGGCCAACACTTCTTGTGAGTCGTCACTGCAACGCCAGTTGCGTGGAAATAACGGCCGCTTGCTTTCAAGCTGCTCTAACAAAAATGCTTGGCGTGCATCTTCGTCCCACTCGATATAGCTACCTTTACCGCGATACTCAGGCATATCTAAGTATTGCGTGAGCTCATCCAACACCTTGACATGGCGCTCGCCATCTTGGCGAATATCCAACGGCACCAAGTTAATGCCAAAACAATTAAAGCGGCGGATGCAATCGGTGAGCGGGCCATTTGCTATTTCTTCTAGGCCTTGCTCACACAAAGAACGGTGGCATAACTCAAGGGTAGACAACACCTGCGCGCGCTCGGTTAATAGTGTGTTGCTAGCGGCATACACATCGTTACCGCGCAATTTGTCGTTGGCCCAACTGACCGTGTTTTCAAGCAGGCTTGCCACCGGCGCAAGAATATCGCGGTATGGCGTTTTAGAGCCTTCGGGTAATTGTGCAATCAGCTCAGCACTGGCGGCACTCATACTTAGGTCGCCAGCAAGGCTTTTAATGTCTTTTAAGTACAAGCTGGCAGCCATCCAACGGCCTAACAACAAGACTTTTTCTGTCACATCGTGGGTAACATTGGGGTTGCCATCGCGGTCCCCTCCCATCCACGAATAAAAGGCAAAAGGCGCGGCATTAAGCGCCAAGCCTTTGCCCAAGCGCTTGCGCGATAGACCATCGAGGTGGCGAATAAAATCGGGGACGGCCTGCCACAAGCTGCTTTCGATCACAGCAAAGCCCCAGCGGGCCTCGTCTACCGCTGTTGGGCGCTCGTTTCGAATTTCGTCGGTTGTCCAAATCTCTTCAATCAAGCGACTAAGATTGCTTTGCTCTTGCGATATTTCGTGCGGGAGCAAGTCTGCTCGGCGAAGGCTGCTAAGGCTATCGGCAATTTTGTCGTATTTGTGGATTAAGGTGCGGCGCGTTACCTCGGTGGGGTGCGCGGTCAGTACTAACTCAATTTTTAAACTATTTACGACTTTGGCAAGCTCATCTTTACCTAAGGTGGCTACTTGCTTAACCAACAACTGATCCAAATGATCGTCTGTGCCGGCTTCAACGCTGGCGCTAAACTCTTGCTCTGCAATATTCGCCAAATTCAGAAACTGGTTGAACGAGCGCGTGATGGGTAGCACCTCGTGGTCTTCTACACTGCTTAGCAGCGTGAGCAACCCTTGCGCATCGGCAGATTCCCCTACAACGTGTTTGCCTTGGGTGCGAATATCCTCAACTTTCTTGAAGATCTTAGGACCTTCGTGCTTGAGCAAAGTGTCGCCGAGTAGCTCGCCGAGTAAGCGAACATTATCTCTCAAAGAATGGGGAAGCTGGGCCATACAATTACCTCATCAATGTATTTGTAGGCCGCATTCTAGCATTGCTTAATGTAGCGCTGACAATAACATTCAAACGCATGTCTATGTGCAAAGTGCCGCGGGATCATCTATCGTTAGCTAAGTAGATGGTAGAAAAACGCTCTATTTTTATCGCCAACGCAATTCAGGCTTACCCATGATTAGTGCGCACTTACACCCACAAGAAGCGCAGCGCCTTAAGGCCCTGCAGCACTACGAAGTGCTAGACACTGAAGCCGAAGAAGCCTTCGACGACTTAACCCTTTTAGCGAGCCGAATTTGCGATACCCCCATATCGCTGGTGAGCCTTATTGACGTTGAGCGACAGTGGTTTAAATCGCGCCACGGCTTAGATGCCACACAAACCGAACGTAGCATTGCCTTCTGTTCCCACGCCATATTGCAAGATGGCGTCTTTGAAATTCCCGATGCCAGCCAAGACGAGCGCTTTGCCGATAACCCTCTTGTTACCGGTGCCCCCGACATTCGTTTTTATGCCGGCGCACCACTGGTTACCCCAGACGGCTGCCCTATTGGCACCCTTTGTGTTATCGATCAAATACCACACCACCTAACAGCAGAACAACGCTCAGCCTTGCGTACATTATCAAAACAAGTGGTGAGCCAGCTTGAATTGCGCATTCGCAACCGGCACCTAGAGCGCATGCACAAAGAGCAAGAGCGCATTTTCTCGCTAGTCGCACACGATTTACGCACCCCCTTCAATTCCATATTGGGGCTAAGTAAAACTTTAGCCAACCGCACCGAAAATTTATCACCACAACGTATCGCGCAATCGGCGCACAACATCTTGTCGTCTTCACTCAGCGCGTACCATTTACTCGAAGAGCTTCTGCAGTGGTCACAAGCACAAATAAATAGCCCAAATAATAAGGCCGATATACTCGATGTTTCGCCGTTAATTCACGAAAACATTGCTTCCGCAAACGACATTTTTCAACTAAAAGAGTTAAAGCTTCATTTAGACATCCCCCCTAGCGCCCAAGTACTCGCCAGCGCCCCCATGGTAAAAGCCATTGTTCGAAACCTACTTTCTAACGCAGCTAAATATTGCCCCACCGGCGGTAATATTTGGATTTCGGCCACAGCCGTACCCAATGCTCACCACCAGACGATTATTTCTGTCGCAAATAATGGCGACGAGATTGCTCCTGAATTACGAAAAAACTTATTTAAACAGGCTGTAGCCAGCCGCCCCAACGCGCAAGGCGAACAAGGTGCAGGCATTGGATTAATGCTATGCAGCCAATATATTTTTGAACACGGCGGTGATATTTGGATAGACGAGGCGTTTAATGACGGGACCAAGATTTGCTTTAGCTTACCGGCCTCCAAGTTACACTGCTCTAATCCTTTAACCTAGAAACCGCAGTTGAGAGTCAAAAAGATGCGTATTCCGTTGGTGTGCATGGCGTGTAGTAAAAATGTGTGGTCACCTTATTGGTGATGAATCATTTTTATCACGCGTCAGGTGCACCAAGGGGATGCGTAGACTTTGATGGTTCAACTGCGATTTTTAGGTTTAATGTAACCCAGTTAACACGGCGCACAGGCTTAAACTCGCTGTAATCTCAGCCGATGCTTTCTACCCTAGCAACAAATTCTTCAAAAAATAACGTATGCGCTATATTGCGGCACATTTAGCTGTATTATGCGCCATCATTTCTCTAAAGCATGGGCACAATACGCAGCGCAAACCAATCGCCTAGCTGAAGAAGTTGCTTTCGCTTATTAATTGCTGGAAAAACTTATGCCGCCAGAAGGTCGCACCTCCCCCGCACTGAATTTTCTTTCTGGCGGTGGTGAGATGGGTGCATTAATTAGAGCCTACGATTGGGATACAACATCGCTAGGCAACCCAGAGCATTGGCCGCAGCCCCTAAAAACTAGTTTGCGCATATTGCTATCTACCGGCCACCCCATGTTTATTTGGTGGGGGCCCGATTTAATACAGTTTTATAACGATGCTTATCGTCGGTCTATTGGACCGGAACGCCACCCCAGCGCCTTAGGCCAAAAAGGGCAAGAATGCTGGCAAGAGATTTGGCCCATTATTAAACCTCAAATAGACCTTGTTTTAGATGGGCAAGGCCATACCTGGAACGAAAACCAACTAGTACCCATAACCCGACACGGTAAACGCGAAGATGTGTACTGGACTTATAGCTACGGCCCAATTGACGACCCGCAGGCCAAAAATGGCGTAGGCGGCTTATTAGTCGTGTGCTCAGAAACCACCGAACAAGTACTCGCCGAGCAACGCATGAAGGCGGCCGAGTCTCGCTGGCGCACCTTGTTTGATCAAGCCCCTGGCTTTATGTGCGTATTACAAGGCCCAGAGCACCGCTTTGAATACGCCAACAAAAACTATTTTGAAATTATTGGCCAACGCGATATTTTAGGTAAGCGGGTTATCGATGTTGTGCCCGAGGTAAGTAACCAAGGCTTTATACAGCTGCTGGACCAAGTGTACCTTACCGGCAAAACATATAAGGGGGTTGAAACACCGTTAAGCATTGCCGGTGCCGAACCCATTTATATCGACTTTGTTTATCAGCCCATAATCGATGAGCACGATAAAGTCACTGGGATTTTGGTCGATGGCTATAACGTGACCAAGCGCGTAAAGTTCAGCCAATCGCTGCGCGAGCAAGACCGAAGAAAAGATGAATTTTTAGCGATGCTCGCACACGAATTACGCAACCCTTTAGCGCCCATTCGCAATGCCAGTGAGCTACTCACACAAGCCACCCAAAGCAATAAAAAGCTGCAAAAAATAGGGCATGTTTTGGCTCGCCAGGTCACTCAATTAACTCGTCTAATGGATGACCTCCTCGATATTTCGCGCATTTCAAGAAATCGTATATCGTTAACCGTCGAACCTCTTAACGTATTTAATGCCATCGAAATGGCATTAGAGTCTTTATCCAATTCCATTAAATTAAAAAGACACACCGTTAACTTTGACGCGACACCCAGTACGGTATTTATCAACGGCGACCTCACCCGCATCGTACAATGCTTTTCTAACGTCATTGGCAACGCAGTGAAATACACTCCACCAGGTGGCGAAATAGATATTAAGCTTGCCACGGAGCAAGGTTCTGCCGTTATTACGGTGTCTGATAATGGCTGCGGCATTAGTCAAGACATGCTTAACAACGTGTTCGAATTGTTTGTACAGGCCAAGCAAACGCTAGATCGCTCGCAAGGCGGCTTAGGCATTGGGCTTAATATTGTACAGCGCTTAGTAAAAATGCACGGTGGTTCAATTAGCGTTGCCAGCGAAGGTACAGGCTTAGGCTCTCGCTTTACAATTTGCCTTCCGCAAACCGTCGCCCCGAACGTTGCCGCCGACAATAACTCGGCCCCTGCTAAAATCGCACGCAGCATTCTTGTCGTGGACGACAACAAAGATGCAGCCGATACGCTGGCAGAGCTGTTAACCTTTCAAGCACACAATGTTGCCGTCGCGTACACCGCCCAACAAGCATTAGAGGCCGTCGATAGCTTTGAGCCAGAATTCATATTGCTGGATATTGGCTTGCCCGATATGAATGGCTATGAGGTGGCGCAGTGTATTTTGAACAAATATAGCGACAAGGTGCTAGTTGCGCTCACAGGTTACGGGCAACCTAGTGATGTCTCTCGCGCCAAGGACGCTGGCTTTAACTTCCATTTCACTAAACCTGTTATGTTAAGCGACCTAGAGAATGTTTTTAACTTTGCAGAGTCTAGCCTTGAGCCGGTATGAGTGCAGGTTAGTCATCTAAATAACGGTTCAAGCCAGAATAGCTTTTAGCGCACTAATTCGAGGGGACATGTCTTTATTTGCACCAAAGGGTGAATGGCTAAGCGAACCAGGATTGCGCCTATTTTGGCAGCCACACTTTCTCACTCAAACTTTAGCCGACCAATACCTGCAAACGCTGCAACAACTGGCATGGCAGCAAGGGGAAATTACACTTTACGGCAAAACTTACCAAGAGCCACGCCTGAGTATTTACTGTGGCGACGAGGGCGCGCACTACAGCTACTCACAGAAAAACATGCAACCCCGCCCTTGGCACCCACTGTTATTATCGTTAAAAGACCTACTAAGCCAGCAATTTAACGCGCCATTCAACGCCGTACTGTGTAACTACTACCGCAACGGCCAAGACGGTATGGGCTGGCACAGCGATGACGAACCCGAACTTGGCCCAAGCCCGACCATCGCATCATTAAGCTTTGGGGCAACTCGGCGCTTTGTTCTAAGAAGCAAACACGACCACACACAAAAGCGTAGCTTTCATTTAAACCACGGCAGCTTGCTGCTTATGGCTGGCGACACCCAGCAGCACTGGCAACACGCTGTACCCAAAACCCAAACGGCAATCACTAGCCGCATCAACTTAACATTTCGCACCATTAATCCCCGCTAAAAGCGAGTGCTGCCCACCCTACAGCAGCTTTCAAAAAAATATAAACACCGCAGACTTACTCCAATACGTTATGACAAGTGATTAATTAACCGCTGCAGTGGCAGTCGTTAAGCACCTAGCTACACTTAACTTATTAGGGAACAGCTGCGTGCTTAGCGTGTGCCCCCTCTACCATAAATTCGCAAGGTACCGCCATGCCAACACATGCTACTCGCATTTTAAGCCGTTTTTGCGCACTGAGTCTTGCGCTACTCATTCCCCTAGCCTTAACGGCCCAAGCCGAGCCACTGCCTGAGCGCATTAGCTTTCAGCACCCTCTTGAAAATAAAGATATTGTTCTTGGCGAAGCGGCATCTATATTTCAAGATAGCCAAGGCTTTATGTGGTTTGGCGGCGCCAATGCCATTATTCGCTACGATGGCTACGAATTTAAGTCTATTCCGCTGACGGTTAACACCGCGCAAGGTGAGGAATTTAGGCCAGTTAAAATGGCGGTGGATATCTTTGAGGATAGCGAAAACATTTTATGGGTTTCTACACGCACAGGCCTATTGCGCTACGACCCACGTACCGAGCGCTTAACCCAAATTGCAGATAACCCCAATGCGCAAGTTACGATAACCACAACAGATTTATTACAATCTTTAGAGCTACCCAGTGGTGAGCTTCTTGTGGCCTCTAAATCGGGCCTATTGGTTATAGACCGCACCCAACTGACTTACAGCGTAATATTACCTGACGAAAACAACGACCAAAGCCTACACAGTAAAATCGTACAGACCGTTCACCTCGACCCAAGAGGTAACCTTTGGGTTGGCACCGAAGCGGGCTTAGAAAAACTCGATTGGGACAAAAAACACTTTGAACTGATTAAACCCTACCCTGAACAACCTAACCTACTGCCGGCTAATTCGGTTACCGATATTATTTCTGATGGCAACGGCCAGCTATGGCTGGCGACTTTTAACGGGCTGGTTCACTACGACCCTAAAACTCAAAAAACAAAGCGCTACATCAACCAGCCCGACGACCCATTCAGCTTAGGCGGTAACGATATTTGGACCCTTTGGCTTGATTCGACCGGCGCGCTATGGATTGCCTCTGATGGCGGCGGTGTTAGCGTTTTTGAAAAAAGTAAAAAATATCCACAAGGCCGTTTTATTAACCACAAGCATGAAGCCGGTCGTGCAAGCTCCATTAATTCAAACCAAGTGCGCACAGTTTTTGAGGATAAAACCGGCGATATTTGGGTCGGCAACTACCCCGACGGCATTAACTTTTTTGATCGCTCCAGTGCGGCTATCACCACTTACACCCACGATCCATCCAACAGTAATAGTTTGTCTCACAACTCAACACTTTCTATGCAAGAAGACCAGCACGGAAACCTGTGGCTGGGTACAGATGGTGGCGGCTTAAATTATTTTGACCGCGAAAAAAATAGTTTTTTTGCTTATAAGAATATCCCAAACGACGATACCAGCATTAGCAGCAACGCAGTATTAACAACGTTTCTCGATAGCCAAGGCCATGTGTGGGTAGGCACTTGGGGCGGCGGCGTATCTAAGCTTGACCCGGCCACAGGAAAATTCCATCGCTATCCATTCGACGAATTACGTAAAGCCTCAGACAGTATTAGCAAATCACAACGACTTAATAATGCCCATGTATGGTCAATCAAAGAAGATAGCCTCAAAAATATTTGGCTAGCAACCCACTCTGGCGGCCTAAGTAAATACGATAGAGCAACCGACCAATACACCCATTACGTTCATAACGACAGCGACCCCAATTCAATTATTGGCGGTAATACCTGGGACACCTTCGAGGATTCCAAAGGTAACTTTTGGGTAGCCACTAGCGCCGGCCTCGACCTTATGGACCGAGAAAGCGAAGTATTCACACACTTTTTAGCCGATGCCACTGACCCTTCTAGCCTCAGTAACCCATCAGTATTATCCATTTTCGAAGATAGCCAAGGCCGTATGTGGTTTGGTACTGATGCCGGTTTAAACTTATTGAATGCAGACCGATCATCCTTCACTGTTTACAAGAAAAGCGATGGTTTTAATGACGATACCATTCGCCAAATTTTAGAAGATCAAGAAGGCCGTTTGTGGCTAAGTACAAACAACGGCATATCGCTATTCGACCCAGAAACTAAAAAGATAAAGAACTACAACCGCGATAGCGGAAAGCTAATGGGTGGCTTTCATACCGATTCTGGCCTAATCACCCATAAAGGCGAAATCATTTTTGGCGGTATTGAAGGGGTTCGTTTTTTTAATCCTGAAAAGCTAAAAGAAAACAAAATACCTCCGCCCATCGTATTCACAGATTTTAAAATATTTGCCGACTCTATAAGTATTGGTGGCGAAGACGGTCTTTTGGATGAATCAATCAATACCACGCAAACGATCGTTTTAGATTACAAGAAATCGATGTTTGTTTTTGGCTTTTCGGCACTTAACTTTAGAGACCCTGGAAAAAACCGCTATGCCTATAAGCTTGATGGCTTTGATGATGACTGGCTACAAGTGGGCGACCAGCGTTCGGCAAAATACACCAACCTTAACTCTGGAACATATACATTTCACGTTAAAGGCAGCAACAATGATGGCGTATGGAATGAAGACGGCACTAGCATCACTATCATCCAGTTACCGCCACCGTGGAAAACTTGGTGGGCTTACACCCTTTATGCGCTGGCACTACTGGCCATCATTTTATGGTTTATTGCACACCAGCGCCAAAAGCGAAAAGTTATTGAAGAACAAAACCGCTTACTCGAAGCCAAGGTTGCAGAGCGCACAGGCGAGCTGAAACAAAAGAACGATGACATTCAAGCCATGCTAGAAAACATGCCCCAAGGGCTGTTTACGGTGCAAGAAAATGAATTAATTCATCCGGAATATGCGCACTACTTAGAAGAAATATTCGAAACCAATGACATTGCCAATCGAAAAGTAAGTGACCTACTTTTTACCGGCGCAAACTTAGGTAGTGATAGCCTAGATTCGGCCAACAATGCAATTTTCGCGATAGTCGGCGAAGATGAAATGAATTACGAGTTCAACAAGTATTTATTAATTGACGAATACGATATTGAAATAAACGGTAAAGTAAAGCACCTCGCTCTAGACTGGAACCCTATATTGAGTGACGGCATTGTAAATAAATTGATGATATCCGTCCGCGATGTCACGCGCTTAAAACAAATGGAAAGCGAAGCTCAAGGGCAAAAAAGAGAACTCGATATTATTAGCCAGCTACTCAATATCTCTTCCGAAAAAGTGCTTGGCTTTGAGGAGTCCTCTTCACGCTATATTCATGCAAACTACGAAGCCATTGAAGCCGCTGAAATACGTAACGACGACACAATTGCCCTGCTATTTCGCAATATGCATACCATCAAAGGTAATTGTCGAACCTATGGTTTTAGCCATTTAAGCGATGTAGTCCACGAGGTGGAGTCCACCTACAGTTCGCTAAAATCTTCACCTGATGCACCATGGGACCCCGATAAATTACTGGATGACTTGGAGCGAGTGAAAAAAGCCGTGGCAGAATATTCCGACATTTATCGCCGTGTGCTCGGCCGCGGGGATAACGATGGCGGCGACCGGCATGAAGGTTTTTGGATGAACAATGCCATTATGGATAAAATTCAAGAACTGGCAGATACAGAGCAAATCGACACATTAAAACAATTTGTCGGCCGCATACAATCAAGCCCCATTGAAGACGTTTTAGTCGACGTCGTGGCATCGCTATCTTCCATTGCTGGGCAGCTAAATAAGCACACCCCCAGCGTTAAATTCGACGCCCAGAATATCCGCATTAAAAATACTAGCTTTGAATTATTAACTGACGTTTTTGCTCACGTATTGCGCAACTGTGTAGACCACGGCCTTGAAACCCCAGAAGAGCGCGTGCGAAACGGCAAAGACGAGCGCGGCAGTATTCTTATTAATGCGATGGTTATTCAGGATAATCTGAATATTTTTGTCAATGATGATGGCAAGGGAATTAATTTATGCCGACTATTTGAAAAAGGAGTAGAACTAGGCCGGTGGAGTAAAGATAGCTCCCCAAGTAATCAAGAAGTTGCAGAACTGGTTTTTTGTTCTGGTGTATCAACCAAAGATGCCGTAACAGATATTTCTGGCCGCGGTGTGGGAATGGATGCCGTCAAAGAATTCCTGAAAGCGCAAGGCGGGAATGTTCAGCTGGTATTGCAAAACACCAGCGAATCGGAACGTGGCTTTGTTCCTTTCGAGCTTTTAGTCACGCTCCCCAAAGGGTTGTTTATTGTTATAAATGACGAAGAATCCTTACAAAACCCGCAATAATAGCCTCAAAATTAGCCTAATACTAACAAGGTACAAACCATTGACGCACGCGTTTTATTAGCACTGCGTCAATGGAGATCATTCCAAAACCTCCCCTCTAAACAGTCTTCGCTCGCTTGTCGATTTATCAAGAGTGGCGCCGTATAATGCCGGCTTTCACTTACTCTACAGAAAGGAAAGCGGATAGATGAAACTTAAAAATCTCGCGTGTTCAGCAGTATTTTTTTCAATCCTATTGATCGGTCACGCACAAGCGCAAAATATTGCCGATACAGGCTGGTATGTTGGTGGAAAACTAAGCCAAGTGGACCTCGAGCTCCAATATAGAAGCATGGATCCACTAGAGTTCGACGGCCCTATGCTAGAAGCGCGCGGAGGCTTTCGCTTTAGCCCTTATTTTGCACTGGAAAGTACGCTAGGCCTAACCCCAAGCGGATCAACAAATAGCGACTACATCGATGACTCAGCATTGCTGAAATTTTCTACCGCCGCCAAGCTGATTGCGCCGGTCAGTGATAAAGTGCAGCTATATGCCAATGCCGGCTTAGCACTGCTTAGCTTCGCATATGAAACGCGCGATAATTACAGCTACAACGATGACACCGAGAGCTATGTGGGCAACTGTTTTTTACTGGGGCTTGGTGTTGAATTTGAGGTAGCTCCACACCTGATATTACATGTTGCCTACGACTCCATCACAGGCGAACTTGAACATTCAGATGATGACTATTACAACAGCAATGTTGATTTAGATGCGACTTTCTCTCAGATTGGCGTTGGTCTGCATTATCAATTTTAATGCGCGACTAAAATAAGCTAAGCACAGCCTTCGCAAAAAAACCTTGCCGAAGGCTGTGGCTATAAAACCCTTCCCTCTAGTATTACAGACCAAAAACCTGCACATACGGCGAGTATTTCAAAATACCCTCAAAGCGATTGATTGCCTGCTACAAAAGCCCCCAACGACCTGCAGCTACCGCAAAAATAAATAACGCCGCGTTTGTCACGCTATGCGCTACGATCGAAGGCCAAATAGAATCGCTACGCCAACGCACCAGACCATAAAACAACCCAGCCACTGTGCCTGCTAACCACGCCCCGTGTAATGCGCCAAAAGCCAAGCTGGATATAGCCATGCCCGTTAATACAAATGGTATAGGCCCAGTTACGTAGCTTTCTGAACGGCTAAATTTACACAATAAATAGCCGCGAAAAGCAAGTTCCTCAGCAATAGGCACTGTAACGACAGAACCCACAAAGCGGCAAGCAAGCCACGCCAGAGCCAAAGCCGGCGATAAGCCATCCAACCCATCTTGAACTCGTTTGTCACCGACAGAAGTATCACCGAGCATCACACCCCACAACACGGCAACAACTAAACCCGCCAATACGGGCAACCACGATAGCGTTAATTTGGGTAAGGCTAATGCGCGCCACACCCAGCACAGCGCCACCAATACTGCGCATAGCCTAATTGGGTACAAATAATCGAAACCGGCCGACAATGATGAGGTGACTAACGTCGCCGCCAACAAAACAACAACAGGGATTAAGGTCGCTACGGCCTGCTCGCTATTGGTATTGTTTGGCGGGATAGCCGCCTGCGATGCCGGTACTGGCACATCACTTTGATTAAAGAATGTGATTTTTCCCGCCAGCCAAAGCAAGCCTACAGACGTAGCAATAAACGATAACCAACCCGCCTGTGAATGAAAGCCGCCAACGGCCACGTCGGGGGAGACATAAGCGCCTAACAAAACCAATAGGGAAATGCGCAAACTGTTAAGCAACCAAATACACAACGCGCCCAGCGGGAACAATAGAAGCGCCTGAGGAAAGCGAAACTCTTGGCGATGCACCCACAAATAGACCGAGGTAAACGCCAAGACCAGCCCAATACCTTCATAGCCCGAGCAAGCATTAGCAACATGCACAAAGAAGTCACCCGCCCCCATAATTTTGTCGGCAGGGTCGATATAAATATCAGCAGCGCCCAGCAACTGAAGCCAAAAAGCCGCGAGCGAAAACGTGGCATCGGCCATAGGCCCCCATAAGTTAGCGCTCAGCGTCGCCAACCACCACACAACAGCAGCAATTAACAGCGCCGCTACCAGCATTACGCCTTCACGCCAAACAAAACGCTTTACCTCTTGCGCACTTACAAGCATTAGCAGCCACGAAACGAATGTCGCGCATGCGGCCAACAACCAAGCGATAAGCGGCACCAACCCTAAGCTTTGCGCTTGCGCTGTTGTGCCGCCAAAAATAAGCCAAGAAAGGTAAAATAAAAAGCCATAACAAACCGCGTGTACACCACCAATGGTCATACAGCGCCGCCAACAAAACTGCGCACTAGCGCGCTGAAAATACGCCTGCCAGCGGCTCTGCAATAGCAAGCCCGCAATCACCGCACTCAACACTAACCACTTAGCAACTTGACCTAAGTAACCAAAAGCTGCCAAAAGGCCTTGTGCACGGCCGTTCATAACCAATTGATAAGCATCTACCGTTTGGCTAATCAGTAAAATTTCTGCCAATAAAACAGCAGCAAACAACAGAGCAAGCCCGTGTTCGCGATCAAAGCTCATGGTAGCCATCACATCTCGATATTTAATTAAACAGGCGAATAACGAAGCATTACCTTACTCCGCCATCCTTAACGCAAAAAAGCCTCTGAGTTCCCCCAGAGGCCTTTCAATAATAATGTAGTAGCCTACGGCTACCATAGCGAAATTACTTTTGTTTTGACTTTCTGCGCTCGCGACGAATAGCGGCTATACCACCTAACAAACCTAACGCCAATGCAGCGCCAGCCGCATCAATCTCTGGTACAGAGTGAGCATGCTTTTTCTTAGCGTGTTTTTTCTCTTTTTGGGCTTGCTTAGCAACGCGCTTGGCTTCACGTTTGGCCTGCTCTTTAGCGGCTTTCTTCGCTTCAGCTTTTGCTTTTTTAGCTAACTCTTCTTCACGCTTAGCTTTCTTCTTAGCCAGCGCTTTTGCCTTCTTTTCGGCCTTTACATTCTTTTTAGCAGCGGCCTGTTTGGCTGCTTTTTTAGCGGCTTCCTCGTGTTTTGGCGCAGCACTATTTTTGCCACTACCATCGCCAGCCACAACATTGGCACTTAACATAACGAGTGGCAAAGCGGCTATTAACGCCAACAAAACTCTTTTCATAACAACTCCGTACGTTCCTGTTCTATTCACAAAAGTTTACAGCCGAAATTAGCTCGGCGTATTCACCGTTCAAAGCATAGATCATGCCCAAAAACACAAAAATCTTAAATAACAATAACTTACGCATACCCCCTGATAGCACTAGCCACAACGCACACAACACGTCTTAGGCAGTGTAAAACAAGCTGACACTTCAATTGAACTCCAACTATTCACCCCCATAGTATATTTTTGCACACTCCAATATTAAGGATTACCAATGACAACAATCGTGTCTGTTCGCCGAGGCAACAGTGTGGTGATAGGCGGTGACGGCCAGGTGTCGCTTGGCAACACGGTCATGAAAGGCAACGCGCGCAAAGTACGCCACCTGTACAAAAACCAAGTCATCGCTGGTTTTGCTGGCGGCACTGCTGACGCATTCACCCTTTTCGAACGGTTTGAAGGCAAGCTAGAGGCGCATAACGGTCAGCTTGTGCGCGCCGCTGTTGAGCTTGCCAAAGAGTGGCGCACCGACCGCGCACTGCGCAAGCTAGAAGCCCTTTTAGCCGTGGCAAATCACGAAGCTTCGCTGATTATCACCGGCAATGGCGATGTGATTCAGCCAGAAAACGATCTTATCGCAATAGGCAGTGGCGGCTCTTTTGCGCAAGCCTCTGCGCGAGCATTACTCGAAAACACCGAGCTGAGTGCACGTGAGATTGTTGCCAAAAGCCTAACGATTGCTGGCGACATCTGCGTTTACACCAACCAAAATCAAACTATTGAAGAACTGGAATTTTAGGGACTCGAATTATGCCCACCACAACTCACTCGATGACGCCTCGCGAAATCGTTCACGAGCTTGATAAACATATTGTTGGTCAGCAAAATGCTAAACGCGCAGTCGCCATTGCTTTGCGTAATCGCTGGCGCCGAATGCAAGTTAGTGAAGACTTACGCCCCGAGATCACCCCCAAGAATATCTTAATGATAGGGCCTACCGGCGTTGGCAAAACTGAAATTGCACGCCGTTTAGCTAAACTTGCTAACGCGCCTTTTATTAAAGTTGAGGCAACGAAGTTCACCGAAGTTGGCTATGTTGGCCGCGATGTTGAATCGATTATTCGCGATCTTATCGAAAGCGCAATCAAAATGCTGCGCGAACAAGAAACGCTAAAAGTCGAACAGCGTGCGAAAGATGCCGCCGAAGAGCGCATTTTAGATGCCTTGTTACCGCCGGCCCGCGGCGATGATGAAAACAAAACAGAAAGCTCGACTCGGCAGGTGTTCCGCAAAAAGCTGCGCCAAGGCGAGCTAGACGATAAAGAGATCGAGATTGACCTAGCCGCAACACCCGTTGGCGTTGAAATTATGGCGCCGCCGGGCATGGAAGACATGACAAGCCAACTGCAAAACATGTTTTCATCCATGAACAAAGATAAAACCAAAAAGCAAAAGCTAACAGTGAAGCAAGCTTTTAAGCAGCTCACCGATGAAGAAGCCGCCAAGCTTGTTAACCAAGATGATTTAAAAGCCCGCGCCATCGAAGCTGCCGAGCAGAACGGCATTGTATTTATCGACGAAATTGACAAAGTCGCCAAACGCGAAGGCAATAGTGGCGCCGATGTTTCGCGCGAAGGGGTTCAGCGCGACTTACTACCATTGATTGAGGGCTGCACGGTAAGTACTAAGCACGGCATGATTAAAACGGACCACATGCTATTTATTACATCCGGTGCATTTCACCTTAGCAAACCCTCAGATCTTATCCCTGAGCTACAAGGGCGCTTGCCCATTCGCGTAGAGCTAGAAGCCTTAACACCCGATGACTTCCAGCGCATACTCACAGAGCCTAATGCCTCACTCACAGAACAACATATCGCATTACTGAATGCAGAAGGCGTATCGCTGAGCTTTACCCCCGACGGTATTCGTCGCATTGCCGAGACCGCCTATCAAGTCAATGAAACAACGGAAAATATCGGAGCGCGCCGCTTACACACTGTGCTGGAGCGCTTGCTCGAGAAAGCGTCTTTTGATGCAGGGGAAGAACATAAAGGCATTACAGTTGATGCGGCCTTTGTTGACGGGGAACTCAGCGAACTAGCAAAAGATGAAGACCTGAGCCGGTTTATTCTATAAGTCGTTAACCGCCTCGTTATAACGCCAATACCTACAGCCTCCTTTAGTGCAAACCACTACTTGAGGCTGCCCTTCTAGCACGCTATTCAAGCGCTCTGGCTACCAGCCATCTACACTTAAAGCTGTTCTCACTACATTAGAATAATCCGCCAGATGATCACACATAAACATCTTGCCTATATTCGCCTAGCTATTGGCTTTGCCAGCCTTATATTGATAGCTGTGAGCATATGGGCGCCCGAGCGAAGAATACCGCTGGCATCAGATGAGCGATCGGCACCAGGCACTTACGACGACCGAGATAAAGTGGGCGGCAACAGTAGCGTGCACTGGCTAACAGACCAACCAAAAGGCTTTTTGTGTGAGATACGCGACGGCGCGCCGTTTAAAGCCTGCGGTATTACTTTAACTTTCACCACCAAACCTTTTAGATACTCACGCGATGACCCCAGCGCATTCAACAAACAAATAGAGGCACTGAGATATGAGGACTTTCGCCACATTAAAGGGTTTGAAGTAGACATATCCTACAAGGGAGATTCAAATAGCTTACGGCTGTACATGCGCAATGCCAAAGAACGCAATATTAAAGGTGTTAATCAAGAGCCCGAAAAATTCATGTCAGTTTCCATTCAGCGAAATGAAACTAATAAGCCTATTTTTATTAACCTGCACGAATTCCATGTTCCAAACTGGTGGATGGAAGCCCACGCGAAAAGCAGGCTCGAAGCACAGCCTGAATTCAACAACGTCTTTCAATTCGGTATTGATGTGCCTTACAACATTCCAAACGGCACCCACATCCTCACCGTGAACAAAATTACTATTGTAAAAAGCTGGCTCCCCACGGCGACTATATACATCGCGATTACAGCCATGTGGATCAGCGTATTTTTATTGGAAGCGTTGTTTAGAGTACACAAGCTGTACCGCGATAACCGGCGCTACCATCAATCGCTCAAGATTTTAGAATCCAGGTATCACGAGCTGCAAAATGATGCCAACCAAGATGCACTGACAAAGGTGTATAACCGCCGTGGCTTAGATCACGTAATAGAGATTATTTTTAATACTCAAAAAGGCCAAAACTTGTGCATTGCCGTTTTGGATATTGACCACTTCAAGCAAGTCAACGACACCTTTGGTCATGGCCCAGGCGACGCAATTCTAAAACAAGTTGCACAGCGCATTACCCAAAACCTTAGTGACGATATTATTGTTGGCCGCTGGGGCGGCGAAGAATTTTTGTTGCTCAGCCCCAACAGCAGCTTAGAGCAGCTCACATTTCTGGCACACAAGATACGAAGCTTAATCGCAGAAACACCTTTCGATATCCCCGAAAAAACCATCAATATTACAATCAGCATTGGCTGCACAGCAGTGCGCAATAACGAAACTTTCTCACAAGCGTTTGGCCGCGCCGACCAAGCGTTATACTCAGCCAAAGAGCGCGGTCGAAATACCGTTTGCACCACCCGCTAAACAATACCCGCCAAACAATTCAGCCGCGATACAGCCTTAACAAACTAATCTACCTTGGCATTCAATTAGATGCTCTGCGTAGCACAAACACGCCCCTTACAAAGAAACTCTAATTACACCCAGTAGCACCGCTGACAGAAGTCGGTCATAATCGGTTGAAGGATTCTCAATTTCAATAAAGAGGCACGTCTCATGCATCCATTTCTCACACCAACACGTCTGGCAGGGTTACTCGCAGTCGTTGGCATTGCTGTCACTTCCTATGTTATTGCAGATAACGTCTACAAATCTGTAGACGAAAACGGCAAGGTAACCTACTCCGATGCGCCAACAGGCAAGAAGGTAGATCCCGTTGACCTTCCCCAAATAAACACAGCACCAGCTGTTAAAGCGAAAGCTTACACACCACCAGCCCCCAAACAGCAAGCGACACAATATCGCGTAGGTATAGTATCGCCGGCTAATGGCTCGGAGATTTTGGCAGGACAAAGGGACCTTAGCGTTATGGCTGAAGTCCAGCCCGCACTCGGTAATGGCTATAGCGCACAGCTTTATATGAATAACAGCCCTTACGGTGGCGCACAACCGAGCACTAGCTTTGTTATTACCGAAATTATCCGCGGCGAGCATCAATTAAGCGTAGCGATCTTGAACCCGTCAGGTAAAGTTGTTGCGCGCTCAGGCGCCATTACAGTCTACGTTAGAAGGGCTGCACTTAGAAAATCCCCCCGCTAAAACGCACCAAAAAGTAACATATCAGCTTCAAGTTGGTGCCGACCTCTGCGATAATGCATCGCAGAGGCGCACACAGGTCTTGCCTGCCAAACCAACCTTTCCCTCTAGCGCAACAAAAAGAGCAGCGTTTAGCATTATCGCTCAGCCCCTGAGCAATCAGCGGGCAGTTTGTTAAATTCAACAAACTGGTTTGATCCTTGCTAGCTTGCTAGCATCAATGAGATCGTATTCCATGGTTGAGCAAATTCATTACAAACATATTTTAGATCGACTCGTCACAGCTGTGATCCTCGTCGACACGCACCTTAAACTGTCCTATTTAAATAGTGCCGCAGAGGTATTACTGTGCGTGAGCGGTGATCAAGTGCTTGGCCGCAAGATCAGCGATTGCTTTGAAGAGCTAGATGGCGATCAAAACCAGCTTGCCAGCGCTATCGCCAACAACAACCCGTATACCAAACGCCACGCAAAATGGCGGCTGCACAACAACAACGAAATCACCGTCGATTACTCTGTTGATCCAAGCGCCGATGGCAATAGTTTGGTCATAGAGGTACAGCCCCTGGACCGTCTGATCCGCATTAGTAAAGACGAAGCGATGCTCTCTGCACAAGAAACTTCTCGCAACTTAATTCGCAGCATGGCTCACGAAATTAAGAACCCTCTTGGGGGTATTCGCGGGGCAGCGCAACTATTGGGGCGAGAGTTTGGCGAGTCCGACTTATCGGAATATACGCGCATTATTATCGACGAGACTGACCGCTTACGAGACTTAGTCGACCGCATGCTAGGACCTCGCATTCCAGCCGAGCGCAAACCCGTTAATGTCCACGATGTCCTTGAACACGTCGCTTCAGTGATTGATGTAGAAGCCGGCCACACCGTTCACATTCAACGCGATTATGATCCAAGCATCCCAAACCTTATTGGCGATAGAGGGCAGCTAATACAGTCGTTGCTCAATATTAGCCGCAATGCGCTTCAAGCCTTGATGGAGAGCAATACGCCATCGCCTCAAATAAAGTTAACTACACGTATTCAACGCCGCTTTACCATTGGCCGCCATCACCACCCGCTGGTTGCCAGAGTCGAAATATGTGATAACGGCCCAGGCATACCGCCAGCGCTTATTAGCAACATATTTTTCCCGATGATTACAGGACGAGCAGAAGGTACAGGGCTCGGGCTTGCCATCACACAAAACTTAATTAGTCAGCACGGGGGCTTGGTTGAATGCCAAAGCGAACCGGGCAAGACGGAATTCACGCTATACCTACCCTTGGATGAACACTATGCAGAAGCCTAACTACGTTTGGATTATTGACGACGACAAATCGATCCGTTGGGTGCTGGAGAAGGCTCTACAGCAAGCAGGTATTACCACGGAAAGTTTCGAAAGCGCAGACCGCGCACTTAGCCGCCTAAAAATAGAACAACCCGATGCGATTATCAGCGATGTGCGTATGCCCGGCACTGACGGCCTTACGCTGTTATCGTTATTGCAGAAGGATTTCCCGAACCTTCCGGTGGTTATTATTACCGCGCACTCCGACCTCGACAGTGCGGTTGCAGCTTACCAAGGCGGCGCGTTTGAGTATCTACCCAAGCCCTTTGATATTGACGAAGCCGTTGCGGTAACTCAACGCGCGCTCGCTCATACGCAAGAGCAACAGCAAGCAACACCCACGCAAAATCCGCCAGAAGTAACCAAAGACATCATTGGCGAAGCGCCCGCCATGCAAGAAGTATTTAGGGCCATTGGGCGATTATCACAGTCGAACATTACCGTATTGATCAATGGCGAATCGGGTACCGGTAAAGAGCTCGTTGCTCACGCGCTACATACCCACAGCCCACGCAAAGAAGGACAGTTTATTGCGTTAAACATGGCCGCTATCCCGCGCGATTTAATAGAATCGGAACTATTTGGTCACGAAAAAGGTGCTTTTACGGGCGCTGGCGGTTTACGACAAGGCCGCTTCCAGCAAGCAGATGGCGGCACTTTGTTCTTGGATGAGATCGGTGATATGCCAGCCGAAACTCAAACTCGGCTTTTACGGGTACTGGCAGACGGCGAATTTTATCGTGTTGGCGGCCATACCCCCATCAAGGTTGACGTGCGTATTATTGCCGCGACCCACCAAGATTTAGAACAGTTAGTAGAAGAAAACCGCTTCCGTGAAGACTTGTTTCACCGCCTTAACGTTATTCGGATCCATCTGCCCAAACTGGCAGAGCGACGAGAAGATATTCCTCGTCTGGCACAACACTTTTTAAATTCTGCCGCCAAAGAGCTAGGCGTAGAACCCAAGTTGCTAACCAAAGAAGCCGAGCAGTACCTTGCCAACCTGCGCTGGCCGGGCAACGTAAGGCAGCTTGAGAACACCTGTCGCTGGATTACGGTAATGGCTTCTGGGCGCGAGGTGCACGTGCAAGACCTGCCGCCAGAATTGATGGAGCGTAAAGATGCCCAAGCTCCCGCCGGCGACTGGGATAAAGCTTTGCGCCAATGGGCCGATCAATGCCTCGCACGCGGCGAGCACGATATTCTTAGTGAGGCCGTCCCAACCTTCGAGCGAGCGTTAATAGAAACAGCACTTAAACACACCGCAGGCCGCAAACGTGACGCGGCAAACCTGCTCGGTTGGGGCCGCAATACGCTAACGCGCAAACTAAAAGAATTGGGAATGTCTGAGCCTGATAACGAAGACAGTGAAGCTTCTGCCTAAGTAACACGCCTAGAGCGCGCTTTTTGCGTGATCTAGGCAACTTAAAAGTTCTCACCGCCCACTTATTGCTCTACCCGTTAGTAAGCGACGCAGTAGTCCCTTGACGTTTCAACAAGGACGCGCCGGCCATTTTCATAATACGAGCGATAGCACGTCTGTGCTCTTAGGTTCCGGTAGCTGCGCGTATCTCTGCCGTCATAGTAATAATCGTTATGTCCATTACTCACATCGGACAACACTGCTCCCAAAATCACGCCGCCTAATAAAAATGCAGCCTCATGACTGCCGTGGTGCCTAACGTGGCGCTTAGCATGATGGTTGTGATACCGGCTGTGGTGATAGCGCTTAGCGTGGTGCTTATGGTGATGCTTTCGATGCTTGTCGTGATGCCTTGGGGGAGAGTAGAAATGATGGTCATGTCTTTTATGCGCATCATGTCGACGGTTTTGCTCATGGTGGCGGTGCTTAGCATGGTGTCGGTGTTTGTCGCGCTGCTCGGCGTGTCTTCGGTTATCTCTGTGCCCTTCGCGTTCATGCTGTCGCGCTCGATCTTCTCGATGATTATCGCGTCGCTGCTCTCGGTGCTGATTATTGTCGCGATGTCGGTCTTTATGACCATGATCGCCAGCCCAGCTCACACTACCGACACTGACTAAAGCCGCTGTAATAAGAGCCCGCAAGCTATAACTTTTTATCGTTGTAGTGAATGGTATATCAAATACTTTCATGGCAATCTCCCGTCTAAGTTGCACGGGTATAGATTAAGCCGCTATGGATGAATCAAAGATTAATCACTGAATATCGGCTCACTAAAGTGTGATAGCTATTCGATTGCCAATAATACTTGAACTAGTAGACGGCTCAGACGAGACAGTTCCACCATGACGAGCAACAATCAAAGCGGCGATTTTTAATGCAAAAGCCGACGAGGGGATATCTTTATCGTTTGACAAAACATACTCGTAATGTGTTTCAAACAATGAATCATGAGCATCACGAGCCATTGTCTTCGCGCAATCGGTAAATTCAATACAGTAACGACCATTTCGTTTCTTCAGATGTATAGCGATAAGCCCGGGCGGCGATTGACGAATACAAAACAGCAGCACACTACTCAGAGCCAGTGTTAGGCGTGCCACATCCACATCGATATCTTGCTCGCTGTAGCCGTCTTCTAATGTGTAGAGCAGTTGTATTTGGTAGCGACTGGCTAAAGCCTCATTTGAGACAACGACAGATTGAACTAAATCACTAAGGCGCGCTTTGTGTAAATCAAGAGGTGTCGCCTGGATCGCATCGAGTAGCAATAATTCGCTTACCAAGTAATGAAGACTCTTACCGTTGCGATTAACAGCTTCTAAGCCTTTTGTTAGGGTTTCGTCTTGTGAGTACTTCTTGAGCAGTCGTTCAGAAAACCCAATAATACTGTTCAACGGTGTTCGAAACTCGTGGCTTAAATTACGAAGGAACTGATCTTTCTCTTGGACAGTTTTGAGCGCCACCTGCTCGGCAAGCTCACGCTGAACCACCTCAGCTTGAACCATCTCAATCTTTTGATGCACTTGGTCTTCAAAGCCAGTTAGTGTTCGCCGATAGGCTAACACTAACGCAGCCATCGCGATCACCTGAGAGAAACTATGCAAAGTTGCCAACCAATACTGTTGCTTAACAGGTGTTAAGTTAGGCAGCTCTACACCGAGCAGTTCTAGACCAAAAATACTTAAAACTGAGAGCGCCGCTATCGCAGACCAGCTGACGCACAAACGATACGAACCAATAAGCCCAGCGATGCAAATAATAAAAGAAAACCACAACAGCGTGACATGCCCCATACCGCCACCATTAGTGCAAACCGCATTAATAACAGCGAACCAGCAAGAACCTAAAACAACCCACGGTGTAAAAGGACGGTAACGATCAGGGTGACACAGGTAGATACTGGCGAGAAAGCCTATTTGAGCCAAGCTAAGAATACCCACCCGCAGCCAAACCTGCCCAGCTAGAGCCAGCATTAAAAAAGGGACGTTAATTATCGCCACCACAATCGAAATCATTCTGGCCGTCGCTGCAGCACGTGTAAAACTCGCTTGTGATATTTCGCGATCTACAGGCATAAACTTTCAAACTTAGCGATATAAGTCGCTATTTAGAGAACGGGAACTACACTTGTTATTGAATTCTAGATCCTAAAGCCCAGCTTTTCCTGCTTTTGAGCATTTACGCGCCCACTATTGCCAACCTATTGGCCAAAGCGGTAATTCAGCTGCAGCCCCAATGCCGGGCCATCAATAATTTGGTCACCACCAGGGCCACCATCGTGCGCCAAGTCTTGGAAGTATTTATACTCAAGCCCTAGGGCATAGCGTTGCTTATCACCAAAGTGGATGCGCGCGTTAGCACCTAAATAATAACCTGCAGCATGTTTAATCCAGTCGTACTGAGCCGCTCCCATAAAAAGCTCTGTTGCTAACCTTGGATTCCACTGAAATAAGTAATTTACTGGCCGCAAACCAACGATTCTTCCACTTCCAATGTCATGGTCGCGACCAAGCGGCGTCATCACCTCAAGTACCGCGCCCCAAGCCGACGCCTCATTTACCTTGCGATATGCCGATATAGATGCGCCAACATACGCTGCATCATCGACATCATCAGGCGCTGCTTTCCTGAAAATATCGAGCTGGCGCTCGCCGGTACTCAGAGATACCTCATAAAAAGACTCAGCCCAACCTTTACTTGTAGACAACATACACATCAAGCTAACGACTACAGAAGCCAACCAGGCTCTCAAATTTATTATCGCCATTGAACAGAAACTCTTAATTGAACAAATGAATTTTTTTGGCTGTCCTCACCAAAATACGCGCCAAGCCCTAGCGAGCTTTGTTTCAACACCGGCATAAAGTAGTCAATATCAATATTCCACGCTTGCGAATAAATATCGCTATCATGATTTACCCCGCGAAGTTTAAAGTCCAACGTGTGATTCCACGGCATCCACAACTGAGCAGCCACAAAATGACTACTGCCAGGCACAGCCGTGCCTACATTATGCTGCTCTTGCATTGCCCAGTGTCCCAACACAAACCCCTCATTAGAATAACCGTCTTGGTAAACATTGTTCACATACCAGCCGTTATCCCAATCGGCATATTCATAAGCAAATGAGACATTATCAGAGAAAAAACGAGGAAAGAATAAGCCCGCCGTTAACGCAGGGTTGCCCAACTGATACTCTTTATTGTTAGAGGTATCTTCACCCGCTAACTCCACACTGAAAGCAAACGGTACAGTTCCATCAAAAATCATTTTGCTGGATAATGCAGCCACCTGGTTACCCGATTCCTCATCAACAGAAGCATCATTATCAGCGCCGCGAGGATCATAAAATGCTCTCGCTAATGTGCTTCCATCCAGCTCTCTTTCGCCGCCACCAAACTGAAACATCCGTGTAGCACCTAACGTCCACCAAGACACCGGTTGAAAACTAATATGCGTACTCGCTAACAAGGGGGCTTTTGTATCACTGTAAGCTCCGTTATAAGCTGTGAGCTGATTCGACAGTTGCGCAACAAAAAACTCATAGTTAAACCCCACACCAAAAAAAGTTAACGGCAAATTATTACTGAGCGAAACTGACGGCAGTGTTTGGGCCTGTGTACTGAGCAGTTGCGAAGAGCCTATAAAAGGAGACAGCCAGTATTCCTTGTAGCCTAAATCCAGTTGCGCCCAGCTGGCTCCGACAGACAACAAGCTACCTGTAGGTTGTAAATTCTCATCCGATAGATGCCCGCCCACATTAAGCAGTAACCAGTCACTAATACCAGTATGCGCCCGCAACGTTATAGCGACACTTTCTTCAAGCGTTGTGCCTCTCTCGTTAACCCTAGCGACCTCAGCGGTATTATTATCAGCACGGTAACGTGCTTGAATACTGGCATGGGTTACGTTACTGCGCTGTTTATACGCATCAATATAACGTGCAAGGCGCGCATGCAACGCAGGCTGAGTCACAGCAATTTTATCTAAGCCATGTTCAATCAACGAAACACTATAAGGCTTTGTTAAATCAGTTAGGCTTGCATAAACCATTAAGCGTTCAATATCACGCTCTATTACTGGATCGACATTGACAGGAATATAATTCGAGACCCCAGCCGATAAAGCTTTAGGCGCAAGAGACAACAGTAATAAATGAATAGCAACGTGATAGTATTTCATAGTCAAGCAGAATAAACCCATAACGAGGGCTACTGGTTAGCCCAACAAGATACAGCGCCCACTATAACAAGGGCGCCAGTGATACCGAAAATTTTTAAGGGGCAATTTGTGCAGCGTCTAGTTTTAGCGCTTTACCAACTCGCAGGCATAGTACTGCTTCCGCTGATTATTATGGCGCTACTTGTTCGATCTCGAAAACAGCCAGAATATAGAGCTCGCCTGCTTGAGCGCCTTGGCTTTTGCTCAAAAGCTAAACACAAAGGCGGCATTATCATCCATGGCGCGAGCCTAGGCGAAATCACTAGTCTCAAGCCTTTTATCACCGGCGTAGTTAAAACATTTCCAAACGCACCCATTACCATTACAAGCTTTACACCTGCAGGCTCAAAACAGGTTAAACATTTATTTGGTAATAAGGTAAACCACAGCTACCTGCCTTTCGATGTCGCTATTTGCAATTGGATATTTTTAAAGCGCCTACAGCCTAGCGCTATTGTATTTATGGAAACGGAGCTATGGCCTAGCCTCGCATTTCAGGCAAAAAAATCCTGCGCAAAGCTAATGCTCATTAACGCGCGCCTTTCCGACAAATCCACCATGCAATACCAAAAAATATCACGATTAATTGAGCTTACTCTTAATCAATTCGACGCAATACAAGCGCAAAGCCCCAATAACGCAGAACGCTTTATATCACTAGGTGCGGATTCCGAAAAGGTATCAAGCGCAGGCAACCTAAAGTTCGATATTGCAATGCCCGTAGAGTTAAACCACAAAACTAATCAGTTAAAAGCGATTGTGAGCAATCGGCCTGTTTGGACCATTGGCAGCTCGCACACCGATGAGGAAGACTTACTACTCGGCGTTTTTTTAGAGCTAAAAAAACAAATCCCAGCTTTACTCCTAGTTTTAGCGCCTAGACACCCTGAACGCTATATCCCCCTAGAGCAAAAACTAAAAGGGTTTAATTTAAGTTACTGCAGAAGAAGCGATAAGGCCCCGTTATCAGAGAGTGTCGATGTTTGGTTAATTGATACCATCGGAGAGTTGTTACTATTTTATGCCGTTGCCAATGTTTGCACTGTAGCGGGAAGTTTTGATGATACAGGAGGGCATAACACACTAGAGCCCGCGCTATTCGGCAAGGCTATTACCGTCGGCCCACATACTCAGGGCACACCGGAATTAAATAGCGCGCTGTTGGAGGCCAATGCTCTATTACAGCATCAATCGCTAAACACAGAGGAAATAAGTTGTGACTTGCTAACTCTATTTAACTCAATACAAAAACAAGAAGAGTTTGGTCATAATGCTAGCTGTTTTTTGGCGAATAACCGTGGCGCTACGCAGCATGCAATAACAACATTAGATAAGCTACTCTCTGAAAATACAAAATAGCCGCTTAAAAGCCAATGCCCGCAAGACGGCAAAGAATACTCGCTGCACACTGCCTTTGGTACGCTAAAACCCTTATAGCTCTCCTGTCATGAAGCCAATCCCTTTAGCCTTACTTGCTCGCCTAGATTCAGCTCAGCATTAAAAATGCTTCCACATCCCTAGAGGCCAGATCAAACACAGCCATACTTAAAGGCGAGCGCTTTGATGTAACAAAGCTAAATCCACCCGACCTGTTGCAATGATAAATAAAGCGCATAAAAAAACCCCTTAATCGTAAGATTAAGGGGTTTTTCGGAATAAAACCTGACAATGGTCAAGCCTCACGGGCAATTAGTACTGGTTAGCTCAACGCCTTACAACGCTTCCACACCCAGCCTATCAACGTCGTAGTCTTCAACGGCCCTTCAGGGGGTTAAACCCCAGGGAAATCTAATCTTGAAGGAGGCTTCCCGCTTAGATGCTTTCAGCGGTTATCCCGTCCGAACGTAGCTACCGGGCAATGCGTCTGGCGACACAACCCGAACACCAGGGGTTCGTCCACTCCGGTCCTCTCGTACTAGGAGCAGCTCTTCTCAAATTTCCAACGCCCACGGCAGATAGGGACCGAACTGTCTCACGACGTTCTAAACCCAGCTCGCGTACCACTTTAAATGGCGAACAGCCATACCCTTGGGACCGGCTTCAGCCCCAGGATGTGATGAGCCGACATCGAGGTGCCAAACTCCCCCGTCGATATGAACTCTTGGGAGGAATCAGCCTGTTATCCCCGGAGTACCTTTTATCCGTTGAGCGATGGCCCTTCCATACAGAACCACCGGATCACTATGACCTACTTTCGTACCTGCTCGACATGTACGTCTCGCAGTCAAGCTGGCTTGTGCCATTACACTAACCTCATGATGTCCGACCATGATTAGCCAACCTTCGTGCTCCTCCGTTACTCTTTGGGAGGAGACCGCCCCAGTCAAACTACCCACCATGCACTGTCCCCAACCCCGATAAGGGGCCTAGGTTAGAACCTCAAACATACCAGGCTGGTATTTCAAGTGTGGCTCCACCGCAACTAGCGTCACGGTTTCAAAGCCTCCCAGCTATCCTACACAAGTAGGCTCAAAGTTCAGTGCAAAGCTATAGTAAAGGTTCACGGGGTCTTTCCGTCTAGCCGCGGGTATACGGCATCTTAACCGCAATTTCAATTTCACTGAGTCTTGGGTGGAGACAGCGTGGCCATCGTTACGCCATTCGTGCAGGTCGGAACTTACCCGACAAGGAATTTCGCTACCTTAGGACCGTTATAGTTACGGCCGCCGTTTACCGGGGCTTCGATCAAGAGCTTCGCACAAGTGCTAACCCCATCAATTAACCTTCCGGCACCGGGCAGGCGTCACACCGTATACGTCCACTTACGTGTTTGCACAGTGCTATGTTTTTAATAAACAGTCGCAGCCACCTGGTCACTTCGACCAGCCTCAGCTTAGGGAGCAAGTCCCATCACCAAAGCCGGCGTACCTTCTCCCGAAGTTACGGTACCATTTTGCCTAGTTCCTTCACCCAAGTTCTCTCAAGCGCCTTGGTATTCTCTACCTGATCACCTGTGTCGGTTTGGAGTACGGTCTTTATTGCCTGAAGCTTAGAAGATTTTCTTGGAAGCAGGGCATCAATCACTTCGGTTTGCAAAGCAAACCTTCGTCATCAGCTCTCAGCCTTAGGGGACCGGATTTGCCTAATCCCCCAGCCTACAACCTTAAACGTGGACAACCAACGCCACGCTGACCTAGCCTTCTCCGTCTCTCCATCGCAGCAATAAATGGTACGGGAATATTAGCCCGTTTTCCATCGACTACGCATTTCTGCCTCGCCTTAGGGGCCGACTAACCCTGTCCCGATTAACGTTGGACAGGAAACCTTGATCTTCCGGCGTGGGAGTTTTTCACTCCCATTATCGTTACTCATGTCAGCATTCGCACTTCTGATACGTCCACCGAGCCTCTCAGCTCGACTTCAACCGCTTACAGAACGCTCCCCTACCATGCACTAAGTGCATCCGCAGCTTCGGTTACCAGTTTTAGCCCCGATAAATCTTCCGCGCAGGCCGACTCGACTAGTGAGCTATTACGCTTTCTTTAAAGGATGGCTGCTTCTAAGCCAACCTCCTAGCTGTCTAAGCCTTCCCACATCGTTTCCCACTTAACTGGTATTTGGGACCTTAGCTGGCGGTCTGGGTTGTTGCCCTCTTGACAACGGACGTTAGCACCCGCTGTCTGTCTGCCGTAATTGTACTCCTCGGTATTCGGAGTTTGCATGGGGTTGGTAAGTCGGGATGACCCCCTAGCCCAAACAGTGCTCTACCCCCGAGGGTAAGATACGACGCGCTACCTAAATAGCTTTCGGGGAGAACCAGCTATCTCCCGGCTTGATTAGCCTTTCACTCCGATCCACAAGTCATCCCCTCATTTTTCAACATAAGTGGGTTCGGTCCTCCAGTTGATGTTACTCAACCTTCAACCTGCCCATGGATAGATCGCCGGGTTTCGGGTCTAATGCATGCGACTCGACGCCCTATTAAGACTCGATTTCTCTACGGCTCCCCTAATCGGTTAACCTAGCCACATACATTAAGTCGCTGACCCATTATACAAAAGGTACGCAGTCACTCCGAAGAGCTCCTACTGCTTGTACGCACACGGTTTCAGGTTCTATTTCACTCCCCTCACAGGGGTTCTTTTCGCCTTTCCCTCACGGTACTGGTTCACTATCGGTCAGTTAGGAGTATTTAGCCTTGGAGGATGGTCCCCCCATCTTCAGTCAAGATAACACGTGTCCCGACCTACTTAATATGTCAACGCTGTAGCTTCGTGTACGGGGCTATCACCCTGTATCGCTTAACTTTCCAGATAATTCCACTACTACAACATTGATCGGCTGTTCCCCTTTCGCTCGCCGCTACTCAGGGAATCTCGTTTGATTTCTTTTCCTCCGGGTACTTAGATGTTTCAGTTCCCCGGGTTCGCCTCTTGCACCTATGTATTCAGTCCAAGATACCTGATAAATCAGGTGGGTCTCCCCATTCAGAAATGCTAGGATCAAAGTTTGCTTGCCAACTCCCCTAGCCTTATCGCAGGCTCCTACGTCTTTCATCGCCTCTAACTGCCTAGGCATCCGCCGTGTGCGCTTAGTCACTTGACCATATAACACAATTGACTGTGTTAACTGGATAACTCAAGAAACTGTTTCGACTTTAATCTTTAGATCACAGGTTATTCACAGCTTTGCCTAAGCAAATCCACAAATAACACACAAACTAAAGAGATAGTTCAGTTCTCGTCTTCATGTTTATTCATTACCGAAGTAATCAACAAACAACGAAGATAAGAATTAATGCAACGATATTTACACCGGATAGACATGCTTGAGATAAACTCATCGCTTTCATCATTCTTTCGAACAACAAAAACGCATTTCTATCGTTGTATATTACATTTTACAACTTCGCAATCCGTCTTGTTAAAGAGCTTAAAGCCGTGAAGACTTTAATCAATTATGTCTGATATAAAACCAGAAAACTAAATCCTGATAACATCTAAAATTTGAATTAGACGACCAAGCATTAGGTTTCTGATGTTATTTACAAGATTTAACAGTGAAAAATGGTGGAGCTATGCGGGATCGAACCGCAGACCTCTTGGATGCAAACCAAGCGCTCTCCCAGCTGAGCTATAGCCCCATTTAGCGATTTCTTGCTAATCGAGGCGGAGGTTTGCGACACATAGCCTGCTATGTGAGTAAATCTCCAACGAAGAGTAGCGAGAAATTGGTAGGCCTGGGCAGACTTGAACTGCCGACCTCACCCTTATCAGGGGTGCGCTCTAACCAGCTGAGCTACAGGCCTATATTTTCTAGGCCCGGTCTCGTGGACCTTTCACTGCCAATTCAGATCAAGCAATGCGTGTGAGCACTTATGTAATCGAAGTTATCGTTTAAGGAGGTGATCCAGCCCCAGGTTCCCCTAGGGCTACCTTGTTACGACTTCACCCCAGTCATGAATCACACCGTGGAGACCGTCCTCTCGAAAGTTAGACTAGCCTCTTCTGGTGCAACCCACTCCCATGGTGTGACGGGCGGTGTGTACAAGGCCCGGGAACGTATTCACCGTAACATTCTGATTTACGATTACTAGCGATTCCGACTTCATGGAGTCGAGTTGCAGACTCCAATCCGGACTACGAACAGTTTTATGGGATTAGCGACACCTCGCGGCTTAGCGACCCTTTGTACTGCCCATTGTAGCACGTGTGTAGCCCTACTCGTAAGGGCCATGATGACTTGACGTCGTCCCCACCTTCCTCCGGTTTGTCACCGGCAGTCTCCTTAGAGTTCCCACCATTATGTGCTGGCAACTAAGGACAAGGGTTGCGCTCGTTACGGGACTTAACCCAACATCTCACGACACGAGCTGACGACAGCCATGCAGCACCTGTCACTGATTTCCCGAAGGCACTAAGGTATCTCTACCGAATTATCAGGATGTCAAGAGTAGGTAAGGTTCTTCGCGTTGCTTCGAATTAAACCACATGCTCCACCGCTTGTGCGGGCCCCCGTCAATTCATTTGAGTTTTAATCTTGCGACCGTACTCCCCAGGCGGTCTACTTAATGCGTTAGCTGCGCCACTAAAACCTCAAGGGTTCCAACGGCTAGTAGACATCGTTTACGGCGTGGACTACCAGGGTATCTAATCCTGTTTGCTACCCACGCTTTCGCACCTCAGTGTCAGTATCAGCCCAGAGTGTCGCCTTCGCCACTGATGTTCCTTCAGATCTCTACGCATTTCACCGCTACACCTGAAATTCCACACTCCTCTGCTGTACTCTAGCTGCCCAGTTCCAAATGCAGTTCCCAGGTTAAGCCCGGGGATTTCACATCTGGCTTGAACAGCCACCTACGCGCGCTTTACGCCCAGTAATTCCGATTAACGCTTGCACCCTCCGTATTACCGCGGCTGCTGGCACGGAGTTAGCCGGTGCTTATTCTGCAGTTAACGTCAATCTTGTTGAGTATTAATCAACAAGCCTTCCTCACTGCTTAAAGTGCTTTACAACCCTAGGGCCTTCTTCACACACGCGGCATGGCTGCATCAGGCTTTCGCCCATTGTGCAATATTCCCCACTGCTGCCTCCCGTAGGAGTCTGGGCCGTGTCTCAGTCCCAGTGTGGCTGATCATCCTCTCAAACCAGCTACGGATCGTCGCCTTGGTGGGCCATTACCCCACCAACTAGCTAATCCGACTTGGGCTCATCCAATAGCAAGAGGTCCGAAGATCCCCCCCTTTCCCCCGTAGGGCGTATGCGGTATTAGCAGTCGTTTCCAACTGTTGTCCCCCACTACTAGGTAGATTCCCAAGCATTACTCACCCGTCCGCCGCTCTAATCAGTCCGAAGACCTTTCGCGCTCGACTTGCATGTGTTAGGCCTGCCGCCAGCGTTCAATCTGAGCCATGATCAAACTCTTCAGTTTAAATATAGCAATCTCGTTTATCGCCTAAGCAATAGATGAGATCAAATCTTTTTGAACGCAAATAACTTTTAACATCAAAAAAATAATTCTTAACGTTAATACTGCTGCATTACTGCTGCTGTGGTCACTTGCGTTAATTTTTTACTTACAATTACACAAGCGCCCACACGCTTTGCTTGATCTGTCTTGTTAAAAAGCGATAAGAGCGTTAAGCTTCTTATCCTTTACCCTTTCCGGCTGCGCCGTATCGGGGTTGCGCATTCTACGCTTTTCAGTGTTGCTTGCAAGCTTTTTTTCGATTTATTTTTCAGTGTTTTTTCGGCGACCTACCTAAAGATAAACAGCCAAACAAACAACCCGAATGAATAACGAATCATCTTGCCCTCAGCCTGACTGAGCGAGGCGCGCATTATACGCAGCGCCAAACGCTTTGCAAGCGAGTGATCAAATAACCTTAAAGATAAAAACACTTTAAAAACAACAACTTGACCTACTCAACGGACGCCCTAGAAACCCTTCTCGATGACGTTTACCCCGTGAGGAGGCGCGCATTATAGGCACTTAAATCATCCGCGCAAGCTCTTTTTTTATTAATGCTTTGATTTTTTTATTTACAGCGCCGAAACCAATAGCTAGCCACAACAAAAAAGGCCTCGCGACAGCAATGCCGCGAGGCCTTTTTTGTAACCACAATGTAGCCAGAAAACTACTTCAAACCTAAGCGCCCAGCCAACGCTTCTGGCTCAAGAAAGCCCGAGATCAGCTCACCATCTTCAAGCACCAATGCAGGGGTGCCAGACAAACCAATTTCACGACCCAGGTTATATTGCGCATCAATTGGATTTCCTGCACATACATTCTCTGGAATCTCTTCACGATTTTTCAGCTTTGTCATCGCCGCCTGCTTATCATCAGCACACCAAGCTGAGGCAACCTTTTTGTATGAGCCACTACCAATACCTGCGCGAGGATACCCTAGGTAAGCCACCTCAATACCAAGCTCATTCATCTTTGCCATATTGTGATGAAGCTTTTGACAGTAATAACAGTCGACATCAGTGAAAACATACATTCGCGCTTTTCTCTCGCCTTTAGCAGGAAAGATAATCATGTCCTTATCAGCAACAGATGCAACCGCCTTGGCGCGATCGCCATTGCGAGCTTCTTCCGATACATTCGTTATCTTATTGGGCTGAACGCGAAACAAATCACCCACTATAAAGTTTGCGCCATCAGCCGTACTATAAATATTGCTAGATGGCCCAACACTCACCTTATAGATCCCCGGCATCTCAGTTTTCTCAATGCCGTTTATAACAATCCCAGGCTTTGCCGCTTGCCAAGCAGCACCAATGGTCGCCTTTACCTTCTCTAGAGCCTCGTCGGCAACTACGCCCACGGAATACGTCACCGAGAGAGCCGCTATTGACACACAAGAAATCAGGCGCGATTTAATTTTTATCATATTCATTTTTTTACTCATACTAATTTCGAGAACCCTAGCGACAAAACGACAACAAAGGGGAAGGATAATTCTACTCAGGCGACAAGCGCTTTACCCTGCCAGCAAAAACCTGATACCTAGCTGACAGCGAGTCTAGCGCATTGTTCCTAAGTTTTTCCAGCACATAGCTCACACACCGCAAAACCATAAGTAACACACATAAAAAAAGCGGCCAAAGCCGCTTTTTTTATGTGTAATAAACTTACTTGCCCAACTTCTCTTTAATTCGAGCAGCCTTACCAGTCAATTCACGCAAGTAATACAACTTAGCCTGACGAACATCGCCGCGACGCTTAACGCTGATTTCGGCAATCTGTGCGCTGTGCGTTTGGAATGTACGCTCTACACCAATGCCGTGAGACATTTTGCGCACTGTAAACGCAGAATTCAAACCGCGGTTACGCTTACCAATAACAACACCTTCGTAGGCCTGAAGACGTGAACGCTCACCTTCAACAACACGAACCTGAACAACAACAGTATCGCCTGGGGCGAAATCAGGTACGTCTTTCTTGAGCTGCTCGTTTTCCAGCTCCTGGATAATTTTGTTCTTAGAACTCATGGCATGCTCCCGCTTATATATGTAGCTTCTCAGCTAGTAAAATCATTTATCTAATCTATTTTAAGGCCCTTGCGGTACTCGTCGAGCAGCGCTTCTTGTGCCTCATCCAATTCCATATCACGCAACAGGTCAGGCCTGCGCGCTTGCGTTCGCCTCAAAGACTGTTTAAGCCTCCAGCTAGCTATACGCTGATGATCTCCAGACAACAACTCCCTTGGAACACCCCGGCCGTCATGTACTTCCGGACGAGTGTAATGAGGGCAGTCTAAAAGACCATACTCAAATGAATCCTGACTTGCCGAAGCTGCATCACCCAGCACCCCCGGAAGTGTTCTCATTACTGCATCAAGCAGCACCATCGCAGGCAGCTCACCACCACTTACGACGTAATCACCAATCGACCACTCTTGATCGACACAAGCTTCTATAAATCGCTCGTCAACACCCTCGTAACGGCCTGCAACCAAGATAAGGTTTGAAAAGCTCGCTAACGATTTAACGCCAACTTGCGTTAACTGCTGCCCTTGTGGCGACAAATAAACAACCTTGCCAACAGCACCGGCGCTACTAAACTGCCAATCTTTTGCAGCATTGACCGCCGCCAGAAGAGGCTCCACACGCATTACCATGCCTGGGCCGCCACCATATGGCCTATCATCAACTGTACGATGCTTATCGGTTGTAAAGTCTCGCGGATTGAAAAACTTAAGCTTCACAATCCCGCTACCGGTTGCCCTGCGAGTAACGCCACTATCAGTAATGGCCCGAAACATCTCAGGAAACAACGTAACAACGCCAACATGCATTGCCGTATCACTTACAGCCGAGACGTCCCCTGAAGCACCCACTAAAATTCGGGATCCCAATCGACCAACATCTCACCAACAGCCAAATCAATAACACCAACAAACTCACCAGGCAGATAGGGCACTAAGCGTTCTCGATCATCAATTGAGCCCTCACAAGCAGCCACAATCAAAACATCATTCGCACCAGTTTCCATCAAATCTTTAACTTCCCCCAGCAAAACTTTATTTCCGCCGAATTCAGTAAAAACCTTTAAGCCTATAAGCTGATGCCAGTAATAATCGCCGCCATCTAAATTCGGCAACTGATCAATATCAACCTCAATACTGGCCTTGCCATAGGCTTCTGCCTTGTCGCGATCATCGCACCCCTTAATATGAACAATCAAACCTTGGGGGCGAAACGCGTAATCATCAACCTCTATTTCTTTTAAGCCATGTGCGGTTTTTAAAAACCAAGGCTTATAGCTGATAATGTTTTCAGTAGGCTCGGTATTAGATTTGACCTTAAGCCACCCCTTAATACCAAAAACACCCACCAAACGGCCTACGCCAATGCGATTACTCATAAGCTAGACCCAAAATACAATTAAGCTTATGCAGCTTCAGCAGCAACCTTGCTAGCATCTTTCAACAAACGGCTTACACGGTCAGACAATTGCGCACCGTTAGCAACCCAGTATTCAACGCGGGCAGTATCAACACGAAGACGCTCTTCTTGGCCGCGAGCAATCGGGTTAAAAAATCCAACACGCTCAATGTAACGACCGTTACGTGAGCTACGGCTATCGGTTACAGTCAAGTGGTAGAAAGGGCGCTTTTTAGAACCGCCACGCGCTAAACGAATGGTTACCATGTAAATCACTTCCAATTAATTGGTTTGAATAAGGTTTCGGGGCAAGTGCTTCGCACTTCAAATCAACAATAGCTTCATACTTATTAACCACTGATTATGGTAGTTAATAATCAACAACGGCTGAAAACACAGGTCCCGCGAAAGGCGGCGCATTTTACTGAAAAGCATACGCCGTGTATAGAGTTTGATCACTGATTTTTTGTTTTTTTAGTATTTAGGCGATAAAGCGGGCCTAGATCACACCCGCAAACACACTAATTAACGCATAGGAGGCAAACCGCCACCGGCTCCGCCAAGCATACCACTCATGCCTCGCATCATTTTAGCCATGCCGCCGCCCTTCATTTTTTTCATCATCTTAGCCATTTGCTTATGCTGCTTAAGCAAACGGTTTAAATCTTGAATGTCGGTACCTGAGCCAACCGTAATGCGTCGCTTGCGCGAACCATTGAGAATATCTGGGTTTCTACGCTCAGCGGGTGTCATAGAGTTGATAATCGCATCCATCTGCTTAAACTGAGAGCCCACATTAGCCTGCTCTGCCATTTGCGCAATATTCCCCATACCAGGCAGCTTTTCTAGGACGGAGCTCATACCACCCATATTCTGCATTTGCTGAAGCTGATCACGCAAATCTTCCAAGTCAAACGACTTTCCCTTTTTAACCTTTTGAACAAGCTTATCAGCCTTATCTTTATCAAGCTTAGACTCGGCCTGTTCAATCAGTGACATCACATCGCCCATCCCAAGAATGCGCGATGCTAAGCGCTCAGGGTAAAACGGCTCCAAGGCCTCAACCTTTTCGCCCACCCCCAAGAACTTGATGGGTTTGCCTGTAATATGGCGAACAGATAAAGCAGCGCCACCACGTGCATCGCCATCCGCCTTGGTTAGCACCACCCCGGTTAGCGGTAACGCCTCATCAAACGCTTTGGCTGTATTGACCGCATCTTGACCAATCATGGCGTCAATCACAAACAAGGTTTCAACAGGGGTGATAGCCGCGTGCAGACCTTTAATTTCGTCCATCAACGCATCATCGATGTGCAGCCGGCCCGCCGTATCGACGATTACCACATCAACAAAGCTTTTCTTGGCTTGCGCAATGGCGCCATTGGCAATATCAACGGGCTTTTGGTCCGCACTAGAGGGGAAGAACTCCGCGCCCACTTCAGTCGCTAGCGTTTCCAACTGCTTAATAGCTGCCGGACGGTAAATATCCGCACTAACAACCATTACTTTTTTCTTTTCTTTTTCCTGCAAGAATTTTGCAAGCTTAGCGACCGAGGTCGTCTTACCTGCCCCTTGCAAGCCAGCCATTAAAACTACAGCTGGTGGTTTAGCGGCTAAGTTCAGCGTTTCATTCGCCTCCCCCATCACGCTGGTTAGCTCGCTTTCTACAATTTTAAGAAATTGCTGACCAGGATTAAGAGCCCGAGAAACCTCTTGCCCAAGCGCACGCTTGCGCACCTGATTCACAAAAGCTTTAACAACAGGCAATGCAACATCTGCCTCAAGCAAGGCCTTGCGCACTTCGCGCAAAGTTCCCTGAATATTGTCGTGATTAAGGCGAGCCTTACCTGTGATTTTACTGAGCGATTGACTTAAACGGTCTGAAAGATTCTGAAACATAAGCGCATCTTTTGCGGTATAAGAAAAATTTGGGGACGAATTATAGCGGTATAGCGCAGTAAAAACGACTCATGCGCGACTTTTGCACCATATCGCTCAAGACAATGCTTGCCAAGCCACCTTTACAGACACTAACCTACGCGCTTTATATACGGATTGCAGCAAAACACGCTATGCCTATTACACTCACTCTAGCTTTGTACTGTTCTGCTTGGTTTCTGCTTATTCGCTCCTTAAAGCAACGAAAAAGCCAACCTCCGATTATCGTGCCAGTACTGCTTGCCCTCGCCCTTGCCTGCCATGCCTATGGGGCCTACAGCCTTATTGCCACACCCTATGGCTACGACTTTAACCTATTCCGCATAGCGCCATTATTTTTCTGGGTTGCCAACTTGCTGGTTTTGGCCAGCAGCATCCGCAAACCACTGTATAACATGTTTGTATTGCTACTACCCTTTACTGCGCTTTCACTACTGTGCGCGCTCTTTTTTGCTAGCGCCAGCCACAATGTTATTCAACTTAGTGGCGGTGTACTCACACACATAGTGCTATCTATCTTTGCTTACAGCACACTTACCATCGCGACAATTCATGCCCTAATTTTGTCCTACCAGAACAACCAACTCCATAACCGTCATGCAGGCGGCCTAGTACGCTTGCTACCGCCATTACAAACAATGGAAGCATTGTTGTTTGAGCTACTGTGGACAGGCCAAATATTGCTGACCGTGGCAATTGCCTCTGGCGCAATATTTGTTGACAACATGATGGCTCAGCATCTGGCTCACAAAAGCGTCTTCTCTGCGCTAGCTTGGCTGACTTACTCTGTTTTGTTGTGGGGACGACACCAGCTTGGCTGGCGCGGCAACATAGCTGTTCGCTGGACATTGGCCGGCTTTGGCTTTTTGATTTTGGCGTATTTTGGCTCCAAATTTGTGCTTGAAGTACTGCTCAGCAAATAGGGTTTTGATAACCTGCACGCCGGTATCAAGCCGCCTAAATTGTGAACAGTGCGCCAATGTAATATATAGCTCTTGCGCCGCTCTTCTATCTGGTACAACATAGCGCGCTCAGTTTAAACGAGCCACACATCTCTTGGACGACATTCCTTTACAAGTACTGTTTATAGCACTGGCAGTATTACTTATTCTCTCTGCCTTTTTCTCCAGCTCTGAAACGGGCATGCTTTCGCTCAACCGCTATCGGCTGCGCCACCTGATTAAGAAACATCACAAAGGTGCCGTAAGAGCTGGCAAGCTTCTCGAGCGACCCGACCGCTTACTTGGCGTTATCCTAATAGGCAATAACCTCGTTAATATCTACGCCACAGCAATTGTGACTGTTATTGGCGTGCGCCTCTACGGCGATGCCGGCGTAGCAATTGCCACCACATTACTCACCATTGTGGTGCTGGTATTTGCTGAAGTCACACCAAAGACTCTGGCCGCACTTTACCCCGAAAAAGTCGCGTTTCCTGCTACCTTTATTCTTAAACCGTTACTTTGGCTGCTTTACCCTGCAGTATGGGTCATCAATGGCTTTTCAAACGGGCTTGTTCGCCTACTTGGAGCAGACCCTACAGGGAAAACTGGCGGAGACCACCTACACCCCGACGAGCTTCGCACCGTTGTGGATGAGGCTGGCGACTTAATTCCAGATCAACACCAAGGCATGCTGCTCAATGTATTAGACCTCGAAAAAGCTACGGTCGAAGACATTATGATTCCGCGCAACGAAATTGTCGGCATCGATTTAGAGCACGACATGAAGGCAATACTAGAGCTTATACGCACAACCGACTACACTCGGCTGCCGGTATATGAAGGTGATATCAATAACGTTGTTGGCGTGCTGCATATGCGCAAAGCCACCCGCTTTTTACGCGGCGCCGACCACGACATCACCGAGAAAGATATTCGCGAACACATGTCGACGCCTTACTTTGTACCAGAATCCACACCGCTGCATATTCAGCTGATGAATTTCCAAAAAGAAAAGCGCCGGCTCGCCATTGTGGTTGATGAATACGGCGAGGTTCAAGGTGCCGCAACCTTGGTCGACTTACTTGAAGAAATTGTGGGCGAATTCAGCACCGATGGCAGCGATGGCACAGAAGAAGAAATTACCGACCTCCATAACGGCTGGTACCTTATTGATGCCACAACCTCAATGCGCGACATCAATAAGCAGCTTGGCTGGTCACTACCGACTGACGGTCCCAAAACCATTAACGGCCTTGCCTTTGAATACCTCGAAAGCATTCCTGACGGGCCTTGCAGCTTTACCTTAAAAGGTTACCGTTTCGAGCTTACCCGCATCGGCGATACCATGATCGAATCCATGAAAGTTAGCTCCCTTGCGGATAGCTAAATACAAAGCTAAATACAAAGTAAATATTCAGCCATGCTCAAACAGGCCAGCAAACTGATCATTTTCTGGGCCGCTCAAGCCATCCTTTGACCCTATGCAAGCGTTCTAGACGCTTGAATGCCCAGAAAACAATCAATTCGCCTTTGGGCTGACCATCATCATTTCGCACCCACCTAAATAGTTACAATACAAAAAACTAGGGCGCCCAATTGGCACCCTAGTTTTTTAGCTTTTTTGATTATGTGGGCAGGATTTGGCCCTGTGGCTGCGCTGCTCTAGTGCTGCATCATCCTCAACGTCCCATCCCATTAACTGCTCTTCAATCAGCTCGGTAAGCGCTGCTATATGACCGTCATCGCTATTGAGCGCCGGTATGTATTCAAAGGTTTTACCGCCTGCCCCCAAAAAGTAATCGCGATTTTCTTCGCCAATTTCTTCGATAGTTTCCAAACAGTCGGCAGGAAAACCAGGGCAAACCACCTGCACATGCTTGACACCCGATTTAGGTAAAGCCTGCAGAGTATGGTCGGTATACGGCTGCAACCAAGGCTCGCGGCCAAAACGCGACTGAAACGTCGTCATATATTGCTCGCCCTCCAAACCAAGCTCTTCGGCAATAAGGCGCGAGGTTTTCAAACACTGGCAATGATAAGGGTCGCCATTGTGCAAATACTTAAGCGGCACCCCATGGTAAGAAAACAACAGTTTTTGAGGGCGCTTATGGTTGCTCCAGTAATCGCGAATACTATTTGCCACCGCTTTGATGTAGGCCGGTTTATCACAATATTGATTCACAAAGCGCAACTCAGGCAACCAGCGCCGGCCACAAAAATCAGCAGCTATGGCATCAAACGTTGAGCCTGTCGTGCTGCCTGAGTACTGCGGGTACATAGGCAGCACAACTAGTTTACGCACACCTTGCTGCAGCATCTCATCCAGCACCGAAGCAATAGACGGGTTGCCGTAACGCATGGCATGGGCAACCACATACTGCGCACCTTTAGCCGCAAAGCGGGCTGCCAGTTTTGTTGCTTGCGCCTGGGTGTGCACCGCCAAAGGGGACCCTTCCTCCGTCCACACACCGCGGTAAGCCTTTGCAGAACGCGGCGGCCGTATGCGTAAAATGACACCATGCAGCGCAAACTTCCATATTAAACGCGGCACCTCTACCACCCGCGGGTCTCCCAAAAACTCGGCCAAGTAGCGCCTTAATGCCGAGGTCGTCGGCGCATCTGGTGTGCCAAGGTTAGTAATCAAGATGCCAATTTTATCGGCTTGATCATGGGAAAAAGCATGTGGATTTTTATATTTCACATTACGCCCTTAAACTCTAAGAATTCCAAGAAAGCTCTAACTACGCAGCCAACCTCAACTAAGATCAGCCGCCATCAGCAATATCTACAAAACCAAGCCCGCAAAGGTACACGCTGAGCACACCAAAACCAAGCTACCCACAAAAGGACTGAATCAATCTCCAATACCGAGACCACATTGCTGCATATAATCAGCCAACGCACTTGCATCATTACGCGAAGATGACCGCAGCGCCTGAAAAACACCTTGCTGATCCTCTTTGCTGCGCTGCTGCCCCAATTTTTCACGGCCATCAACACGCGACACAGCAATTTCAAAACCCACCACCGCCGCAAGTAAACGCTGCTGATACTCGGCAGTCACAATAGCACGGTCGTTCAGCAACGCCGGCTCGTACTGTTGCATTAAGCCCTCAACGATATCAATCGTCTCATCTTCACTTACGAAGCGCAAAGTACCACGCATATGCACTGCGGCATAATTCCAAGTAGGCACATTAGGCCCGCCGGCATACCACGTAGGTGAAACATAAGCGTGAGGGCCAGAGAAAATCACCAATACCTCTTGACCATTTAGCGCCTTCCAGTGCGGATTAGCCTTAGCAAAATGCCCAGCCAAGCGAAAAGGCTTTTCAGCATCATCAGAACAAGAGCCATCAAGTAGTAAAAAAGGCATATGCGTCGCCTCTAAATCAGCCGACACCAACACGCCAAAACCAAACTCATTAACAAAGGTTACTATCCGCTCGCGCTCTGCAATGACTTGCCCCCTAGGTAAATACATTTAATGTCCTTAATACTAAAACATAACGGATAAATTTAATTGCACGCTGCGCCCAGGCCCAGCATGAATATGCGACCCCATAACAGCCGCTGCATCATAGGTCTCGGCCAGCAGGTTTTGCCCGAGTAAAGCAGCCTTAAAATCGAGCCCCTGCCAATTAAAGCGGTAATCAATAGTGCCGTCCCATAAACTATAGGCATCTAATTTTTGCATATTTTGAATATCAATAGAACGCTCGCTGACATAGCGCAGCCCAGCACTAAGGCTCCACGCACCCAATTCACGCCGCGCAAATAACCCCCCAGTTTGGTCTGCCGCCATTACAGGGTAATGGTTATTAAACTCGGTAGAAACGATACGCGGGTCAATCCAAGAAATGCTCGCCAACAGTTGCGTGTCATTGGACCACTGCCACATTAAATCAGCCTCAATACCTTGCGCTGTTTGCGAATAAAAGGCTGTTGCCGCATCCCCTGTCTCGGCACTACGGTAGACATGCGCTACATTGTCTTTTTGAATATCAAAAAAGGCAACGGTCGCAGTTAAACCTCCATCGAATAATAAATATTTTAAGCCTGCTTCCCACTGCACGGCTTTTTCTGGCGCGCCAGCGTGCAACCCTAAACCAGACAAGCCATAATTAACCGCCACACTTTCACTGTAATTAATAAATAAAGAGGCGCTGTCAACAGGCTGATAAATGGCACCAAACTGCAATGCGATATCACTATAATCTTTAAGTGGCTCAGCGGTTTGCCGCTCAACTCCCTGATAGTCCCCCGAGAACAACGAATAACGTAAGCCCACCGATGTAGACCACGCATCGTGCCACTGGGTATAAACTTGACCGTAAAGCCCAATATCGTCATACACTAAACGCTGTGAATAATTCGAAAGGTCACCCAGCGCACCGCTATTCGAAAGTAACTCATCTGTAAAACCTTGCAAGCGTTGCAAAAATGCTTCTTCGGGTAAAGCGCCCACAAAGTTTAACCGCTTCGATTCAATGGTATAAGCCTGATAATTATCGGCATAGTAGACATCCGCACCCAACGTAATGCGATGCCTAACGCCGGCCACGTCCACATCTCCATTCAAGGTCGCGGCCAAAGCTGCACCGGTTTCATGTGCTTGTTCATCATGAAGGCGTAATACTGAACCCAGCGCCAGGCCGTTATTTCGCCACAAGATAGGTATTGAAAGCTGCCCAGCAATATTAATCCACACATCGTGCTCACCTAAAGTTTCACTGGGGTTTAGTACAGAAGTCTGATTAAGTACATGCGTATCTGCTCTCACCCCGTAGCGGCTTTCATCGTGCCAGCTATAACTACCCGATATTCGCCATTGGGGGCTAATATAGTGGTTCAAACTTACTTGTAGCATGTGCGCATCCGCACTAAATTCAGGCCTTAAGTATTGAACCGATTGCGCCAATGTTCGGGGGGCCAAAAAGTTTTCGTAGCCTTTTAAAATGGCATAGTCACGGTCGACAATTTGAGAAAAGTTTTGATACTCGTACTGAACATCAAACACCGTATTCTGAGCTGTACGCCACCGCAAAGACGGTGAAAAAATCTGCCTAGAAACATCCTCGGCAATACTCGTTTTCGCTTGGGTATTTGCCGAGTAAATAAAGCGAGCGTCTAAATCTTCACGCAACATGCTGGCAACATTGGCATCGAGCGATATTTTTTTAAGTTGCTCGCTGCCCAGTGTTGCCACGCCCAAAAACTGTGAATTAGCCATCGGCTTCTTTTTTATGGCATTAACAATACCGCCAGCATCGGCTTGACCAAAAAATAGCGTCGACGGACCTTTAAGTATCTCCACCTGCTGGACATGTTCAGGTACCGCCTGCATTGCCGTGGCATCACTTAGCTTGTAACCATTGACATGGAGCGCATCACGAGGGAAGCCCCGCATATAAAAATCATCATTACTTCCCGCAAAACCGTCACCAGGCGTAATGCCGCTAGTGTAAGTTAAAACATCCAATAATCGATTAGGTGCAACATCTTGCATCAATTGCTGAGGTATAAGCTGGTGAACACGCGCCGCATCAAAAATAGGTACCCCGTTGCGCAATTGCGAATTAACAATTGTTGGATAACGCTGAGAGGTAAAACGCCCTGTAACTACAACTTCTTCTAACTGAGCAAACTCTGGTTCTATTTTAGAAGGAAATTCTGACAAGATTTTAGGCGCAACCGCCTCGATAATAAAAACCTGCGCATTAGAATCAAACCGTGCCTGTAAAGGTGCTTTTGCAATCAGTAAAGCCAAAGCTTTATCGGCATTAAATGGGCCAACTAAGGGGGTTGTCCTATAGTTTTTGATTAGTGCATTGGGTGCAATAACCGCAACATTTGCTTGTAACGCAAATTCAACTAAGCCCTGCGTTAAGGGCTGTTCGGGCAAATCAAAATCATGCACATGGCTTTCAAAATACTCAGCCTCCACGCTATTAATAGCGCAAACTAAATACAGAATTAATGCAGCCCAACATCTCATAACACCAACCCAAAAAATAACACTTAAGGGGACCTCTAAAAATAGTAATTTTTGTGTGAGAGCAAGGAAGCACCGCCCGGACGACTGAACGGATTCTGGAGGTAGAGCGACGCAGGAAGCCAAAGCCGAGAGCCGCAGTTTACGCGCTGTAAATGAGGACTCGAGGACGGAGCTAATGTCCATGGATGGACTGAATACAGGTTTTGTAGGAGCGAAAACCTGTAAGCCGCTATCGCGGAAAAGTGCATTTTCAGAGATGCCCTTAAAATAATAAAAACAATTAACGAGAAGGTATTAACACGCGGGTGCTGCCTTGCTTATCAACGCTTAAACCAATTGTCTCGGCCAACGCCTGCAACGTTTGCTCAATATTGTTGAGCGGTAATACCGCTGTCACTTCAATACTTGCCAACTCTGCTTGGGAAAGGGTAATGGGTTCCGAGCTATAACGATTCAATTCGGCAACCACGTCAACTAATGGCTGAGCATTAAACACTAAACGCTGCTCTCGCCAAGCCAACGCATTAGCAGCATCAATACTGACTGGTGCCAGCCCTTGCTGAACAGCCCGCATGGATGACAACTGATTATTTTGTAATACGGACTTAGAATCAAAAGCCGGTAGCATCTTCTCATTTTTAATACTTGGATTTAAAGCGACTCGCCCTTCCACTACCGTTACCGATGCATCATCACTGGAGCGCAACCGGCGTACGCTAAAGCGCGTACCTAGCACACGAACAGCACCAGCAGGAGTGACGACATCAAAGGGGCGCTCGCCACTTTCTGGCTTTACTGAAAAAAAAGCCTCCCCATGCTGCAACGAAGCTAATCGTCGGTGTGCATTAAAAATCACCGTCATTTCTGTATCTGTATTAAGCACCAGCTCGCTGCCATCAGGTAAAGCAATTGTTTCTTGCTGCCCCACAGCGGTTACATATTGCCACTCGCCCGCTACAATAGTTGGCGCGGTAAAAGTCTGCGAAAAAATAAACACACAGATAAGCAATGTGCATGCAGCCACACCTGCGCCCCAAGACAACCAAGGCCCAGCGGCCGTTTTTCTAGGGCGCGCAACTGGCTCAGATAGCGGCGCTATACGCTCGAATACATCTGCACGCAACCAAAGTTGCTCAGCCTTTAAATAAGCCGCTTGATGCTCCTGCTTAGCTTCTAGCCACTCAAAAAAATCTTTTTGTTGTCGCTCAGTTAAATCCGGAGAATTTAGCTTGGCCAGCCACGTAATAGCCTGCTGAATTGCCTGATCACTCATAGCCGAGACTCCTGATTAGCGCGCCTTTTGATAACACCAACACTTTGCCAGCCATACACTAGCCTCACACATTTTCGAAAACTACAACACTTCGGCATTACTCTACCTCCGTTGCTAATTCATCCCTTAAAAACTTCAGCACTTTAATAATATGCTTTTCAACCGTACTTACAGCAATACCCCGCTCCAGCGCAATCTCACTGTAGCTTTTACCTTGTAAGCGGCTCATTTCAAAGGTTGTGCGGTATTTATCTGGCAGTGATTTTAATGCACGCTGCACTCGTTCAAGATCATCTTGTGCACTGAGTTCCCGGTCGAGGCTGACAGTTGTTGGCTCTTCTAGCGGCTGCTGATTGAGGTAGTCGGCTTGGTAGCTAGCTTGGCGCAGGCGATTGAGCGCCAAGTTGCTGGCGGCGCGATACAAGTAGGCTTTTGGGTTATCAAGCTGCTCAATGTTTTCGACCCGCAACAGGTTGTGAAAAGCATCTTGCACGATATCTTCTGCACCATCGGCATCGCCAAACTTGCGCGCAATAAAACGCTTCAGTTCACGCTGATATTGGTTAAACAACGAACCAATGAAAGAAATATTCTTCACAGTAAAGAACGGCCCTAAATCGCTATGCATTGAGAATAAATACATTAACCTCAACCGAGCAGGTATTTTTTGATTTTTAACAAGCCCGTTAGCTTACCAGAGCATGCCGTAGCACCCCAGAACGGGCATCACTCTTCGTGTAAATAACCGTAAATTTCTTCAGCCAGCTTACGGCTCACGCCATTCACTTTTGCCAAGTCTTCAACGCTGGCTTTGACAATTTCTTGCAGGCCACCAAAATGTTTTAGCATATCGCGTCGGCGCTTAGGCCCCACCCCTGGAATATCTTCCAGTGTAGAGCGGCTACGTTTTTTATCTCGCGCGGCTTTGTGGCCGGTAATGGCGAAGCGGTGCGCCTCGTCACGGATTTGCTGAATAAGATGCAAAGCTGGGCTATCACTGGCCAATACTTTTTCTGAATTATCTTCGGCTATTAAGGTTTCAAAGCCTGGCTTACGCGTTGTGCCTTTCGCTACGCCAAATAAAATAGTGCTGGTAATGCCTAACTCAATCATCACCTCACGCGCTTTACTAAGCTGGCCCTTACCACCATCAATTAACAGCAAATCAGGTAAACCCGCGCCCTCTTTTTGCAAGCGCGAATATCGCCGCATTAAGGCCTGCTCCATAGCGGCGTAATCATCCCCAGCCGTAACGCCTTCTATATTAAAGCGCCGGTAACGGCTTTTGACTGCGCCTTCGCGATTAAAGACAACACAGCTAGCTTTTGTTTCTTCACCGCTGCTATGGCTGATATCAAAGCATTCTATCCAAGTGGGTGTCTCCGGTAGCTTTAACGCCTCTTGTAAGGCTTCAAAACGCGCTAGAGTGTGTAACTGCTGCCCTAGCCGGTTGCGCAAGTTTTGGCTCGCGGCTTCTATTGCCATAGCCACCCAACGGGCGCGGTGAGTGCGAACACTGTGGTTAATTATCACCTTGTGGCCACACGCATCACCAATGACTTGTGCAAGCACTTCTGTATCGGCCACCTCGTGGCTCACAACCACCTCGGCGGGCACATCCATTTTTCGTCCGCCTAAATATAACTGCGGAATAAATTGCGAAATTAATTCTGCGTTGTCGTCGCCAAGTTTATTGGCTAAAAAATAACTTTTGCTACCTAACATCCGGCCATCGCGTACAAACAACACATGCAAGCAGGCCTGCTCTGCCTCGCTAGCACAAGCAATAATATCGGCATTGCCCTGCCCCGCCTCAACCGTGGTTTGAGCTTGTACCGTGCGCAGCGCCATTATTTGATCACGGCAAAGCGCTGCGTGCTCAAAATTGAGTTCGGCCGATGCTTGCTCCATTTCTTTGGCAAGCTCCTGATGCAACAACTCACTCCGCCCCTCTAAAAAAAGCTGTGTATGGCGAACGTCGACGCGGTAATCGTCCTGACTAATTACATCAACACAAGGGCCGGTACAGCGACCAATTTGATACTGCAAACAAGGGCGCGTACGGTTTTTAAATACGCTGTCTTCACATTGCCGAACACGGAAGGTTTTTTGTAAAAAGGCTAAGCTTTCGCGTACAGCTGTAGCGTTGGGGAACGGGCCGTAGTATTTACCCTTTCTTTTCTTTGCGCCACGGTGCAAAGCAATGCGGGGGTAATCATCAGCGTCAGACAAGAATATATAAGGGTACGATTTATCATCGCGCATTAAAATATTGTACGGCGGGCGCTGAGCTTTAATTAAATTTTGCTCAAGCACCAAAGCCTGTGCTTCGTTAGGCGCTACGGTAATTTCGATATTGGCAATGCGCTTAACCAAAGCCTGTGTTTTGGGGCTATGACCACTTTTATGGAAATAACTGGAAACACGGTTTTTGAGATTTTTAGCCTTCCCAACGTACAAAATCTTGCCGCCTTCGTCATACATTTGATAGACGCCAGGCTGCAAGGTTAAGTTTTTTAAGAAGCGCTTTGCATCAAACGAAGTAGGCATTATTGCAAGCAAACACTAAACGGCGTTACTCACCACCTAATGTTTCGATGTCCAATATTTTATGTTTAATGGCCAAAATGGTCAGCTCTACATCGCTGTTGATATCCAGCTTTTCGAATATGCGATAACGATAGCTGTTAATCGTTTTGGGGCTCACACTAAAAGAGTCAGCGATGGCCTGCACCTTATTACCATTAGCGATCATTATGGCTGTTTGCAGCTCTCGCTCAGAAAGCATTTCGAATGGCGATTGCGCACCGCCACCAGAAAAGTTACGCAAAGCAAGCTGCTGCGCAACACTACTGGCCATATATAGCTGTCCCTTAACGACCTTGTGCACGGCGTCGATAATTTCATCAAAGCTCGCACCTTTAGTGACATAGCCACTAGCACCGGCCTTCATTAAGCGCTCGGGAAACATATCATCGGTTAGCGAGGTCACCGCAATAATTTTAATTTTGGGGTTGTATGCCAAAATCTTGCGTGTCGCCTCCAAGCCACCAAAGCCCGGCATGCGCACATCCATTAAGATGACATCTAAGGGTAATAAACGTGCTTTACTGACGGCTTCCTCTCCGCTCTTGGCTTCTCCCACAACCTCAAAGCCTTCGACGTCAGCTAGCATACGCATAATACCCATGCGTACTAAATCATGATCGTCTGCGACGAGAATTTTTGTCACTGTACAATTGCCTATAAATTGTTCAAAACACAGAGGGGCAATTCCCCTCATATAAACGGGCGACAATGTATCACCCTGTAGCAAAAGTGCCTAGCCGAAAGCACCAGAGTATTCACGAATTCACACATCCAACATCAATATGCACCATTGACGCGCCAAATAGCCTAGGATTACACCGATAAAGAACAAAACAAACGTTTGATTTAGCATGGTGCTTTCGGCTATTTGGGCGAGCTAGACCCGCTGCAGCAGCCCCGCTCTGCGTAAAAAAAGCTGAAAAAGCCCCTGGAACAGGGCCAGCGCAAAAATCACAATGCCAGCCCCAACCAGGCTTACAACGCCCATTACCTCCCCCTCAACAAACCAGCCTAACAATAGCGCCAACGATGGCGTAATTAAGGGGATTAAAGCTACCGTTGTAACTTGGCAATGCTTCAGTACGTAAAAGAACAATGTGTGCCCCAACAACGAACCGGCAATCACCAAATAACTTAACCCAAACAACGATCGCAAGCCCACGCCATTGGGCAGCGGCCCAGCGAAAAAATACCACACCAGTACAAAAATTGGCGATGCAAAAGTCATCGAACCTACACTTTGTCTGAACGGTGGTATCGGCGGCATATTTTTTAATAACACCGAACTTAGCGCCCAAAAAACGGTTGCGCTTACAATCGCTGCCACCCCCAATAAAGCGTGCCAGCCAACGCGCAATTGTTCGATATTCAGCAGCGCCAACCCCATCAAAGCTATCACCAAAGCCAACAGCTTTAGCGGAGTTAATAGGCGCTGCTTAAAAAGAAGCTGTGAACCTATACCGACAAAAAATGGAAACAAACCGAAAATAACACTCATCATGCCAGAGGGCACCGTTTTAGCGGCCCAATAAACCAGCAGCATGGTAGGGAACAAACCCAGCGAACCAACCGCAAAATTTAGCCAATCGCGGCGCGCTTGCACTAACGGCACCCCCAAGGCTTTTAATAAAATTAAGCCCGCTAACGTGGCAATAATAATACGAGCACTAATCGAAGTAATGAAATCAAAGTCTGTATTACTCCAGTGTATGGCTAATGGCGTTGTCGTCCATATTAATATGACGCAACAATATGCGAGTGCGATGTTCATGAGATCTCCAATCCAACGGGATTTTCCTTGGCTTAAATGCTATTGCCAAAAACCTCAGTAAAAATGCTGCAGCCCAAAAACAAAAAAGGCCGCAGTTTTTTGCTGCGGCCTTTGGGAGTTTTTAAAATATTTTTATCTCTCAAATTTGCAGCGTCCACACGCGAATGCATGCCCAGCGAAGTGCTGGCACGGCGAGTACGCGTTTGACTGCAAAAAAGATATTAAGAGACATATTCAAGTGGTTCTTTAAGAATGTGAAAAAAGCCTATAAAGTGTGGTTTAAATCGAACGCTACGTCAACAGGCTTAGCAATAAAAATTGCAATTCATAAAATCACGACAACACACTTATGCATATTTATTTAGTCGGCGGTGCCGTCCGCGACAAACTCTTAAACTACCCCAGTATAGAGCGCGACTGGGTAGTCGTTGGCGCCACAGCACAAGACATGCTAGACCAAGGCTTTAGCCAGGTGGGCAAAGACTTCCCCGTTTTTTTACACCCCAAAACCAAAGAAGAATACGCACTAGCGCGCACAGAGCGCAAAACCGCACCGGGCTATAGCGGCTTTAGTTTTAATATTGCTAACGATGTTACGTTAGAACAAGATTTAGCTCGTCGCGACCTCACCATCAATGCAATTGCTCAAGACGAGAACGGCAACCTTATAGATCCTTACGGCGGCCAGCAGGACATCAACACCAAAACCTTGCGCCATGTCTCGGATGCCTTTAGCGAAGACCCTGTGCGCATACTGCGCATTGCCCGCTTTGCTGCAAGGTACCACCATTTGGGTTTTCGCATAGCCAAGGAAACACTCGCCCTAATGAGCACCATGGTACAAGCTGGCGAAGCCAATGCACTGGTTGCCGAACGCGTATGGAAAGAAACCGCACGCGCATTGGGCGAGCGCAACCCGCAGGTTTTTATAGAAGCACTACGCCAATGCGGCGCGCTGGAAAGAATCATGCCCGAACTCAATGCATTATTTGGCGTGCCACAGCCCGCAGAGCACCACCCAGAAATAGACACCGGCAAGCACGCATTAATGTGCTTGCAGCAAGCCACCAAGGTTAGCGATAACACTTGTGTGCGTTTCGCAACCTTAGTCCACGACCTAGGAAAAGCTTGCACACCAGAAGAGCTTTTACCGCGCCATCACGGCCACGAGAAAAAAGGTTTATCGCTGGTTAAATCCCTTTGCCGGCGTCTTAGCGTACCAAACGACTGTAAAAAGCTGGCGCTTGCGGTATGTGAATTTCACACCCACTGCCACCGGGCAACGGAGCTAAACCCAAGCACGGTTAATAAATTGTTTAACAATTTAGGCGCCTATAAACGCACCGATTTTTTCGAACAGTTTTTACAATGCTGCCAAGCAGACGCCCAAGGCCGAACAGGCTTTGAAGAACGCCCTTACCCACAAGCGCAATATTTAAAAGAAGCGCTTGCTAGCTGCCAAGGCGTAAACGCAGCAACTTTTATGAAACAAGGCTTACAAGGGCCAGCTATTGGCGAAGCCATGACAGCAGCACGCATTCAATGCATTAAAGTGTTTAAAGAGCAATACCAAAGGTAACTATTCAGGTGAGTGCGAAATGATGGCCACCCCAAAGGCGAAGTGATTGTTTTCTGGGCATTCAAGCGTCTGGAACGCTTGCATAGCGACCAAGGATGGCTTGAGCGGCCCAGAAAATGATCAGTTGGGCGACCTATTTGAGCATGACTGAATAGTTACTACCAAAGAAACTTACCGATATAAGGCCACTCATGGATTCAGCAATAAATCCCTCCGCCCCAACCGCCATAATTACCGGCAGCGCCCAGCGCATTGGCAAAGCGCTTGCACTTGCGCTGCACACGCAAGGCTATAACGTGGTATTGCATTATTTTCGTACCAGCGCCGAGCCCTTGGCAAACAAGCTGAACGCTATTCGCGCCGGTTCCGCAGTTACGGTGCAAGCCGACCTCAACGATGCAGCGGCCGCTAACACTATTACGCAAAGTGCATTACAGCATTTTTCACGGCTGGATATTTTAGTTAATAACGCCTCCAGCTTTTACCCCACGCCTATAGGCAGCGCCACCGTTAAACAGTCGCAAGATTTATTCAACACCAATGCGCTAGCGCCTTTTTTTCTAAGCCAAAGCTGCGCTGCGCCCTTAAAAGAGCAAGGCGGCTGCATTTTAAATATTGCCGACATTTACGCCGAAACCCCTAAGCGCCAACACACCCTTTACTGCATGGCCAAAGCCGCCAATGCCATGCTTACCAAAAGCCTAGCCATAGAACTAGCACCTGATGTACGGGTCAACGGCATTGCCCCTGGCGCCGCCCTTTGGCCCTCCGAAACGCCCCCCAGCAACGAGCGCGACGCACTGCAGAAAATCCCACTAGGGCGTATAGGGGGAACACAAGCTATTGTCGAAACCGCACTCTTTTTACTGCAAAAAGGGCATTATATTACCGGTCAAATCATTGCCGTAGATGGCGGTAAAGCGCTCGCAGGCATTGCGTAATTAAAAGCCTTAACTCAAAGCTAAACCGTTTATCTAAAAAATTAAATTTTTGATGCAAAACAATTGAATTCCTCACAATAGAGCCATACTACAGGTATGTAGTAGCGCATTACATTTGTTAACCCGATAGGAGAATAACGATGAACATTTTCCCTAGACAGCAATTGCATGAACTTCACAACCTTCTCGATCACACGTGGCTCCCGCTGCGCGAACCCGGCGGCCGTTACGGGACTATCTCCCCTAAAGTCGACCTACGTGAAAAAGACAACACCTACGAAATTAGCTTAGAGCTTCCAGGCCTAAAGAAAGAAGATATTCATATAAGCCTAGAGCGAGGCGTACTAACCGTAGAGGCACAGAGCAGTGAAGAAAAAACCGAAGAAGAACACGGGCGTGTTATTCGGCAAGAGCGCCATTACGGCAAATATGTACGCAGCTTCGAATTAAACCCACACATTCACCAAGCAGATATTGTGGCTCAATTTGAGCATGGCGTACTTTTAATTGATGTCCCTAAAGCGCCGAAAAGCAATGAAACAGCCGCAACGCGTATTGAAATAAGCTAACCAACGCTACGCCGTGCTATGTCACGGCGTAGCGCTGTACTACAGGTTTAGAGACGCCCTACATACATTTATGCGCTAAAAACGCTAGCCCCGCCATATTAACGACAACATAGCGTGCCGCGACTGACCAGGAAAATAACGCTGCTCACCAAACGCGATATCGGCTCGGTCGGCATAGCGCTGATCAAACATATTCAATAGTGATGCCTTTGCGGTTAATCCACGGCTTAAGCTCCAACTAGCGCGTAAATTAGAGACGCTATGTCCTTCGTAGCTCGACGAATTTTCTGGGTCCAGAAAATAATCATCCATTAAAGACACATCTAACGAGCCATGTAATTCAGGCGTGACCTGCCAGCCCAATACCGCCGAATGCATCGCCTTAGGTGCGGTATCAATAACGTTACCTTGAATATTCGAGCCACTGCCAAGCAAAGCTGGGTTATTACTGTATTCATGCGAAGCAAAACTACCAGCCAGCTGCAGCGTTAAGCGATCTAACCAGCGGCCAGTTAATTCGTACTCTACCCCTTGGTGCTCGGTTTTGGCACCACTGACATTGGCGCGCTCGGCATTCTGGAAAATACCGTCAGACATCTCCATGTAAAAAAGAGTGGTTTGATAATCTAACCATGCGAACGAGCCGCGCCAACCCAGCTCCACGCTGTTTAATTTAACCGACGACAAATCGGCCACGCTTTGCCCTTGCTGCAAACGGTAAAGCTCGGTGGCCTGCGGCGCCCTAAATCCACTCGCCATATGGGTAAAAAACATATGCGCAGGCGTGATTAAATACCGAGCACCTGCCGCAATCGAAACGTTATTAAAACTATCGTCGCGATCGGCTGGGCGATAAAAACGGCAATTTTCTACGGTTGCTTCACAACCACTGCCCGCAGCAGCATGGGTTTGATAATCATAGCGCTGATAGTCCCCGCGAAGGTTGGCATTCAGTAACCAGCGCTCTGAAGCTTGCCATTCAACCCCACTGTAAAGCGCGCCCATTTGCGCCGTAACAGAATAATCATAATGCACACCTTCGGGGAAACGCGACGCTGCGAAAGGCGCTTCATCGTATTGAATTTCCGACAGCGCCGCCTTCGTAAATTCAACATCAATGCCGCCGCGCAGCACCACTGTAGGGGCAATGGCATGCTCTGCTTGCAACTGTGTACCTAGCGAGCGTTGGTTATTTTTTTCCACCGGCTGCCAAGGTACAAAGTGCATCAGAAACTCCATATCCGTGTAGCGAAAATAAGGCTTTACCGACCAATCAATTGCATTGCGTCGCCACTGCCAGTGATCGTAAGCGCGGACCGCCAGCGATTTGCGGTATGCCTCAGGGTTTGGGTTTTCCAAACGTAGCGTGTCATCTTTGTAAGCGTTTTCGCCAACGATATAACCTGCCGTTTGCTGGTCCAAGTGGGTAAACTGCAGGCTAGAATTTCTTTGAATACGTTTCCCATCAGCCTGATAATTAAGGCTAATTTTTTGCTGCTGGTAACCTGCACTTTCACGCTCGTCGGTATTATCCGTGATTGTCGCCATCGCTAGCCAGCCTTGCTCTGGCGAATGCGCAAAAGGGCTAGCAACATTTAGCCGATAAAAATCTTGGCTAGAAGCATCTAAAGCAACAGAGGTATCAGTCACCGCCAATGCGCGAGGCAAATGAATATCAATCGCGCCAAACAAAGCATTGCTACCATAAAGGGCAGACTTAGGCCCGCGCTGCACCTCCACACTTTGCGCCGCCTCGTAATGGCTATCAAATAATTGATTAACATTACAAAACCCAGCCGCCCTTAAGGGCACACCATCTTGGCTCATTTGAAAAGCCCCGCAAGCGCCAGCGCCGGTAAACACTGGCGAGCGAATGGCCGTTAAGTGCTCTTGACCACTACCACGACTCACCCAAGTGCCTGAAGCCTGCTGAAATAGCTGGTGCATATGGTCAGCATTTATACGCTTTAATGCTTCGCTATCGATCACCGTCGCCGATTGGGTAACATCGCGTAACGCTGTTTCATCGCGCTGCGCTGTTACCACGACGGTCTCCAAATATTCACTCGCCGAAACCGGCTGCAAGCCTCCCCATTCAGCCAAGGTTATTGCCAATAATGCAGGAATAGGCGCAAGTGCCTTTTTTACTGAAGTCATAAATTTCTTACATTGAAGTTACGGGAACCAGGCGATAAACACCGCTACCTTTTTGGTTGTCGGGGTTCATTGCCAAATATATAAAGCCCTCTGGGCCAACCACTAAATCGCGTATACGCCCTTGGTTTTTGAGTAATAACTCGGTACTAATTACCTCGCCGCCTTTCACTTCGAGCAACTGAACCTCCTGCCTTGCCAAGCTTCCCACTAAAAGATGGTTAGCCCAGCGCGCAAAGGCACTGCCGGTATACTCATCAATAGCCGTCACGGCAATAGAAGGTACCCAATAGTGCTTCGGCTGCGCCATACCTGGGGCACTTGTTTTATTGGTTACCGCTGTACCGTCGTAATTCATACCGTAGCTAATTAATGGCCAGCCATAATTTACGCCCTTTTCAATAATATTCACTTCATCGCCACCGCGCGGACCGTGCTCTGCCTCCCAAAGTAAGCCATCGTGGCTCATTACCATGCCTTGCGGATTGCGCGAACCATAAGACCAAATACTTTTAACAGCATTAGGCGTGTTCACAAAAGGGTTGTCGGTAGGCATTCGTCCGTCGTCATGTAAACGGTGAATTTTTCCGTTGGGGCGGCTTAAATCCTGCGCTTGCTGCCTATCACCTCTATCGCCCACACTGAAAAAGATATAGCCGCCATCTAAGACAATACGCGAACCGAAGTGGTAGCCCTTATCGGTATGAAACTCTTGCGCCGCTTGGTAAATTATTTGTGAATCGACAAACTGATGCTTTTTTATTTTACCGCGAACAATGGCCGTCATCGCCCCTTTAGCACTAGGCTGGCTATAACTTAAATACACCCAGGGGTTTTCACTGCTCGGCTCTTTTATCGCAATATCCAACAAGCCACCTTGTGTTTTTGCCCAAACTTTTGGTATGCCTGTAATTTCGGTTTTTTGCTTCCCTTTAACTTGCCATAATTTGCCATCGCGTTCAGACAACAAAAAAGATCCATCCGATAAAAACTCTAAGCCCCATAAAACACCAAAGCCATCAATAACTTTTTCTAACTTAAATTTATGGTGGCGCGTTGAGAATATCCCCCCTTGCGGCTGCACACTTTTAAGTTGGGCATCAACTTTAGCGCTAGCACCTTCCTCACGAATATAAATAATCAGTGCGCGAATATCATCCTGCGTTAATGTTTTCTCCCATGCTGGCATGCCCTTATCTGCAATACCTTTTTCAATAACCCGTGCAATATCGGCATCACTGGCGCCATATTTCCATTCATTATCAACCAAGGAGCTACCCAAGCCGCCTTGTAATTCACCGCCGTGGCAGCTTGCGCAGTATTTTTTATAATTATTTTCAGCTTTTTCGGCTTGCGCAGAACACGCAATACTCAAGCAAGCCATCAGTAAAGGCGCGCTTAAGGTTTTTAAATTAGCCATTGTAAATATCTCCAGCAATGGGAATAGGTTATTTCTTAATGTTTAAAAAGCATGACAAATGTCATCTTAAGTTGTGACATTCGACAGTAGTGCTCCACAGCCAAGCGCAGGACAATACCCCCACGACCTAACATTAATCACTCAAAGGAACACGTTATGACTCACAATGCGCTATTTCATCTACCACGCACAATAAAAGCGCCACTAACAGCTCTAGCCTTGGCGCTCTCACTTAGCACACAGGCATTTGCACTTGAGCACTCTAATAAAGTAGAGCAAGCCATCACAAACGCCACTTATCAGTACAATGCATCACAACTAAACGCGCTAGCCGACAGCAGTACTGGCTATAATAAAGCTTATGCATATTACCGTTTGGCCCAAATCGACATACCAAACCCCGACAAAAGCGCCGTACTCGCAAACCTAGACCTAGCATTAGCCGAATTAAAACCACTGAATGACCCAGAAGCTGACGTATTAAAAGCCGCCATTTGGGGGCTAATGATGGGCGCCGACCCCAAAAGCGCCAGCACTCTTTACCCGCAGCTGCAGCAAACCTTAGCAGAAGCAAAAGAAGACATAAACGCCAGACCACGCGCGCTATTAATTGAAGGCATCAACGCATTTTACACACCGCCCGCCTATGGCGGTGGCACAGAGAAAGCCAGAACCTTACTAGAAGAAGCGCTTAACCACTATCAAGCCTCCTCAATGGACGCGCAAGTTGTATGGGGCGAGGTTGAAACTTATATTTGGCTAGGCCAAGTACTTGAGCAAGAGCAGCAAACAGACAAAGCGCGCAGCGCGTATAAACAAGCCCTAGCATTGGACCCTAACTGTACTTGGGCTAGCCAGAAACTCAATGCACTCAATAATAACAGCGCCCCGTAGTATTATTTTTTTGTTTAATCCCTGCGGTATAAGCCAAAAACCTTATACTGCAGGGCAAAGCCAACCTTTGTTTAATACTCTCTCCAAGCTCTCAAAGCTCCTAAGTATCAATACTTGAACTTACATTACAGCGCGCTATCTTAAGGCTCGATTGACGGTTGTTATTACTCACCGCTCACCACTACTGACCACTTGGAGTTGATATGCCTTTACGCTGTAGAACACACGATAAGTTTGCCTCCTTGTTAAAGCCTGCAACGCTTGCAAGCTCGCTAGTATTTTTTACAAGCAGCCTGTATTTCCCCACCGCTATTGCCGATACCGTTGTATCTACACTTGAAGACCAATCGGGCTTAGCTATAACGATTTACAATAGTAACTTGGCACTGATTAAAGATCAGCGCCAAGTTACTATTCCCAAAGGCGAGCACGATGTTGAATTTATTGGTGTTAGCGGCCAAATCAAACCTCAAACGGCCCTTTTACGCAGCACAACAAACGCAAATACACTTAAAGTACTAGAGCAAAACTTTGACTACGACTTGCTAACGCCACAAAAACTGCTTGAAAAATACCAAGGTAAAACAATTCAGCTACAGCGCATAGACAACAGCACAAATACTGCCCTGCCATTACAAAATGCCAAAGTGTTGTCGACCAATAACGGCGTGATTGTAGAGGTGGATGGAAAAATTGAAACCAACCCTAGCGGCCATTTTATATTTCCAGCATTACCAAATAATTTACGCGCACAACCAACATTAACCACCACAGTTAAAAATACCCGTCGCGGTAAAGACACTTACGAGCTGAGCTACCTCACTAACGGCTTATCGTGGCATGCCGATTATGTGGCCCAATTAAAAGAAGATAACAGCCTCGATTTGGCCAGCTGGGTAACACTAAGCAACAACAGCAATACACAATACCGCAATGCAAAAATCCAATTAGTTGCAGGGGAAATAAACCAAGTACACGAACACCCAAAGCGCATGGACATGATGATGGCCAAATCTAGCATGATAATGGCAGAAAGCCCAAGTACCGAAGACTTGATGGAATTTAAGCTCTATAGCTTGCCCCGTCAAACAAACCTAGCCAACGCACAAACTAAACAAGTTTCGTTATTTACAGCTGCCAATGTAACAAGCCAGCAGCAATTAGTGTTCAGCGCGAGCCCCATCAACCGCTATAACATCACTAGCGAAGAAACCCAAAAATTAAAGCCCACTGTGCAGCTTCTCTTAAAAAATGATAAAAAATCTAACTTAGGAATAGCTCTACCGAAAGGGATTGTGCGGGTTTACCAACAAGACAGCCAAGGTAATGCGCAATTTGTTGGCGAAGATAGCCTTGATCACACAGCAGAAAACGAAGATATTGTACTAACACTGGGCAAAAGCTTTGATGTCTCTGCCGAGCGAAAACTACTCGATTACAAAATCATTAATGACAACAACAAGAATTTTGAATTTGAAAGCAGCTATCAAATCACCTTTAACAACGCCAAAAATACCTCGGCAACTGTAAAAATGGTAGAGCACCTCGATGGTCAATGGACGATAAAACAAAGCTCTAGCCCATATACAAAGGAATCGGCAAATAGCGCAGCATGGAACATTACTCTTGCCCCAAAAAGTAAAAGCACGCTCACTTTTACCGTTGCGGTTAAAAGCCGCTAAGCCAACTATTTAGGCCCTTTGTACTCCATCACTAAAGCTTGGTGTCCATTGGAAATTAACGTACTGCGCGCTTTCGCCAGCTGAGAGCGTGTTTTAAATGGCCCTGCAAGCACTCGGTGCCAAGTCTCTCCGTTACGCACCTTCACCTCCTCTGTTCGCGCTTCTAAATTTAACAGCAGCAACTCCACTTTCAGTTGTTCTGCATCTTCTGGTTTTTTAAACGAGGCTACCTGCAAAATAAAAATGCGTTCGGGCTTTGCTTTTGCCTGCGCGGTATCGCCACTGGGGGCTGCAACCGGAACTTCATTTTCTTTTAGCATATGATAAAAATCGAAGCGCGGTTTTTGCGGCTCAGCCTTAGGTGCCGGTGTTTGGGGTTTTGCTGCCGTCTTGGCCGGCGCTGTACGCGTTGTTTTTTCTGGCGCAGCTTTAACAGCTGGCGCAACCACAGGAGTAGGCGCAGCGGTAGATTCAGCCGTGTCTACATCGGCCAATCGCACCAAGAACATAACAAATGCTCCCATCGCCAAGCCTACCAGTAGCCACAACCAGCCCGGTATCGATTTAGCCGGCGGCTCAGGGGCGCGGCGCGCTCTTTTCGTTGTTCTTGCGGCTTTAGCTTTGGGCGCCGTTTTAGCATTTGCGCGCGGCTTTTTTGCGTAATCGTGGGCCATACAGACAACAATCTATTGCTAAGAATCAAGATGGAGTGAAGCAGTGCTCTATAACCGCTGCTTCACAGCGGCCGCCATTTTAGCCGGAGGATAAGCAAAGGTATACCGCGAAACACCTACTAATGTCGGTAACCCTGAATAGCCGTTAAAAAATCATTATTGCTAACCAATAGCTCGCCCACCAGCCGCTCGGCCTCATCATGGTCTTGCTGGTTACAGCTGGCTTCTAAGTGCTCTGCCATGGCTATTAGTTGGGTTCCTCCCAAATTACCTGCTACCCCGCGCAACGTATGGCACAGCGCGGCAGCCTCGGCCAGCTCATTGGACTCTATTTTTTGGTAGAGGTCGCTAATAATCTCTGGGCTTTGCTCTGAATAAGACTGAATCAATGATAACAAGCGTTCTGGGCGACCGCGCACACGCTTTAAGGCACCCGCTAAATCCCAGATTGCAGCTTCTAAGTCTTCAAGCTTTTGCTCCATATTAGATAAGGGCACTGCTCGCGCATCGTCGCTTACGTTATCTTCCCCCAACTCGCAACTTTGTGTCGAAAAGTGCGACGCAGGACCAGAAAAAGGCCTCAATAATTGCGAATTTAGCGCCGGCGCACCTGCTGAGGTATTGCTGGAAGAGGTATTACTGGAAGAAGTAGTACTCTCAAAAGTATTGCTTGCAAAAGTATTACTGGCCGGCGCATCTCTCACAGAAGCCTTATCGTTAACGTCGCTTATGGTTGCTTTGGGTGTATTCCCCACCGCTAATAACCATTGTTTTAAAGTGCTTTCAAGCTTCTCTACATCGATAGGCTTAGGAAGGTAATCATTCATGCCGGCATCAAGGCAGCGCTCTTTATCACCTTTTAATGCGTTCGCTGTCATCGCAATAATCGTTATATTACGATTGGTATCGCCCGCCTCGCCTTGGCGAATAGCCTTGGTCGCGGCAAACCCATCCATTACCGGCATTTGGCAGTCCATGAGCACCAGCTGATACGGGTAAGCCGCAGGAGCCTGAATTAGAGTTGATATAGCCTCTTTACCATCGACCGCAACATCGGCAGTTAGCCCTATGTCTTCCAACAGATTAATAGCAACCTCTCTGTTAATACTATGATCCTCAACCAATAGAATTCTCGCATTTAATGGCCAATCTGTCGGTGAAAGAAGAGGTATTTCTGGCTGCTCTAAATTATCTAAAAAGTGGCGGGTGACTAGCGGAGCAGCATACTCTAACACCGATCCCTCTAAAATTACCTTAATCGCATTCAAGAGTACTTGAGGGCTAACGGGTTTAGGAAAATAACCAGCAAAACCAAGCGCAGCAAATTCAGCCGCATCCCCCCGCTGCGCTTGAGATGTCATCATTATCAGCGGCATCTGCCGGTAACGTGGGTCGCTTTTAAGTGTTTTCCCTAATGTGGCGCCATCAATGCCCGGCATTTGCATATCTAATAACGCGATGTCAAATAAACCGCTTTCAATATGCGCCGAGCACAAAGCGACTGCTTCATTAGCACCGCAAGCCAAATACACGTCGATATTCCATTGTGCTAATTGCTCCGCTACAATTTCTCGATTGGTAGCATTGTCATCAACCACAAGTACTTTTCGATGATTTAAGTCTATTTTTGGCAGTGCCAATTCGGGCGAGGTATCTTTTTGCAAAAATATTTTAAAGCTAAAGCAACTGCCTTGACCAAGATTACTTTCTACCCATACCTCACCATCCATAGCTTCGCACAATTTTTTTACAATCGACAAACCTAAACCTGTGCCACCATACTGCCGAGTATTTGAAGCATCAACCTGCGTAAAAGCATCAAATAAATCAGCTTGTTTTTCTGGCGAAATACCGATACCCGTATCGGTAACATGACCAACAAAGCACAAGCGGCCATCCTCGTTATCCGTCGTTTCGGCCGAAATAACAACCTCGCCCTGATGAGTAAACTTAAGCGCATTACTGATCAAATTCATGAATATTTGTCGCAAACGCCCAGGATCACCAAGCACGTGTGGTTGAGCAACCCCCGTCACATCTAGTATCAATTCTAACTGTTGCTCTTCCGCCCGAAACGCCATAGTTTCGGATACTTCAGCCAACAATCCAATTAAATCAAATGCCAACAACTCCATTTCCAGTTTACCGGCATCAATTTTGGAGAAATCTAATATATCGTTAATAATGGTTAATAACGACTGTGCACTATTTTGTGCAATATTAATTTTTCGATATTGATCGGCATTTAATTCCGTTTTAAGCACTAAGCCCAACATACCTAACACCCCATTCATGGGTGTTCTTATTTCGTGACTCATACTGGCTAGAAAATCACTTTTAGCTTGAGCCGCTGCATTAGCTTCTTCAATTGCCGTTATCAATACTTGCTCGGTTTTTCGGCGTTTTTCTCGATCAACTACACTACTCACAATCGTTGCAATAGTGCCAACAAATGTTTCTTCTGCCGCACTCCAGTCGCGCCGTGACTGCGTATGCTCAACACACACAACGCCAACAAAGCTGCCCCCACCCGATATAACGCCATCTAGCATAGAGACAATACCCAATGGTTTAAGATAGCCTTCGCTAAATTCATAAGAACCAGGGTGAGTATTAGCATCGCCAGCGCTTAATATTGAATGGGTAAACAGGTAATTAAAATATTCGGGGTAGTCGGCCTTAGCCAACACAGCACCAGATGTAAATCTTTTCGGTTCCGACTCGTATAACGACACGCACTCTAGCTGCCCACAGTCATCGTCAAATAGCCAAATACTTACACGACAAGCCTGTAAAGCATCAGAAGCACTCACTAATATTGCCGGTGCCGCAGCAACTAAGTCGCCATGTAATACCTCGTCGCGCAAAGTTAAACTCGCCAGCGCTTGGCTATGTAATACAGATTTTTGATACGTGATTTGATGGCGCTTTCTCTCGTCGATATCTTGAAACGAACCCATTAGTTTAACGCAACGTCCATTTGAAAAAATGGCTTTTCCTGTGGTTGAAACCCAAAGTTCGCGCCCTTGCGCAGTAATTAATTGAACCTCAAGCGCCCAGGCCTCACCAGTCTCTATTGCTTTATTCACAACACTTGTAATTTTATTTCTACTATCCCCCTCTTTATAAAAATTAATAGCTTTATCTAGTGTCGGCTTAAAGGATTCATCGACTTGGTGTATGTTACGCGTAAAAGAAGACCAATAAATTTCTTTTGTGAGTAAGTCAACCTCCCATGCGCCAATATTACCGATCTCGCTCATTTGCTCTAAAAGCATCTGTTGCCGCTCGAGCTCAAGAGCATTATTTTTTTGCTCGGTAATATCGGTTTCAATCGCCATAAAACCTTGTAACTCACCGCCACTACCTAACATCGGGCTACAGTCGATATCAACCCAATAGATACTGCCGTCTTTATGGTAATTTGCCACCTCCACACGAAAATCGCGTTTTTCTGCTATTGCAGCACGCATTTCCCGTATTGTTTTTTCATCTGTTTCAACCCCGTGCAAGAAATCTTTAGGCTTTTTACCAATAAATTCATCCAAGCAATAGCCGGAAATTCCTTCAAATGCCTCATTAGCCCACGTAATTCTTCCTTGATCATCGGTAACGACGACACCGGTGCGTACCTCTTTAGCAATTCGCGATAACATGCGTAATTCTTGCTCGGCTTTGTCTTTCTCGGTAACGTCAAAGGCTGTTGCATAAATTTTTCCGTTGCTTGGATCTGGCGTAAGGTTCCATTGCAACGTAATGTAATCGCCCTCATGCTTGCGAAATCGATTACGAAAACCTACAGAGGAGTGCCCATCAGACAGCGACAGCAACTCATCCATCGTATTGTCGTAATCATCAGGGTGAATAAAGTTAAAGAAAGGCTGCTGCAAAAGTTCGCTTTCTAAATAACCCAACTCATTAACAAATTTTTGATTAACCTTTTCAAAATGGCCACTCACATTTGCCACGCACATATAATCTTGTGACAAATTGAAAAAATTTTTGAGTTGTAAATTTGCCGCTGCCGCACGCTCTTCCGAGCGCTTAACTAGGTCAATATCAATATGAGTGCCCACCATGCGAACAGGGTTTCCTTGTTCGTCCTTTGCTACCACCTTGCCGGTATCAAGCACCCAAATCCAAGAACCATTTTTATGCCGCATGCGCGTTTCAAAAATATAACTGTCTGTTTTACCACTCAAGCAATCATGTAACGCGCTAGACGACGCTGCAAAATCATCAGGGTGGCAGGCGTGCTTCCAAGTTTCTAAGCTTATGGGCTCCAGCTCTGCCAAGGTGTAACCAATAATATTGGCCCAACGCTCGTTAAAGGTTATCTCTTGCGTTTTTAAGTTCCAATCCCAAATACCTGCAGAGGTTCCCTCCAACACTAACTCAAGCTGTGCTTTTTGTTCTTTAATTTGGCGTTGGTAGCGCTCTTGCTCGGTCACATCCCTTAGCACCGCAGCAAAAATTTTGTGGCCATCATCATTAATACTGCTCAGCGATACTTCTGCGGTAAATAGCTCGCCGCTTGCTTTTTTGTATTGCCATAAAAAACGTTGCGGCTCGCCACCTTCCACCATTCGGCTATAAGCCAGCGCTTTAGTGTGGGAATCACTGCCATCGTCTTGCTTCTCGGGAGAAAAATCGCGCAAGCTTTTACCCAAAAACTGCTCTTTAGTGCACTGGAACAGCGCTTGCGTTGCTGGATTACAATCGATAAACACACCGTTACTCGACAAAACAATGGCATCGTTACTGCCATCAACTAGCGCTTTTGTCGTTTCGAACTGTGATTCAACTCGGCGCTTTTGCGCGCTAATAATGCAGTTGTCTAATATCTGGCCAACAGTCGCTAATAAAGGTGTCACCTCTTGTTCTTGCGCCAAATCGTAACCCGTTGGGCGGTTCGCCAACCCCACGACGGCCACCAAGCGTTGCTCAACATAAACCGGCAAGCCAACAAAGGTATGCATAGGGCGAATTTCGTAGTCGCATGCCTTTTGGCTATAAGCTTCAACATCGTTAATAAAAACGGTTTCACCTATGACTAATACGGACGCTAGAATATTTTGAATATCGTGAAATTCCATACCGCCACCAAGGTCTTGGTCGCGGTAAAGCTCTCGGGTATCTGGCGACCAGGAAGTATCCCATAGCGCTCTTGTTCTTAGGTAGGGCTGACCGTAATCGTCATGGCGAACCTCGGCAATGTAGCCATAGTCGCTGGCGGTCATTGCAACCATCTCTTCAAGCAACTGATAAAAGGCCGTTTTAGCATCACCATTATTTAAAAAGCGTGATTGAACCCTAGCAATCAACGCAATCAAATTACTGTGCTTTTGAGCGCGCCTGCGCACGAGAGTTGAAGCCACATAGGCTACCAAGGTGCCGACAAGAGCGCCAATAACAACCGCTATGAGTACATCAAGACCTAGCATCATTCACTTATTCCGTATCGGCTCAAAGTCCGCCTCTCCAGCAAGGAGGTATCACCCAATAAGTGTAGATCAAAAAACACAGCCGAAAAAAAAGGCCGCCTACTGGCGACCTTTTGGAATCAATACGCTAAAGCTTCGTATTGATTAACCAATTTTTGCCATGGTTTTAGCGGCGATGTCGGTAATGCCTTGCCAATCTTTAGCGGCAACAAGGCCTTTGGGCACCAACCATGAACCGCCCACACAAGCCACGTTAGGCAATGCTAAAAAGTCGGTAAAGTCATCGATGGTTAAACCGCCAGTTGGGCAGAAGGTCGCCTGTGGCAATGGGCCGTTTATCGATTTAAGCAACGGTAACCCGCCTACGGCTGTTGCAGGGAATAGTTTAAAGCAGCTTAAACCAAGCTCCATGCCCTGAATCACTTCAGAACAAGTGGCAACGCCAGGCAATAAATTAACGCCGCAGTCTTGCGACTTTTTCACCAAGCCTTCGGTCATGCCTGGCGATACAGCAAAGTCGACACCAATCGCTGCGACTTGCTCAATATTCTGCTGCGTTACGATAGTCCCTACGCCTACGATGATATCTGGGCACGCATCTTTAACGGCTTTGATGCAATCCAAGGCAACAGGGGTACGCAAGGTAATTTCAACCGAGGTAATGCCGCCTTTTTGTAAAGCTTTCGCAACGGGAACGGCATCTTCAACGGCGTCCAATACAATCACAGGCATTACACCTATCGGTGCCAAGAACTCTTTTGTAATACTCATTATTTTGCCCTTTTAAAACGTTTATTCAAAATCAATAGACTGGTTAAATACGCTCGCGCCGTCTTGTGAACGATCAGCCAAACTGCGGAAGCCACCAAATAAGTTGCGCCCCAAATCGTGCGTTTGCGCAGGTTGAGTAGCATCTGTGCGCGTCGCAAGCTCTTGCTCGCTTACTTTTAGCTCTACAATGCCTTGTTCGGCATCAAAGTAAATAACATCGCCCGTTTGCACTTTGGCCAACAAACCACCGTTTAAAGCTTCTGGCGACATGTGAATTGCCGACGGCACCTTACCCGAAGCGCCCGACATGCGGCCATCGGTCACCAGTGCCACCTTAAAGCCCCGGTCTTGCAACAACCCTAATGGCGGCGTCATTTTATGCAGCTCTGGCATACCATTAGCCCGCGGGCCTTGGAAGCGAACAACAGCGATAAAGTCGCGGTTTAACTCGCCACGCTTGAACGCCTCAATCAGGTCGTTTTGGTCTTCAAAAACAATACACGGCGCTTCTAATACTCGAAATTCAGGTGCTACCGCAGAAATCTTAATCACGGCTTGGCCAAGGTTGCCAGCCAACAAGCGCAGCCCACCTTCTGCATCAAAGGGATCAGCAGCGGTGCGTAAAATTAGTGGGTCTTTAGACTCACCGGCTTTGTCTTGCCATACCGCATTGCCCTTGTCATCGAGCTTAGGTTGCATTTCATAGCTATCTAAACCGGACCCCATGATGTTTTTCACATCTTCATTGAGCAAGCCGGCTAAACGTAATTCTTTGACGAGATACGCCATGCCACCAGCTTGGTGAAAGTGGTTCACATCCGCTTCACCGTTGGGGTAAATACGCGCCAACAAAGGCACTGCACGAGAAAGCTCGTCCATATCTTCCCACGTTAAAATCACGCCAGCTGCACGGGCCATAGCCACAAGGTGCATGGTGTGGTTGGTCGAGCCGCCGGTTGCTAGCAAGCCCACAACTGCATTCACAAACGATTTTTCTGTCAGTACCTCGTAGGCAGGTGTGTATGTACCGGCTGCGTCAGTGGACAAAATCAAGCGCTCTACCGCTGCACGCGTTAATGCATCGCGCAGTCCATCATTTGGCGGCACAAAAGAAGACCCAGGCAATTGCACACCCAGCATTTCAACTAACATCTGATTGCTGTTGGCCGTACCGTAAAAAGTACAGGTCCCAGGGCTGTGATAAGACTTACTTTCAACTTCTAGCAAGCGCTCTTCACCCACATCGCCGGCGGCAAACTGCTGGCGAACTTTGGCTTTTTCTTTGTTTGGTATACCTGAAGGCATTGGCCCTGCAGGCACAAATACGGCCGGTAAGTGGCCAAACGTGGCAGCCGCTACTACTAAGCCAGGTACGATTTTATCGCACACACCCAAAAACATATTGCCGTCGAACATGTTATGGCTTAAGCCAACAGCGGCAGACATCGCCACTACTTCACGGCTAAACAAGCTAAGCTCCATACCGGCTAAGCCTTGGGTTACCCCGTCGCACATAGCAGGAACACCACCGGCAATTTGCGCGGTACTGCCCATCGCACGGGCCGCTTCTTTGATGATGTTTGGGTAAGTTTCGTAAGGTTGATGCGCCGACAACATGTCGTTGTAGGCCGTTGTAATACTGAGGTTTGCGCTCTGCATTAAACGAATAGTGTTTTTGTCTTCAGTCGAACATGCGGCATAGGCGTGCGCCAAGTTTCCGCAAGACAAGCGTTTTTTCGGTGGTTGCTCGTCCATTGTGCGTTTCATGGCAGCCAAATAAGGCTGTCGCGTTTTGGCACTACGTTCGATTATTCGAGCCGTTACCGCTTCAATCACACTGTTCACAGAGTTGCTCCCGTTATGCTTTCGCAAAATGCTGCTTTGTACCGCATATCAATCTCGGCCTTTAACACAGATACGCCAGGGCAAATCCCCAACATACCTGCAAATGTGTTTGATTGTGCGACAACGACCGAATACGCACAACCACTATTGCCGCCGATACGCTAAGGTATCCCTTAATCGGCGGCAATAAACGCTAGGTTATTACCTAGTGGCCATTGTGCCAACGGCGACCATCGCGGGCCATAAACTCGTCAGACTCTTCTGGGCCTTCACTACCGGCAGCATAGCCCACTGTTTTGTGCTCTTCGCTGGCCCAAGCTGCGCGCATGGTGTCAATCCAATCCCACGCGGCCTCTACTTCAGGCTCACTCACAAACAACGTTTGGTCGTTGCGAATAACATCAAACAATAAGCGCGAATATGCATCGTGGCGCTTAGCTTTTGCGGTTTCACAGAAGGACAAGTCTAGAGTGCGGTCGATCAATGGAACGCGCGCATCCAAACCAGCTTTTTTATTCTTCATGCGAATGCGAATGCCTTCGTCTGGCTGAAGGTGAATCACCAATTGGTTAGCGCAGTTATCGGTTAGCTGGTCGCGGAATAAACGGGTGTTATTTTGCTTGAACTGAATAACAATTTCACCGTGGCGCTTATCCAAACGCTTACCAGTGCGCAAATAAACCGGCGTACCCGACCAACGGAAGTTCTCGATTTCAGCTTTGATGCCAACATAAGTTTCAACATCACTAGCGCGACCTTGGCTTTCCTCCTCTTCAAGGTAGCCTGGCACTTGCTCTACGCCAACCACACCCGCGCGGTACTGACCGCGAACGGTAGAATCTTTAACATTGCTCGCATCAATAGGCTTTAAACACTTGAGTATTTTCAGCTTCTCGGCGCGTACACAGTCGGCATCTAGGCTGGCTGGTGGCTCCATGCATACAAGGCATAGCACTTGTAGCAAGTGGTTTTGCACCATATCGCGAATGGCGCCGGTTTCTTCGTAAAAGTCCCAACGGTTGCCACAACCTACGGTTTCGCTCACGGTAATTTGAATGTGATCAATGTGGCGGTGGTTCCAGATCGGCTCAAAAATATCGTTCGCAAAACGCAAAGCCAACAAGTTTTGCACCGACTCCTTACCTAAGTAATGGTCGATACGGAAAATCTGGTTTTCTTTAAATACGCGGCTGAACTCTTGGTCGATAGCTAAGAATGTTTCTTTGCTATTACCCAACGGCTTTTCAACGACAATACGCGTGTTTTCACCTGCCATATTGGCTGCTTCTAACGCGGTACAAATTTTGCCGAAGATGCTCGGTGGCACAGCCAAATACACTATCAAGCTTGCGCCATCGGTAAAGTGTTCTTTCTTGATGCGCTCAAGGCTTGCAGGGTCAGTTGAGTCGCCTTGCACGTAGTTCAAGCAAGGCGCAAATTTCTCCCAGACCACATCGTCATACAAAGCGCCTGTATTTTCCACCAACCACTCTTTGACTTTCGCGACAAAGGCATCGTGCTCACGGGCAGAGCGCGCCATACCAAAAATCTTGGTGTTTTCGGGCATGCAACCGTTAAGCGTTAAGTAGTACAACGAGGGATAAAGTTTGCGCAGCGCCAAATCGCCATCGCCACCTACAATCAAGATGTCAGTATTCATACTAGTCACACCAGCCTTATTTACGTGGGAAGAGTGCTTTCACCCTAAAATTTTTAAGAATTTTGCTCGTTTTGAGAGCAAATCATGGGGCAAACTCAGCGAGAATGCGTGCAAAAACACCAGCACGCTTCATTTGCATGACCCGAATTACCTAACGTCAATCACCGTGATAGCTCGGCCAGCCTAGGTTTCATGGGCCAAAGTGCTGACTATGCTGCCAGCTTAGCGGGCGGTATTGTAGAGGTTGCTTGGTTGCTTTTTCAACTGTGATTACGGATAATCGCCGCGCTTTTAGCGGGATATTATTCTCGTTGACTATAAGGTTTTGGGCAAGCTCCCCTTTTAGAGCGGTACTCCCACGCCCGCCCCTCATTACTCATAATCTAGGAATCCCACTATGATTCGCATCGGTATTAATGGTTTTGGCCGCATTGGCCGATTTGTATTTCGCGCAGCCTGTGAGCGTTCAGATGTTCAAGTGGTCGGCATCAACGACCTTATTGACGTAGATTACCTCGCCTACATGCTTAAGTATGACTCCACCCATGGCCGCTTTAACGGCGATGTTGAAGTCGTTGATGGTAGCTTGGTTGTTAACGGCAATACCGTTCGCATTACTGCAGAACGCGACCCTGCCAACCTGAAGTGGAACGAAATCAATGCAGACTACATTGTAGAATCAACCGGTTTCTTCCTTACCGACGAAACCGCACGTAAGCACATCGAAGCTGGCGCCAAGAAAGTTGTGATGTCTGCTCCGTCTAAAGACGCGACCCCCATGTTTGTTATGGGCGTTAACCACGAGTCTTACGCTGGCCAAGACATCGTATCTAACGCCTCTTGTACCACCAACTGTTTAGCGCCACTTGCCAAAGTTATCAATGACAACTTCGGCATTGTTGAAGGCTTAATGACAACCGTACACGCCACAACCGCAACCCAAAAAACCGTTGACGGCCCATCAGTAAAAGACTGGCGCGGCGGCCGCGGTGCAGGCCAAAACATCATTCCTTCATCAACTGGTGCAGCCAAAGCGGTAGGCAAGGTTATTCCAGAGCTTAACGGCAAATTAACCGGTATGGCGTTCCGCGTACCTACGCCAGATGTTTCTGTTGTTGACTTAACTTGCCGCCTTGAAAAATCGGCTAGCTACGAAGATATTTGCGCGGTAATGAAAGCGGCCTCTGTTGGCGAGCTTAAAGGCGTATTAGGCTACACCGAAGACGATGTTGTTTCGAACGACTTCGTTGGCGAAAAATGCACCTCTGTATTTGATGCCGGCGCAGGTATTGCCTTAAACGACAACTTTGTAAAACTAGTAAGTTGGTACGATAACGAAATTGGTTATTCAAACAAAGTCGTTGATTTAATTACTCATATTGCTAAGTAATTAAATATTCGCTGATAAAAAAAGGGAGCCACTTGGCTCCCTTTTTTTATTAAAGCCAGCGAAAATCTTAACGCCCCACCCCCTAAGCCAGCCAAAGCTCCAAATCCTCGTCGTGCCACTTAGCGATAACATCAAAACCGTCTTCGGCCACCTTGAGATAAACATCAATAATCTCGGTAGCCAGTTTAAAGAGCTGGTGCGAACTACTGCTTATTTCCGCACCCGAAAGCACATCCATATCTACAGTGTTTAACAAAAACATTAGCTTCAATTCGTAGGTTTTAATATAACTTACCGAAGGTAAAGCGCCCTCTAATATGTTTTGCATGCGCTCGGCTTGCAGCCGTAGTTTTTCGTGCTGGGTGCGCACGCATTGCAGCGCGAAACGCAGCTTGCGGTCCAAATAGTATTCGCACTCACCTTTAGCCGCAGCATAGGTGGCCAAGCCGCGCATGCGCGCTAATTGCTCGACCATTTCCGGCGTTTGCTTAGCAATAAAATTGAGTAATTCGATTTGTTTAAAAATTTTGGGGTAGTTTTCTTCGCTGCCGATGAGTTCGGCACCGTGGTCTTCCACCATAGCGGCAGATACTGGGCGCTCAATTTTTTTTGCCAACTGCACCATCATGCTGTGCAGCTGCTCAATAAAGTGCGAATGCAGTTCGAAGTTATCAATTACATCATCGTTTTGCCAATCGGCGCTGATGGTATTCCAAGCATTGTGCAGGTTTTGCTGGTCGCGCTCGCTCAGTAAGTCGCCACCGGCAGCAGCAAAAATTTCTAACGAGGCTAATCTGCGCTCGACTTGGCGCTGCAAAATGGCAAAGTCACCTTCAAACATCGTATTGCCCGCCAACAAAGCCATTGTCATACCGCGGTGGCGCTGAACCGCCTTAGACATATGGTGCAACTGGCGCAACAATACAATCGCATCCCGCTGGCTTCGAAATTGCGAGCAGAAAAGCTCGAAGGGCTCGGGCCGCTCGCTCTGCATTGGGGCAGTTGTCATGCTCAATTCTCTTATTTGGTGCATATCGCGTGTTACGCTAGCAGGAATCACGTCTTCATTTCCCGCCATTAAGCTCTATTTAGTGCACGATACCGTTATTACTTGGCAAAAATCAAAATCGCCAACGCTGTAATTCTCTGTTGTCCTCTGTTGTCCTCCCAGCAACGCTCATGCCAGCAATCACGGTTTGAACATTTACCCTGCTGCGCCATAAAATTCAGGCTTATTCACGCTAAGGGCCAAGCAATTTGGCATCGGGCTATCGGCACCGTTTTATTTAGCCTGCTCAGGCCCTATAATCACAAGCTTTTTGCAAAGGCAGCGCCTTTGCCTCACTGGGTTAGAGATCAAACAACTGATGAACGAGAATTACAATCCGTCCGAGATCGAACAAGACGCGCAGCGTTTTTGGTTAGACAACAACAGCTTTGCGGTAACAGAAGATACCAGCAAAGAAAAATTCTACTGTCTTGCCATGTTCCCCTACCCCAGTGGCCGCCTTCATATGGGGCATGTTCGCAACTACACCATTACCGACGTTATTTCGCGCTATCAGCGCATGCTGGGCAAAAACGTATTGCACCCTATGGGTTGGGATGCATTTGGTTTACCGGCCGAAAACGCCGCCATCAAAAACAATACCGCACCGGCAAAATGGACGTACAGCAACACCGACTACATGCGCGACCAACTTAAAGCCCTAGGCTTTGGTTTTGATTGGAGCCGCGAAGTCACCACCTGCAAACCCGACTACTACAAGTGGGAGCAATGGTTCTTCACGCGCCTGTACGAAAAAGGTTTGGCCTACAAAAAGGTATCTACCGTTAACTGGTGCCCAGTAGACGAAACCGTATTAGCTAACGAGCAAGTCGAAGATGGCTGCTGCTGGCGTTGTGGCACCAATGTCGAGAAAAAAGAAATCCCGCAGTGGTTTATCCGCATTACCGATTACGCCGAAGAACTGCTCAACGACTTAGATAAACTACCGCATTGGCCCGAGCAAGTTAAAACCATGCAGCGCAACTGGATAGGCAAAAGCCGCGGTGTAGAAATGCGCTTCGACTTAACAACGCCGGTAGCCGAGCACACAGGCTTCGAGGTCTATACCACCCGCCCAGATACCATTATGGGCGTCACCTACGTAAGCTTGGCTGCCCAGCACCCCATCGCACTAGAGCTGGCCAAAACCAATGCCGAGCTAGCCGCCTTTATCGAAGCCTGCAAAGTGCAATCGGTCAGCGAAGCCGACATGGCCACCATGGAGAAAAAAGGCTTTGATACCGGCATTACCGCTGCCCACCCCATTACCGGCGAGCCCGTTAGCGTTTGGGTAGCCAACTACGTATTGATGGATTACGGCTCCGGTGCCGTTATGGCTGTGCCCGCACACGACGAGCGCGATTACGAATTTGCCAAAAAGTACAACCTTGCCATTAACCAAGTGATCGCCCCTAGCGACAGTACCGAAATCAACTTGGCCGAAGCCGCATTTACCGACAAAGGCGTACTGGTTAACTCGGGCGAATTCGATGGCCTCGATTTTAACGGCGCCTTTACCGCCATCGTGCAAACCTTAGAGGCCGCCAACAAAGGCCGCGCCACCACCAATTACCGCTTGCGCGATTGGGGCGTTTCGCGCCAGCGCTACTGGGGCACCCCCATCCCCATCTTTAATTTAGCCGCCGGTGGCGAAATTCCCGTACCGGCGCACAAGCTGCCTATATTGCTACCCGAAGAAGTCGAAATGGACGGCGTGCAATCGCCCATTAAAGCCGACCCCGAATGGCGCAAAGGCAATATCGACGGCCAAGCAGGCGAGCACGAAACCGATACCTTCGATACCTTTATGGAATCTAGCTGGTACTACGCGCGCTACACCAGCCCCAATGCCGATAGCATGCTAGACCCCGACAAAGCCAATTACTGGCTACCGGTGGACCAATATGTCGGCGGTATCGAACACGCCATTTTGCACTTGTTGTATGCCCGTTTTTTCCACAAACTCATGCGCGATGAAGGCCTAGTAAACTGCGACGAGCCTTTCGACCGCCTGCTGTGCCAAGGCATGGTAAACGCCGAATCCTTCTTTATTAAAGAAGGCGGTCGCACCGAGTGGATAGCCCCCGCCGATGTCCGCGTTGAGCGCGACGAAAAAGGCAAAATGATCAACGCCTTCCATGCCGAAACCGAGCAACCGCTAGAATTTGGCGGCGTGATCAAAATGAGCAAATCGAAAAACAACGGGGTAGACCCAGAGTACGTGGTGCGCGAATACGGCGCCGATACCATTCGCCTATTCAGCATGTTTGCCGCACCACCAGAGCAAAGCCTAGAGTGGACAGATTCCGGCGTAGAAGGCGCCAGCCGCTTTATTAAAAAACTATGGCGCGCCGTACACCTACATTTGGAAGCTGGTGAACCCGGCCCGCTTACGGTAGATGCGCTAACGACCACGCATACCGATTTGCGCCGCAAAACGCACGAAACCATCAACAAAGTCAGCGATGATTTTGGCCGCCGCCAAACGTTTAATACCGCCATTGCCGCCGTTATGGAATTGCTAAACGACGTCAGCCGCAACGCCGACCGCGCCACACCACTGGGCTTAGCGGTAGAGCGCGAGGCGCTAGAATCCGCCGTGGTTATGCTTGCGCCGATTATCCCCCATGCCTGCCATGCACTCTGGCAAGGCTTAGGGCACGGCAGCAATTTGCTGGATGCACCTTGGCCCAAAGTGGACGAAGCCGCCCTAGTGCGTGCAAGCGTAACGATTGTGGTACAGGTTAATGGCAAAGTGCGCAGCAAGCTCGAACTACCGGCCGATGTCAGCAAAGGCGACGCCGAAAAAGCCGCTATGGCCGACGAAAACGTTATGCGTTTTATCGACGATAAAACCGTGCGCAAAGTGATCGTAGTGCCTGGCAAGCTGGTTAATATCGTCGCCAACTAAAGCGCCGCCCGCCTTGCACCTAGGTGCAAGGCGCATTCACTACAATCAGTATTGCCTGCCACCCGCTACTCGAGACCCGCTAACCATGCCCTCAGCCACGCCGCGTTTAACATCACTTCGGTTTGCCTTAATCGGCTTATTGGCCCTCACCATTACCGCTTGTGGCTGGCAACTTCGCGGCTTTAATAAAGGGCAATTGCCGCCAGAGCTCGCCTTAAAAACCGCCGACCCTTACGCCGCAATTGCTCGCCAACTGCAGCAAACCTTGGTACGCCGCGGCGTAAAAATTACCCCCAGCGCACCACTCACGCTCTGGTTAGATACCGAAGAGCTCGAAAAGCGCACCGTAGCCGTTACCAGTATTGGCGCGGCAGCCCAGTACGAGTTGCGCCTAGAAATTGCCTACAGCTACACCCCCAAAGGCGCGCAGCCTGCATTGCCCACCACCCTAACCACCCAGCGGGTATACGACTTTATTCCCGGCACCAACTTAGCCAAAGCCGAAGAGCAGCAAACCCTCGTCAAAGAAATGCGGCAAGAACTCATCAACCGCATTTTGCTGCAAAGCATGAGCCATACAAACACCCTAACAGTGCCAGCACAAAGCACCCAAAGCACCAGCGCCCACACGAGCAGCAGCCATGGCACGCATTAATGCAGAACAACTGCAAAACCACTGCAGCAGCCCGTTACTGCCGGTTTACTTTATCACCGGCGACGAACCGCTATTAGTGCAAGAATCCTGCGACATGCTGCGCCAAGCCGCCCGCACACAAGGCTTTAGCGAGCGCGAGCTGTACCACACCGACGCCAACCTCGACTGGCAACAACTGCTGCAAAGCGCCAACAGCATGAGCCTGTTCGCCGAGCGCAAAATTATCGAGGTGCGCAGCCACACCGCCAAACCCAACGATGCCGCCAAACAAGCACTGCTGGAATACTGTAAAAACCCAAGCCCAGACACCCTGCTAATACTGGTCTTCCCCAAAATTGACCGCGCCACGCAAAACGCCAAATGGTTTAAAGCCGTCGATAGCGTGGGCGGCACACTGCAAATATGGCCTATTAGCCCCAAGTTTTTCCCGCGCTGGGTCGATTTGCGCTTAAAGTCTGAAGGCTTGCGTGCCAGCAGCGATGCCGTAGGCATACTCGCCAGCAAAGTCGAAGGCAACCTACTGGCTTGCGTACAAGAAATTCAAAAACTTAAGCTCGTTAGCGACGATGGCGTGATTGACGGCCGCACTATGGCCAATGCCGTCGTCGACAGCGCCCGTTACGATATCTTCACCCTAGTAGACCGCGCCACCGGTGGCGATGCACGCGCCGCCACACGTACACTGCAAGGCCTGCGCGAAGAAGGCACCGAAGCCACCATTATTTTATGGGCGCTATCGCGCGAAATTCGCGCCCTCAATGCACTACTGTTTACCAAGCAAAGCGGTGGCAGCATTGAAAGCGTGGCTAAACAACACGGTATTTTCGACAAACGCATACCCTTAGTACGCCAAGCCTTGGGCCGCTTAAAAGCGGGCCAACTGCGCCTGCTATTACGCCAGTGCGCGCTGGCCGACCGCGCCATTAAGGGCGCCAGTAAACAAGATGCTTGGGGCTTAATTAACGACATTACATTAATGCTTTCTGGCGTGCGTGCTTTGTCCACAAAAGCGCTTCAGCAACAGCTTAATCAGTAAAGGTTTATTTCGGCATAAAAAGCTGGCGCCATAAAATATAATTGTCTTTGCGAACATATGCGCCACACCACTTTGCGCCGCGTCAATAACGGCGGCCCTTGGCGCCAGTTGTCCACAGAAATACCCACAATTTACACACAATTTTCCCCCTGCTTCCTCCAGTTGCAACTTTGCCCAAACCGCATTATCTTGTAGCCCGATACAGCACGACCCCCAACATATGGTGTTTTGCTCAGTTTTGGCGCGCTATTTTGTACACATCTCGTACATTTTTTAGTGCGCCGGTAAAGCACTGTCGTTCGGCACTACAAAATGACATTTTTTTAGGTCACGTTAGACCGACGCACACTCGAATAATTAGCCGCCACAATACAAGCACAAGTACAGCGCACCTTAGGAGATACCCATGCAAACAGATGCAGATTCAACACCGGCCGCCCCCCAAAAAGGCGCTCCAACAACGCCAGCTACAGCACCCTCTAATATGGCTGCCAATGCACCTGGGCAATTGCGTGTTATTAAGCGCAACGGCACTGTCGTACCTTACAACGACGACCAAATCAGCATCGCGATGACTAAAGCCTTTTTGGCCGTTGAAGGCGGTGTTGCCGCTGCTTCTAGCCGTATTCACGAAACGGTAGAAAAGCTCACCAATCAAATTAGCTCTACCTTCCGCCGTCGTATGCCATCGGGTGGCACTATCCACATCGAAGAAATTCAAGACCAAGTAGAACTAATCCTAATGCGCGCCGGCGAGCACAAAGTGGCCCGCGATTACGTTATTTACCGTACCGAGCGCGCCAAACTGCGCGAAGCGCAAAAGAATTTAAGCCGCACCGAATTCAAATACCCCGATGTTAACGTTAAGCAAGCCGATGGCTCTTTATTACCATTGGATGTGATTCGCTTAAACACCTTGGTCACCGAAGCCTGCGCCGGCCTTAGCCACACTGAGCCTAGCGCCATTCTTACCGAAGCCATGCGCAACCTTTACGACGGCGTAACCGAAGACGACGTAAACACCGCATTGGTAATTTCTTCACGCACACTGGTAGAGCGCGAGCCAGAATACACTTACGCTACCTCGCGCTTATTGCTCGACAAATTACGCTGCGAAGCCCTGCGCTTTTTAGGCGTGGCCGATAAAGCCACCCAAAGCGAAATGGGTAAGTTTTACTGCGAAGCCCTACCGGCTTACATCGAAAAAGGCGTAGAGCTAGAGCTATTATCACCCGCGCTTAAAGAATTTGACCTCGACTTACTGGGCAAAGCCATTATTGCCGAGCGCGATTTGCAATTTACCTACTTAGGTTTGCAAACCCTGTACGACCGCTACTTTATTCACAGCGACGGCGTGCGCATTGAATTGCCGCAAATTTTCTTTATGCGTGTAGCCATGGGCCTTGCCGAGCGCGAAGAAGAAAAGAACGAGCGCGCCATCGAGTTTTACCGCTTGCTTAGCTCGTTCGACTACATGTGCTCTACACCTACCTTGTTTAACGCTGGCACCTTGCGCCCGCAGTTATCCTCTTGTTACCTCACCACCGTGCCCGACGACCTACACGGCATTTACGGCGCTATTCAAGATAATGCCATGCTCAGTAAGTTTGCCGGCGGCTTAGGTAACGACTGGACGCCAGTACGCTCGCTAGGCGCTTACATCAAAGGCACCAACGGTAAATCACAAGGTGTTGTGCCTTTCCTTAAAGTGGCTAACGATACCGCTGTTGCGGTTAACCAAGGCGGCAAGCGCAAAGGCGCTGTGTGTGCTTACTTAGAAACTTGGCACTTGGATATTGAAGAATTCCTAGAGCTGCGTAAAAACACCGGCGACGACCGCCGCCGTACCCACGATATGAACACCGCTAACTGGGTACCCGATTTGTTCATGAAGCGCATGTTCGAAGATAAAGAATGGACGCTGTTCTCGCCACACGACGCACCCGACCTACACGATTTATTCGGCAAAGCCTTCGAAGAGCGCTACGAAGAGTACGAGCAAATGGCGGCCGAAGGTAAAATCCGTTTGTTCAAAACCGTGCGTGCACTCGACTTGTGGCGCAAAATGTTGGGCATGCTGTTTGAAACAGGCCACCCGTGGATCACCTTTAAAGACGCCTGTAACTTGCGTAGCCCGCAGCAACACGCCGGCGTTATTCACTCGTCTAACTTGTGTACCGAAATTACCCTTAATACCAAAGCCGACGAAGAAATTGCCGTGTGTAACTTGGGCTCGGTTAACTTGGCGCAGCACGTGGAAGATGGCAAGCTAAACAAAGCTAAAGTGGCCGCTACCATTAAAACCGCTGTGCGCATGCTCGATAACGTTATCGACATTAACTACTACAGTGTACCGGCTGCCCGCACCAGTAACATGCGCCACCGCCCTGTAGGCATGGGCATTATGGGCTTCCAAGATGCCCTGTATAAGCAGCACATTGCCTACAGCAGTAAAGAGGCCGTGCAGTTCGCCGACGAGTCTATGGAGCTTATCAGCTACCACGCCATCGAGGCTTCTAGCGAGCTAGCCGCCGAGCGCGGCAGCTATGGCACCTACGATGGTTCTTTGTGGAGCAAGGGCATTCTGCCTATCGATTCCATCAAAATCCTTGAGGAAAACCGTGGCGAGCAGTTCATCGAAATGAACCACGACACCACGCTCGATTGGGACACTCTGCGCGAAAAAGTAAAAACCCAAGGCATGCGTAACTCTAACGTAATGGCTATTGCTCCTACGGCAACCATTGCGAACATTACCGGTGTTAGCCAGTCTATCGAGCCTACGTACCAAAACTTGTATGTTAAATCGAACCTTTCTGGCGAGTTCACCGTGGTTAACCCTTACCTTGTGCGCGACTTAAAAGAGCGCGGCTTGTGGGATAACGTGATGATTAACGATCTTAAGTACTACGAAGGTTCGTTACAAAAAATCGACCGTGTACCGGAAGATTTAAAAGTAATGTACGCCACAGCCTTTGAGGTAGAGCCACGCTGGTTGGTAGATGCCGCAAGCCGTCGCCAAAAGTGGATCGATCAAGCGCAAAGCTTAAACTTGTACATCGCTGGCGCCAGCGGTAAAAAACTAGACGTTACCTACCGCATGGCATGGTACAGCGGCCTTAAAACCACTTACTATTTGCGCGCCTTGGCCGCTTCTAGCACCGAGAAGTCCACGGTAGAGCGCGGCAGCCACAACAAGGTGGCCTCCGGTGATGAGACCAACGTAATGGCCAGCGGCCCCGCCGCAGTGCCACAGGCATGTTCGCTGGATGATCCTGATTGTGAGGCTTGTCAGTAGGATCTGACGAAGGGGCTCGATATCGAAAGGTATCGGGCCTTTTTTTCAGCTGGATATTTAACTTGGGATGTTTTTTTGTGGAGTGGATCATGGGCTGGTTGAGATTAGATCGCCCTTCGCACGGCCGCCCCACCCTAACTTTCTGGGCACGCTTTGAATACATCCCTGTACGCTCTGCGTCGGCGTCCTGCCTCCGACGGCCCTGAAAATTAGGGTGGGGCTTATTAAATTAAACTTAGAGTTTCGAAAACATAACCAATACCAAAAACCCGCCAAGATTGAGGATAAAAATAATGATCTCAAAAGAATACCTAGACGAAGAGCGGGTCAAACTCTGGAAAGAAGTCGAAATTATAAAAAGCGACTTGAAAACTTTAAGTGATGAAATTTCAAAACGCCCCCCTGAACTAGAAGCTGAAGCAAGACAGGCAGCAAAAAAAACATCTGAATACAGGAACAGAGCGCTTGACGCTAAAGAAGCAGCTGAGTTAGCACTAGGTCAAATTAAAAAAATAAGCCTAGCAACAAAAGAAGCACACGAAGATTCACTTAGAAAAAAAGAAGACGTAACGGCCGCGGCCTCAGCATCAAAAGAAGTATTAGAAAAAATAAGACTGTTTGAAAACAAATCGGAAGATATGAATTCACTGTTATCAAACCTTGATGAATACGTCGGATTAGTTGAGAAACTAAAAGAACTCTCCGCATCAGGGACAGAGACATCTACAAAGATAGGACTACTACATAAGGCCATATCAAAAAAGAAGGAAGAAGTTGAAGAGGCCCACTTAGAAATATTCGGATATAACGAAAATGACAGCGAAACGGGACTAGAAAAATTTGTGCCCGGCCTTCAAGGCGAGCTACAGGTGGCTTATGATGAACTGAAAAACGAAATTGAATCGACACAGTCGACTATAAACACTTTAATTAACGAATCACAAAAGAAACAAAATTCTTTTATTGACGAGCAGTCAAAAATAGTCACGACAAAAATTAGCAAATGGAATTCAGAGCACTCTGCAACATCGCAGAAAATAAAAGACCTACTTCCAGATGCAATGACAGCAGGTTTAAGTCATGCATTTAGTGAAAAACGAAAATCCGAAATAGATTCAGGAGAAGCTCTAAATAAAATATTTAATTGGTCAATTGTCGGACTCGTAACAGTTTCCCTAATTCCATTTATCGTCAACGCATATTTATTGACTACAGGAAAAGATCTGGAGACAATAATTTACGAATCACCTCGACTGATGGCAGCCATAATACCACTATATATCCCTTTAGTTTGGCTGGCATACTCGTCAAATAAAAAGTCAAACCTATCAAAACGACTTGTAGAAGAATACACACACAAAGAAGTTTTAAGCAAAACTTTCGAAGGGCTTTCCAGTCAAATCGAATCAATTGAAAAAGACAGTATCTCTACGGAATTGAGAATAAAACTTCTCTACAACCTATTAGATGTCAGTGCAGAAAACCCCGGAAAATTGATATCAAACTACGACACATCAGACCACCCGTTAATCGATGCACTCGAAACAAGCTCAAAATTAAATATTTCAATATCAAAATTAGAAAAAATACCTGGAATGTCACGCATAACAAAAATTTTAGAAAAGCGATCTTCAGATGTTCTCGAAGAGCAATCGGAAAACATCGAAAAAACACTAAAAAGTATTGACAAATAGAAAACCAAAGACCACCCATCAATTAAATCCGAAAGACACTAGAAAAATGTTCCACACCCAAATCATGTTCGGTATCGAAAACACCAAAAATCACCGCACTAACCAACAATGATCATTCCCTAATAAACATACGCGATCTATAGGAGATTGTAGCGGCCACTGCTTAGGCCAGACAAAAAAACACAAAGGCATTCTTCTAATAAAACAAGCAAGGAACATCCAATGGAAATCAAGCAAAACCCTTTTTCAGTATATGATTTTTTAGGGTATCTAACACCTGGAATAATATTCATCCAATGCTCAAGTTATTATATGAGCCATATATTTAAGGACAACCAAAACATTACGGCCATACTTAACTACACAACTCCCGACAGTGCAAAACAGTACCTTCCCTTTGTTTTGGCAAGTTATGTTATGGGCCACATATTGAGCCTAGTGTCCTCATGGGTGATTGAACTATACCTAATCAAGCGACACGGACATGCGTCAAAATATTTACTAGGACAGGAAATAAAAGGTTATTTTAATTCATTTGATAATAACAACTTCAAAAAAATAAGAGGACTCATATTTATAGTAATATTATTCCCAATATCCATTCTAGACAAAATACTCGGCGACCACTTGAGAATGAAATTTCTTTACGCTAAAGAATTAGATGGCCTACTTCAAAACATTATAATAAAAAAAATCGAGCACGTCATAAAGACGCATGGAAAACCTGACCAAGAGATAGAATATAATCCAGACAATCAAAACTACTTCGCCTACATATATCACTACACGCTAGAGAATACGAATCATCACATTCAGAAGTTCCAGAACTACGTGACACTATACGGACTATTAAGAAATCTTACGCTAATAGCTTTACTCTTTTTCTGGCTATCAGCAGCAACTTTTATTTCAGACATAACAAATATAAACCTTCTGTACTTTACAACATTTACCGGCCTATTAGCATTCACCTTATTCGTTGGCTACTCAAAATTTATGCGCAGATATACGGTGGAAGTTTTAATGGCGTTTGCAACAAGCTACAAAACGGACTAAAAATCAGGTCGTGCAATTCATAGGAGCGCGCACTCCAACTTGCACTTTTACCTCTACTCGAAGACTCAAAATAAAAAACCTCAATATACCACTAGCGTTTAGCACGCTCACAAAAAATGGCATCTCACAAGAAACCACAGCCAAATTAGGAGTTTTTAACAATGAAAATGAGTTCAACGATAATTGCTTCAATATTTCTTCTCATGCCCATCATTAAAAGCACTATATTGGTCGCCAATGCAGCACCGAGCGAACTCAATGAGCAGGAAATTAAAATAATAAATCAATTTTCTGAAAACGTAGCGATAGAAGATGCTATCGGCCAATTACTAATTATCGGCGCAGCTGGAGACACGAAAAATTACCCAGGAAACCCTAGATTAGAAGAACAAATTGCGACCCTAGGAGTAGGGGGGGTGATGTTGAATTCATATAATTATGAAAAACAAAACGATTCTGAGCTTCATCTTGAGTCAATAAACTCTATAATCGGCTTCCACAACCACCTTCAATCACTATCAGACAAATCCAAGCTAAAGCTGCCTATATTTTTAGCCGCAGATTTCGAGGGCCCTTCTTTCACCTCATTTCCAGGGGCCGTTATTCAGCCCCCCCCAGCCTTGACACTAGCATCAACGGCCAACGCAAAGCTAATCAGGTTAAACGGAAAAGCGGTAGGATTTCAACTTTCGACACTTGGCATTAACATGCTGCTAGGCCCAGTGCTAGACATTGATCGCTCCACCCAAGGCGATGCTGATAAAACTATCAAAAATAGGTCTTTTGGCGGCTCTCCTGACAGAGTCTACAATTCTGCATCACACTTTGTTACAGGTATAAGAGAAGCTGGAGTCTTGTCTATTGCGAAACATTTCCCAGGCCTAGGATCTGTGATCGGAAGTATGCATTCGACAAAAAAATTCCCTACGTATTACGGAGGCGCCTCACGACTAAAGCAAGAATTACTCCCTTATAAAAACTTCTCTAAGTATCTAGATGGAATAATGACTTCACACGTATACCTCGACTTCCTAGAGGCAGACAAGCAACAACCAATAACATTTAGCAAATTATTCGTCACAAACCTACTTCAAAAAAACAACCCCGTATTAATAAAAAGCATAGACATACCAGGACTAAACTTTTCTGAAAAGCTAATCCTATCGGATGATCTAACTGATATGGGATCCATCATTCAGTACCGAAAAAAATACAACAAAAGCCATACAGATATTGCCATTGAAGCTCTTGAATCTGGTCACGACATGCTAATATTTTCTCACGTGGAACTCCCGAACACCCCTAAACGCGGAATAAACGAAGCATTCCACTACAACGACCTAAAAACACTAGTCAGCGAACTAACATTAAGAATACAAAACAATGAAAGACTTGAAAAACGCTTTAGATCCTCACTAAAAAAGATAATTTACTATAAAGCCACGCATAACAAGAAGCTTGGAGGTAGTACATCAGAAATGCTTTTGGGTATTAGAGGAGCATGGATAAAACAAAAGCTACAAAATATAGATGATCTTACAAAACCTGAATTCCTAAAGAGAACAAAACACAAAGACATCAAAGACCTCGTTAAGATCACTATCGATAACGCGACCATAAAACTTCATGAAATATCAAAAGACACCGCAAACATATCAGACTTAAACTCAGACACAAACATACACTTTTACATCGAAGAAGACTACATAGATAACTACAAAATTGCCTTTGCCCACAAATTTAAATCGTCTCAATTTTTTCCGATTTGCAAATCGGAAAAACATACAAAAAACTGCACCCCCAGACTTCACTCAAGAGGCAAGCTCAACAAAGCTCTAGAGGCCTCATTAAAAGACAAAAGTGTCGACAAAATCATATTCACAGCACTTAACATAGACGACATGGATTCTTTAGAGAAAATGAGATTGGATTTCAAGCCAAAAGCTCTCGAGAAAATAATACTATTAATACACTACACTCCAACAATAATCTCGAAAGAGCTTTCATCCAGAATAAATATTTACGGAAACTTCACAAAACATAGCCTATCATTCAAATCAGATATTGACTTATTGAATGGTGAAATAAATCCAAAAAATAAAGATCAGCTACCTATTAATTTTGGAGGCAACCCAGACGCATTAAATGAGAACCCCATAAAAATAAATCCAGCCAAAGGCTTTGAACCAATTAAATACTATGCAACAGCAAAGGAAAAGCAACTAACGTTAGAGATTGAATCATTAAAAGAAAAAATAATAGAACAAGAAAAATTAAAACAACAAGAAGAAAATATCAAAAAGAAAAAGGATCCAATAAAACAACAAGAAAATAAAAAGTACAATCACAAAACCACACTCCAATGGATAATCATAGCACTAGCCATAGCATTTCTGATCTTAACTGCTAAAATATACAGCAAAAGAAACGGGCAAATAATTGAAAGGAAAGAAGGCTTGCTAAGCAGGATTCACGACAACGTATTCAGTGACACAAAGGTACCAGCTCTTATTATTTTATCCATCACATTAACGCTCATTGCCTTCAAGATAGATCCTACTATTATTCCCCCTTGCGCCCCCTCTGAAAACTCGGAGCATCCAATATTCAAGAAGCAATAATACCGGCCATAATCGATCTGCATTATTGCTTTAAAAAAACGGCAATCGGGCAACGCCCCCCTAAACACTTTGACATCATTGATATGGACCTTTAAATGAATATTAAAGCTTATTCTATAAATCTTCTTGCGATGGCTTTAGTAGCTTGCAGCGAACCCAAATTCGATTACCTCCTCGTCAAAAATGACAGGGTCAATGGGATCAGAGACATTGATTATCTGATGGGTTGGTCAATATAGTGTTAATGTTTCGGAGGTGTAATGAAAGGCGCTAATAATCCAAGGCTAATAACTTGGGGTTATTTATTGGCGCTGGAGTGTTGGTTGTTGGTGCGGCGCGTAGTGTTGCTCAAAATACTGCGACTGCAAGAGCCAGGCATCGGACCAAGAAAAACAAGGGTCCCGTCGTGAATACATCGTTTAACCACGAAATCACAACCCTAACTAAGCAGCTGAAACATTTACGTAGATTTTAAATATAATGACAACCCCCGACAACAACAAAAATAACGAAATTAAATCGATAGCCGAAAAACTTCAGTTGGCGGCGTTGGTATTGACCTTTCTTGCGCCCTGCTTGTTGACGGCGGGGTATTCGTTTTATCTTGGTTATATAAATACCTTTGGCCTTGATAGTAGCCTGCTTAACCGAGGTTTTAGTGAGGCAGTTACGGAGACGTGGGTCGTTGGGCTTAGGTTTCTGCTCTTCCTATTTAGCCATATGCATTACGCATTCATTTGGGTAGCCATTGTCATTGCATGCATGCTCTACGGCCTAGCAATCATTGTAAAACGACGAAAGCTTGGCTTAAGCAATATTCTTATCGATGGTACTTTGAGTAAAGAAAATCAAGGGCCAGAGTATTTCGGGCTAACAGCATATCGCTGGGGCCTAATCGCGACAGCTGTTTACGAACTCTGCTCGTATATTTTCTGGCCAATTGCAATTATTATCGGGGCATTATTTGTTTGTATACTCCCTTATCAATACGGAACAGAAATCGCTTCTACTAGTGTAGAAAAATACGAAAAAGAACATTGCATTACTACCGATAGCAGAGAAAATTCGAATTGTGTATCGCTCGTTGAAATAGCAGGAGAACAAAAAGTATTGAGCAAAGGACTCTTGATCACTGCCAGCAAGAGTCATATAGCGCTATATTCCGAAGGCATGACAGAGGTATGGCCGATGAGAGATGATGTAAAAGTGGTTAGGGAATTCAAACCCAAAGCTAAGTGACTCATACGGATTAATCGAGTTATTGAACCAATAATTAACTGAGTTACATTATGAGTCAAAATTGGAAACCTAAAGTTTGGCCTGTTATTATTTTTGGTCCATTCATACAAGCGTTTATATTTTTATATCTCAATAAACCACGATTGTTTTGGCTATACAGCGCAATAACGATATTACTAGGAGTTATTGATTGGAGATACGGCATATGGAGCACTTCAGTGCTTATCATAGCCTGCCCGCTTCATGGTTTTCTCATCGTGAAAAAGGATGGCATTAAGTCCCCTCGAAAGTGGTACTCACATTGGTGGGCAACACCCGCGTTAATCACTGCTTTTTTCGCTACTATTTTCATAACCCGGTCATTTCTGATCGAGCCATTTAGTATTCCCGCAGAATCGATGGCGCCGTCGATAAACAAAGGGGATTTTGTCATTATTCGCAAACTTGGATACGGTACCTACGGAACATTTGGCATTCAACTTTTCGACAGCGAAAGCATTAATAACAACCTTATGGAGAGAGGCGAATCCTATGTGTTTTTGCCGCCGAACAGTAATCTTCCACACGTCAAAAGGTTGATTGGACTCTCTGGCGATACTATCGAGGTCACACGGCGCGGAGTCATTATCAACGGTGAACTGATCACCCAGCTAAGCGAGGAGCCTGATGGCGACATATTGCATGCTAGAGAAGGGCTTGAAGAGCCGTACAATATTCAATTTATGGTCAAGCGAAATTCCGCTATGGTAGGTCAATATAAAGTACCCGATAATCACTACTTTTTCCTCGGTGACAATCGTGACAACTCTCGAGATAGCAGAGCATGGGGTTACGTCAACGAAGGCGATATAATTGGAAAAGTGATTGCTATCTTGCCTAATTAATCGGCCCTGCCGTTACACTCAGAAAAGATCGGGAGGCAGATCGACCTTGATGAATTTCAACGAATTTGACCAACCGGCAAAAGCCATTACCCAGCACTACGCCAATCGACTCAATAATGAATTAGCTGCGAAGTTGATTACTGGCGAAGTAAACATTTCATCAAAGGACGACGCTGAAGATCTAGCGTTTTTCTTTTGGGCAATGGTCGATGAAGCGGTTGACGATGAAGAAAATAACTTTGCTATTGATGGGTACAGCGATCTGCAATCTTGGCTTGAGAAAGCAATGCATATTTTTTCCAGCTATATTAAAAATCAGGGTTTCGCCGACCAATGGCGTGAAGTATCCCACAAGTGCGGCTAACCATAATCAGCGCGGGCCTTAACTTCACACTTTTTTAGTCTGCTATAACAAATTGGCTACGCCATATCTACACGAAGAACAAAGAGTAGATCACGGATTGAGTATGTTTATAGTGCCCGTCCAGTTTTCTTTATTCGCCAACCCTCCTTAGCCGATATGATTAAACTAAAACGTCCAATAAATCACCTACCATGAAACTATAAATAGTATGCCATCGATTGGTTAAGATCTCGCGAGAATTGCGATCGTAACATCCACTAAAGAGGTCGAATTCTACGCTACTCTCTCTATTTTTGCAGGTCAGAATTAGTGATTGATACGTTCGCACACCTTTCGGACCTACACGATTCTTTAAATAAGGGGATATTTGATCCAGTGAATATGATTGCTTAGGTGTAAATTTGTGGCTATCTAAGTCGAAATGTCCATGCAATATACACTCTGTGTAATAGTCAATACCAATACCTTCATAAGTGTCGCGTATTTTTTTGGGAAACCATTTATACCCAGCATAAATTATTGACATTTCTAGTAAAATAAAAAATATAAAAAGGTAAGTATCTGTTATTTCGACAAGGCCCACCGTAACAACCGGCAACAGAAAACCGAAAAACCCCCAAAACAAGACTTGTAGGAAGAAGAGTGTTTGGTTTGGCTGTACCTTGAAAAGCATTGTATCGTCATATAGCACAAAACCATCCAATACGTCATAGTCTGGGTTGTCAGTCGTTTTATGCTCAATCATTTAAAGTCTCCTTTGCTATTAGCTTGGCGGGCTTCTCAATTACGTTTCCCTCGTTTGCAGCCAAATATCGTTTTGGGCCCCGCTTTAGCTACCGTCTAGTATGTTATCGACGGGTGTGCGCGACGGGCGCCGCCACAAAAAAGAGCACATGCAGTAATCCAAAAAATACCATTCGATTATAAAGAGATCAACATTCAAAACAATATGCTCTTTGACTCAATCGATAAAGGCTTCTTGTGCCCAGCTTTCTTTTCTGTACCCTTATCTATTCAAGTAAGGCAACTCTGGCGCCAATATCCACACAGCTACCCGAGCAAACCTGTAGAATTCCAGAAAACTTACATTGATAAAGGATTTAACGATGAGCACCTACACTACATTTGCAAAAGAGAAACTACTGGACCTGTACAGCAATCACGATCATGAGGTCGGGAGTCAGCTCAAACTTCAAAAACCAGAGGCGTATAAAGACCTGCAATCGACCGATTGTATTACGTACTCACTGCGAGTGTGGGCTACGCCTTTGAGAAATCAGGTAACAGCCAAGCAGCTAAGGCAATCTGGAATTACGGAAAAAAGGAACTGAGATAGCTAAGTACTTGGTGACGAACCATCAATGGAAGGCGGTATACGTCAACCCTGATTCAAAGCATCCTGAGGACGGAAATCAAGAGCATGCCTATAGCAATGTCATAGCAAACAAAAAATGCAGTTATTACAACATTCCTCTTAGCTATACCGTCACCGATTATCGCATCACCCCAAAAACAAACCCGAATTTCAAAAAAGTTAATCCTCATTTAAGCGAAACAAAGTTGAACACGCTAGATATCACAAGCCTAGCCAACATAGATTTTGGCTTTGGCATTGCAAAAGGAGGGTTACACACATAGTTCTTCTCCAGAGGAAACGTCTATGAGGTTCATTGGGATTCTATAGGAAAAGGATTATACGAAAAACATCATTAAAGAAATTTATTTGGCTGAGCGGAGCCATTGCTATCCCAGCAGATGCGGCCCCAAAAATTGAAATCGCAAGTCAACTCAAATGTGGATAATGTAATGAGACTTTTACTTTGCTTAGCCGTAGCCACCATAGCCTCCAGCTGCGCATCAACAAAGACCTGCGAGAAATATGTCATACTTGACTACGAGGATTTCGGTCCGCAAGCCATGACCCACTCTCTGATTGGTATGCAATGGTGGCAATGGCAGGATCACGGCAGCCCCAATGCAGGTACCCTGTACGATATAAAAGTCATCGTGCATCCAGATTCGTTGACCAAAGACGTTAAAAAAGACTTTCCCATCGCGCCAATACAGCATTTGGATTATCGCTATGTGACTTTCAAAAATGCACAGTCATACCTCGACCATCATATTGCCGAAGATCTGATACCAACTTTAACCGCCGAACTCAAACTAACGCGGAAAAAGATCGATAAAGTGGCGATTTGCAATAGATAATTAAACAATGATCATTAAAGTTTATTTCATAAGCCTTATTGCAATTGCTTTAGCAAGTTGCGGTGAACCAAAGTTCGACCATCTCTTTGTTAAAAATAACACCGATATACAACTCAGCATTAGCGCTCAATTTCAGAATGGAGAAACTAAACTATCGCCCTTAGTGCTATCCCCAGGAGCAGAAGACGGTTGGCGCTTTTCTGCTAGAAATGGAAAGCTAGTTGAAAGCTTTCAGCAACTACAGGCAGAAACTAGCGAATGCGCAGTATCTTTCAGTAAAGAAAAACTTAAAACGATGATTAAAAATGATGGCGCACACCGTCTCGTTTTAAACAATAATCATATTGATTGTTTAAAGTTATCCCAACTTTAGTAGTATAAATTTAAAATAAAAGAACCCTTGCAGCAGAGAAATCTACCATGCAGACTAATGCGCATTAAGCATTTAATACTCCAAGCGCCACTCCCCTGACGTAAACGCAACAGAATAAAAATTATCTCAACAATAAAGACACGCCTAGCTTACTCAGTGAGGTCATAGAAACGAGAAAAAGATAAAATCGCTTATACACTGACACCCCAACCCTACAGCTTGTTAAATTACTCGACACTGTTTTTAGCTGAAATCAACAATTCTTATAGAACCCAACAACACAAACAGTAGTACAGCAAGGGAAAAATTGCATTCAAACATTAAATAGTTAGAACATTGACTAATTTACAATGCGTTAGGTCTCAAAATATACCCAAAGGAACCTCAACTTAAAAGCCGATCACAATAGTGATCGAGGGCATGTTTATTGCCTTACCCAAGCTATCTGACGAAAATGCTTTATTCCTGCCTCAAGTACGGCAAGCCGCTTTCATTAAAAATAAACAAGACAGCACAATACCGCCCAAAGAAAAATGGTCTCACTCACTACTTAAATGGAGCTCATTCAGGGTTGAATATTTGACGAGCTTACAGCCATTGTTAATCTGCTCTCAGACAGACGATAAATAGATTGCAATCAGAAGTACACGCTAAACACAAAGGAACAGTACATGCCTCATCCACTCAGCGCTAATCCAAACAAATACAATCAACCCGCAAACTATACAGGCTTAATTCCATGGCCGGTTTATTTGGCTCTGCAAAATAAATTTGCACAATACCTTTATGAATCAGACAGGGACTGGGTACGCCGAATAAGTGCTAGCATAATGAAGTCACCGGATCAGATCCTTGCGAAGGATCTGATGAATTTTTCAAGTAATGATTTCAAATCAGAGCTCCTTAGCAAAGTTAAAAGCAAGGACTGGGGGCAAGCCGCAGTAAAACGCGACGAGCTTATGGATGGCTTAAGCCGCGTAGCCACTCGGCAAGTCTATTCTGGCGGAGACAAAGGCATAAAGGCCAAACAAGTCCATCTTAATCCCTCTGCGCTTGCCATTAATGGCCAAAACGCTGAATCACGCGCTAAGGCACTTGTTAATAAATTGATTGCGAGTACCAATGTGGACACACCAGATAACGGTAGCGTTTTCTGGAATGGCATAGATGCTCGAAAACTCGTTCACTATATAGAAAAGTGGAACAAAGCAACCCCTGGTATGTTTGGCCAGCTTGAAGCGACTACCGATGTACGCTTAGTGGATGGTCAATTTGTTTGGGACAATTCACCCCAAGGTAAAAACCTTCAGCACTACTTCGCTGGTGTATCAGAAAACCTCGGCAATAAAGCGAGAGGGCACATGACTGCTGCCGTTTTATGGGGGTTTCGGAATACCTCGATATTAACTTATGCTGAACTTCCCAGAATTTTATATGGCATGAGTGAAGCGTTAGAAAAAGGCCAAAAACCAGCAGTCACCGATATCTCCATTGTTGTTATTGATGCCATTGGCAGCAGCGGTGATGTTAAAATTGTCAATAACGCCGACATATTGAACCTTCCTATTTGGCAACCCGCCTCTGGAACAAGGGGTTACTCAAAGAACGAGTGCACACTTACAGGGACGAAACTTTCTAACTTTAAAAATATACAAGGAAAATGGACCGGTAAGACGACAGTACCAAATAGCCAAGCTCTAAGAGACTATTTTCAGTCAAGACCCAAAAAGCCTAGCGCCGCCGCAGTAAGAATCGTTGAAGATGCGCGCAATTTAGTCCGCGATTCCAATAAGTTTTAAGAATACAAGCAACACACTTATCACACCAAGATAATGCTGTTGCCTATCCATCGGCAGGGCCGTGAACTGGGCTTCTCTATAGACGAGCCTACCAACAGCCCTGCTGGCTGACAAAGTCTGCTGCAATTAAGACGTATCTCCGCCAAGGCTTCACGTTAAAGACCTTGTGCCCCGATATGCCACACAAATAAGCCAAACGTACGCCGGCAGAGGCTGGAATAAACCAACGCCAAAGCCTCACAGCGGTTGCGATTGATGCTGCTTTAAATATGATAAAACCCCCTGCCAATTGCGCGGACAACCTTCTTCCACCACGCCAATAACAGCCTCGCAACGTTGCGACTCTTCTGCTAATTTCAATAATCGCTCGCACAGCACCGGTATAAACACATAGTGATCGCCAGCCGGTTGGGTATCGACATTACAGTACGTTTGCTCAGTATGAAATGTTATTGCCAAGCCACTATCAGCATTCACCGTTTTGGGTAACGGGGTTATCAGCTTCGCGATTTCATCATGCTTCAACTTCCATATTTTGGAACCCTCACGACATAGCTGATCCTTATCAAGCCCCAGAAATACTACATCACTAAAGCCCAACAGGGCTTTGCCATCGATTAAAGCGGCGTCTAACACATCGCCATCAACGACCTGCTCAGCGTTGTACTCGAATACTTTGTAATAGACTTTCATGCTATTCGCCCTATTTATCACCTTAAAATTTAACGCAAAGGTGGCATCAGTTACACAATCGCTAAACTAGCCCCCTTATTACTCGAGCCTAATACTAGATCACAGATCCTCTAAAGTCACAAATAGCGACTACTAACCCAAAGCCCCGCCTTCAGCTTGGCGAGCCCTATAAACCCCTGGATAACATAGATCTGAATATTGGTGAACAGCAGTGAAGCCAGCCATCATTCACCTAGCGAGCACCTCCTCACCGTAGAAATTGTGGTTACTACAGCACGAGATGAGCCGATGTTTATCAACCATATGCTCCCTATTATCTGCATGGTTTCTCGTTAATGCACCGGCTATTGAGATTCTAAGCAGGAGTGCCGTAGCCTAATCAACCGAAATGTACGGCCTCAGTAGATGTAAATTCTTGTAAAATTTTCTCGACAACGCGCCTCTTTGACGACAAATAGAATTAGTATGATGTATTCGTAGTTCACCAACAATAGGAATGTCAGGCAACAACAGAAGCAGCATTCCTTAACCTTTTGGCTTTAGCTTTATGAAAAATCATATTTTAATAACATCTGTATTCATTTTACTTTCCTCTACACTTAATGCAGATGCAATAAAAACTGTAAACTCTGGCGATACACTAATTAAACTTTTAAAACAAGAAGGTTTTGAGGGGGAATACGCAGACCTTCACCCTTTACTTAATAAAATAAAAACGCTCAATAGTGACCGCTTTAGCAATAAATCATTAGATTTAATATTCCCAGGGGAAAGAATTATTATTCCTACGCCCTATATTGCGCCCGAGCCTGAGCCGGAACCTGAGCCAGAACCAGTAGTCATTCCAGAGCCAACCGCAATTGCGGAGCCCGCACTTAACTACGTAGGAACGGCGAGGCTAGGAAAATCACAAGCAGAATTAATTAGAGACAATGCAAGCGAGGTGATTTCGGATGAGATCAATTTGATAACACTCGACACATTGCGGACAGATAAAAATGGTAGTGCCGAAATAGAACTCAATGATAACTCCCATTACATAGTTGGCCCAAGCAGCGAGTTTATCATCGAAGATTTTCAATACCAGCCGAGCATTACAGAAAATTTCGTAGCAAAACTAAATTTATTAATTGGTGTAATCAGCGTAAAAACAGGAAAAATTGGTAAAGATTCTGAGGATACTTATCAGTTAAATACGCCAGCAGTTACAATGGGTGTTCGGGGGACCGAGTATACTGTTCGTTACTGCGAAGGCGAGCACTGCGGTGATTTACTCGGTGCCACTGCAGCCGTTAAAGAAGGCGCCATTGTTGTTAATACCAGTGCTGGCGAAATCGAAGTACCAAAAGGGAAATTTGTGCAAGTAGAATCAATCGGCGCCGAAGCTAGCATCGGCGATATTCCCGAGGGTTTTTTTGATCTTAACCTATCCCCTGATCAAGTACAGCTATCTTGGTTCGAGCGCGTTAAAAAGTACGCGCGCGATCTAATACAATAAACCTCGAAGATATTAGTTTTTAAGCGCTTGCAGATTAGCAATCTTCAAGCGCTTTTTTCATTTCAGCTGCCGTCGAAAATCGGTGACTTTTATCCTTCTGCATAGCTTTAAATATTAAATTACTAAGTGCCTGCGGTATACTTGGCATAATTGCCTTTAACTCCGGCGTCGGATTGTTAACGATAGAAAAAGAAATAGACGATGCGCCTCCGCCATCAAATGGCTTTGTGCCAGACAATAGCTGAAATAGCGTAACCCCAAGTGAATAGATATCACTTCTGCCATCAAGCGCCTCTCTTTTTATTTGCTCTGGCGACATATAGCCTGGCGAACCAATCGCCGAGCTTGTTTTAGAACCCCCTGAGTCCAACAATAGCGCAATCCCAAAATCGGTTAACCAAACTTTTTCGGTTTTTTGATCATATACAATATTTGATGGTTTAATATCTCTGTGCACGACTCCCATACTATGCGCATAGTCGAGAGCCTCAGCGCATACGATACCAATTTTCACCACTTCCTCTAAAGGCAGTAGTCGCCCCTCTAATGTATATTCATTTAAATCAACGCCAAATAAGTACTCCATCGCGATATACGCTAAATCGTGATCTTCTCCAACATCATATATAGTAACAATATTGCTGTGATTAAGCTTTCCAATAGCAATTGCTTCACGTGAAAAGCGCTTTTTCGCTTCCACAAGGAGATCCCCAGTATAGTCGGCAAAAAAGTCTAACGTTTTAATAGCTACTTTTCTATCAATCCGTGGATCCCGCCCTAGATACACAGCCCCCATACCACCACGACCAATTTCTTTCTCTACTTGATATCGGCCAAAAGTGGGCTGCTCAAGTATTCCAGTATTCACTGTTCGTTTAGCGGTAACATTTAGATCGCCGGAAATACTGGCTACTTGTATCGACACACCAGACTCAATAGCCTGTATGCGGTTTATTATATCTTTATAAGACGGGCTTATTTTTTCAATATATTGATAAACTAAGCTGGCCTTATGATTTAGGCGCTTTCTCTCAAAATCTAACCCTAAGCCATACAGGGCATCAGCAATTGATTCATCAGGCTTACAACGCTTAAACTTATCGAATGCCAGATCAAGCTGCCCTTGATTTTGATAGGTAAGACCTAGCACTTTATTACTTTCACTACTTTCTATTTGGGTTTGAAACGATTTCTTTTCAAATGTACTTAAATTCCATAAGTTAACCAACAAGAAAGCCAGTAGACTGAGCACATATAATGATGAAAAAGGCAGCCATATTTGAGAAAACGTTAAGAAAGACCATTGCAATACCAGCGTCGCCACTACCAACATAGATACGATTACAATCCAGTGCTTAATACTCATTCGGCGTGCAAATATAAGTAAAGCTAGTGATATAGTGATAAATAGCAACCAAATAACCGCTTTTGACCAAGCGGGCGTATAGTAAAACTTCATATTACTAAGGCTAGCAATATTAGAAGCAAGTAATTCTGTTGGAGAAATATCATGCACTCCAGATGCCTTATAGCGGTTGCTCAAGCCATTTGCGGTAATACCCAAAATGATAATTTTGTCATTGAATTTACTAAACCCTGCCTCATCTGAAAGCACATCAGAATAGGAATAAATATCAAAAGGCTTCAACACATCGCGTTGATAATTAATGCTTGGCAATATTGCTAGGTTTTCGTCCGTCCGGTATTTATTTTTACCTAAAACAACTCCGCTGCCTGGCTGATAGAGAATATCCTTGGCCGAATACCCCATATCAGCCGCCGTGGCGGATAATGCTAACGAAGGGTATAACTGGCCATTGTGATGTATTAACAAACTATGCTTTCTGACTTTACCATCACTATCAGGGTAGTCATTCACATGCCCAAGCATATGGCTATAATTGCCAAACATGGCGATAGGATAAATAGCACTCTCTCTATTTACCGGCAGATGTTGACGCCGGGTTGAAAAAGTTCCCTGAACTAAGAAAGCAGCAGAGTTACTCGTAAGGTACTCAGGGTCAGCTTCGCTACGGTTGTTATTAGAGTGAAAATATAGAGGCATTAAAACAGATGTGTCACCCTGAAGAGCCTGCGAAAGCATTATATCGCCGGACTTAGCGTCTAGCGTTTGCGTCATATCACGTACAGCCTCCCCCAGCGACTTAACAATACTTTCTTGCATTTCTAAATACAATCCGCGTGATTTATTGTCGACATCCTTCGAAATGAATCCAGCATCGAGCCAAGCAGCACCGGGCATATATAACGTTTCACCTTCCGAGGATTCCAGCTGTATCACCTGAGCATCAAGAAGGTTATCTTTAACTCTTTTCAAGGCAGATAAGTCATTGTTTTTTTCTTTTTCAGAAAATAAAAAGTTGATAATAATTAGGCGTGGCGAAACCTCATTCAGCTTTTCGATAAGTGAGGCATGAATATGGCGCGGCCAAGGCCACCGCCCGAGGCTCTCAATACTGCGATCATCCACTGCGATAATAGCTACATCCGATTCAACGGGTACATTCAATAATCGCCCGAAAGAATCGTAAATCAACCTGTCAATAGCGTTCGTAAATTGGCTTAGAGATAAGACAATGCAAATAACGATAGATGAGAACACTAAGATTCGTTCAGCACTGAGTATGCGGCTGAGTTTCGGCATTTGAAGATCACCCCTTGAGGCTATATATAGAGGGTTAGTATAAGTCTTTTAGATAGTATTCCTAAACACTTTATGAGCAGTATGGTTGACCACTACAGTTTGAGTTAAAAGAGAAGCCTGAAGGCTGTCGTAGTTTACTCGGCTGCTTTTTAGTTAGCGCATTACTGCCGCCGAAACCGCTAGCAACAAGAGCTAGTGAAATAACTCATTTAATGCCTACCCCTGAACCCCATTCCATTTGGCTTAAAATGGGTGATGAAATATCTACAGGTGCGTTGATATATACCCCACTACACACCCAAGGATAGAGGCGACAACGATAGTGATATAGTAAGCATAATTTTTTATCTCAATCAAACGGAGGTTATTATGCGGGCACTTACGATATCGATATTACTATTACTGTCTTCTTCGGCTTTTGCCTTATTACCCTACAAAAATACCGGCAACCTATATGTTTCTATGTGGAGCAGCGACGAAATTGCCGTGTACAACACTGCCGGACAGGAGTTAGAGCGTTTTAGTACACCAGGGCTAGACGGCCCAAGGGGAGTTGCTTTTGACCCGACCAACGGCAATATCTGGGTGGCTGGTGAGTTTTCAAATGCTATTTATATTTTTGATAGCACGCACACACTGATTAAGACCATAGAACACCCCGACTTTAACGAGCCTGTGAGTATCACTTTTAGTGGCTATACCCCAGATAGCAATACTGAATTGGAAGTGTTGATATCCAACTCCAATAATCAATCTATTATGGTATTTTCTCATGCAGGCCAATTTAAGCGTGAATTTACTGATACGCTATTTAACGACCCAAACTGCTCGGCATTGATGGCAGACGGTAGCCTGTATGTTGCCAATCGGCTGGGCGGTAGCAGCGGGCGCGGTGCGCTTGATAAATTTGGCGGCGGTGAAACGTTATTGTTCAGCAGTTACGAAGAAGGCATGACGAGCCTAATGGCAGTGGCTCGAGACCCCAATGGCGAAGGCGACGATGATGACACGGTGTGGCTTACTTCTGGCAGTGGCGATCGCGCCATTTATGAATACGATCAAAATGGCAACCTGCTTAAAACCATTACCTCGGCCGACATTAACGGTGGCGAAACCATTACTCCCCAAGGTATTGCTTTTGATGACAACGGCGATTTTTATGTGGTCTCTTACGCGAGTGCCATATACAAATTTAATGGGAATGGGGACTACCTAACTCAATTTCCCGTTGGTGCTGGCACAGCCAGAAGCATCGCGCTGCAAGCCTGCCAAGGGGACAAAAATACAACAGGTTGCACACCTCTTGGGGTTGCGAGCACGTCGTCTAGCGCGGCCAGCTCTATGGCCTCGACAAATGCATCTTCATCAACCGGCTCATCCTCACAACCCTCAGCAACAGCAGCGAACGGTGGCAGCTCAGGCGGCGCTATTAATTTTATGACCTTGCTTATGGGTATTTTATGTCTCGGGGGATATCGTTGTTTCGGCCAATATCTACATCCCACTCTTAGAAGGGGTGCGTAAACACTCGGTGATATAAGAATTATTAAATAATAGTATTTAACTGAGCGGGGCAATTATTTCTTTACAATACGCGCCCCTGCAATACAAACCACCAACCAAAAAACGTGCCATCACAAAGGTGAATAGTTCACACAAAATACTTTAATTTCACTGCTATTATTTTTTTACCTAACACAACAAACAACATAACAGGGTATAAAAATGAATATTTCAACCTATATTAAAAGCAGCGTTCTTATCGCCATTCTAACCTTTAGCCATTCAGCGGCAGCCGTCCCCGGCCTTGGGGGGCTATATGATTGGTGGTCAGGTACAGCTCACTTTGGTAATCATGATCGCATGGCCCAAGGTCGATCGTATACTAGCTGCACGCAGGATCTATACACCCAGCGCAACATAGGGGTGAATATGCAAAATCTAACGTTCACAGGGTTCACTCCGTGTAAAAAGTCGCCTTACCCAAAAAACTACTTGCTCCCAATGGCCATACATGCGCCAGACAAAACAGCACTACAAATTCTAGATTTAGAAGACGAATTCAAAATCAATGATTATCGCAAGGAGGTAAAGGCTGCTGTTAGTGTCTATGAAGATAAAAAACGCGCGTCAAATAAAGACGAATTTAAAACCTCAGACAGTGAACTTGAATATATCGACCTAATGCTTTTTTTACCGCTGGAAGCACAAGTCATGCAATTAAACAAAGCCTATAATATTGACATTTTCAAACAAAAAGTAAAAAGCATATTAGATGCCGAATCAATCGAGGCAATACCTGCACTCCAACGATAGTTCTTACATTTCACGTTGAATCCATAGCAGCCTCCCATCGCTTACATAGATAGGGCTGTTTATGGATCACTGCTAAAAATGACCATTCCCCCCCTAAGACGCTGAATAACTAGCCCTTGCGGGGTAATAAAGGGGATATCAACATAACGTAAAAAGAGCCACACTAAACACCCCCAGCCTCAATACGCTTAACGTCAGCCACAACTCGAGCATTCTCGGGGAGTATTAATTTCCCGGGGTTATTACTTAGCCAATAACCATTAATAAAATCTATTTCGCTCATTTTTTTTTGCTGAATATCTTGGCGCATTGAGCTGGTATTATTAGCGGTTTTTTGCGCGACAACTACAGCCATATTTAGCACTGCGTCAGCGGATACACTTCGCACATAGGTACTTAACCACAAGGCTATTTCACCGGCTAAGGCATGCATGCTTACCATAGCTTTTGGGTTAGATAATAACTCGCCATTTTTGCAATCGAATAATACGGTTAGCGGGTTTATTAAACTATTAATAACGAGTTTATCCATTAAGCGCTCATCGATGTTGTCAACTGGCTTAAATAATAAAGGCAGTTTATCTTGCGTGAATTCCTGAGTAATAAGAGCATCAATATAAGTTTCGCCAGCGCCTTTATAGGCGTAGTGGTGCTGCGCTATTTTGCTAACACCTTCGGTTGTCGTCGCAAAATAAACAGGGCAAATCGCATGCTCGCGTATTTGCTGTTGCGCCCCCAATCCATTAAATAAACACACCACAACACTTTGCGGGTTAAGGCGTGATTGTATTGCTGTAAATGCAGTAACCGCTTGGGTCGATTTGGTGCAAATAAGCAGGTAATCAATAGTCTTGCGCTCTGCGCTGATAAGGTGGTGCCTAACGCTATGTAAGTCGGTAAAATCACGAGCCACGCCACTACCATTACGCCCCATTAAGGTAAAGCTCCGCTTTTGCTGGCTCAACTTAAAAGCGATAAGGGTACCGATAGCGCCAGCACCTAAAATATGCCAATGGGCGTGTTTTTGGGTATGCACAAGTTAGGCTCTTATAAAATGATAACGACATGCCCATTAAACCCGTGCAGCGGTAAGCGATCAAGCCTAGAACGCTATAACCCCATAGGAATAACGTACCAGCGGCGCCTTGATGCCACCCAGAAGACCGCAAGCCCTAGCAGAATCAGGGTTACGCAAGCAACCGCAGGCCAACCATAGGGATAACTCATTTACAGCCGCCGTTGAATTGTCTACATTGGCCGCAAAGTAATATGCTACAGACCATAAGATAAAGCCCCAATAGGTGGACGATGCAAATTAATGTAGGGACTAAACTCTGGCTAGCCTTTGTAGGCACCATTACACTTTGCGTGCTTGCACTCTATTTATTGCTGCACAACAGCTTGCGCCAAGGCTTTTTAGATTATACCTCGCAGCAATCTGTGCAACGGCTAGAGATTTTGCGCGGTGCATTAGCAAATATTTACCGCGAAGACGGCTCTTTTCAACCACTTGCATTAGCCCCAGAACGCTGGCTAAACCTTAAAGATATTGTCTTTTCAGAAACAGATGCCCTTTTTGCCAATACCGTTCAAACCACAAACGATACCACCGCCACACCACAAGCCTATTACCGCGAATTTGTCAGTAGTATTAGCTTACACGACACCAACAAAGGTTTACTGCTGGGCGTGACTAAAGCAAAACAATCACTCATTTGGATTCCTGTAACTACTGATCAAGTAGTTGGTTACATTAGCTTTGTTAAACCTACGGTTGTTAGCCGCGCACAAGATCGTAATTTTATTCAGCACCAGTTCAAAGTATTCAGCCTTATTAGCTTACTTGTACTTATCATCGCAACACTGGTCGCAGCCTTGTTTGCACGCCGAATCAGCCGCCCACTCAAAGAACTTGCAATTAATACGCAGGCTTTAGCCGCGGGGAATTACTCGCAAAAAATGCCCGTTGCCGGCCACGACGAAATAGGCCAGCTATGCAATAGTTTTAATCTTTTAGCGCAAGCGCTAGCGGCAAATAAAGAGTCTCACGCTCATTGGGTTGCTGATATCTCCCATGAAATGCGCACCCCCCTATCAGTATTAAAAGTGCAAATAGAAGCCATGCAAGATGGCATTAGGCCGCTTAATCAAGAAAGCCTAGCCATGCTTTACGATAAAACACTTGGCCTAAGCCAGTTGATAGACGATCTCTTCGAGTTATCGCTTTCGGATGTTGGCACATTAAGTTATCACAAAGAAAAGCTAAATCTTTGTACGCTACTAAAAACCTGCATTGCCCATTACGAGGTTAAAGTTCAATCAGCGGGCCTTACATTGGAAGAGGGTATTGATAAAACGCTTAATATACAGGTATTAGCCGATGCTAATCGTTTACAGCAGCTTCTAAGTAACCTCTTAGAAAACTCCGTTCGTTATACCGATGCCGGCGGTATTATTCGCGTAGCACTCAGTGCCAGCGAAACACAAGCTAACATTACAATTGATGACAGCGCGCCTTGCATTCCACCGGGGCAAGAAGACAAAATATTTGACCGCCTTTATCGCATAGAAAACTCCCGCAGCCGCGATACCGGCGGAGCAGGCTTAGGCTTAGCCATTTGTAAAAACATCGTTAGCGCACACCAAGGAACAATAAATGCAGGCCCATCATCATTGGGTGGTGTGCGCATTCTTATTACCTTGCCTATCAACCATTAAGCCAACTAATTTAGTAAGAACTTTTGATGAATTCACCAACAATTTGCTTAATAGAAGATGAAACCGATTTGGCGAATTTACTCGCCGATTATTTAAAAGCCAGCAATTTTAATGTTGTTGTTTTTAACCGTGGCGATGAAGGCTATCAGTGGCTACAGCACAATGAGCCAGCCTTAATACTATTGGATTTAATGCTGCCAGGCATGGACGGCTTACAAATATGCCGTCAGCAACGGCAGCATTCTGCCGTACCAATAATCATGATGACCGCTAAAGTAGAGGAAATTGACCGTCTGCTGGGCCTTGAATTAGGCGCTGACGATTATATGTGTAAACCCTTAAGCGCGCGCGAAGTCGTTGCTAGGGTTAAAGCCGTTTTACGGCGCACACTGGCTATAGCGCCAACAACAGAGCCCGCACCGCAATCGATAATTACCCTTGACGAACACAGTTTAAGCGTATGCATTGCCGACGAACCCGTTGTATTAACCCATGTAGAATTCCAGCTGTTTGCACTGCTACACTCACAGCCCGGTAGAATATTTTCGCGTCAGTATATTCTCGATAATATTTACAAAGACTACCGTATCGTGGGCGATAGAACCGTAGATGGCCACATCAAAAAGTTGCGTAAAAAGCTTAACGAGGCCAAGCCACAACTCGAGTTAATCCGCTCGGTATACGGTTGCGGCTACAAATACGAAGCACCATAGCGCCAACAAACACATTTCTTTCACATTTCAAACACTGTTCCTCCCCATTTGCCACTTAAGATAGCCTGAATTTGGAGCTGGGCAGCTTCCTAGCGCTGCGTATTGCGGCGCTATACATCACGCTATTTATACGAGGAACGTTATGAATTTACGCACTATTTCGACAATTACCCTATCGGTCGCTTTCGCTGTTTTGTTAATTAGCGGTGTACTGCTGTATGCCCTCCCCTATAACTTTTTTGTTGGGTCTTTGCATATCTGGGGCGCTATTTTATTTTTGGCCTGCCTTGTTTTACATATTAAGCACAACGCAAAAACCTATAAAAATCACATGAAAAAGCGCCAAGGGAAGTGGTCCATGGGCTTGGCAACATTTGGAATAATACCCATTGTTGTCGCGCTTGGGCTAAATCTGCCGCCCATATTCAGCGTGGTGCAATTCAGTTACGACTTAAAAACAGCCGCCGAAGTACCTAAGCGTGAATATAACGTTATTGATTTAACTGCAAACGAAAATACGCCTAAACTAAGCTTGTTTTTTAAAGCGGGCGCCTTTTATGAATCTGAGCCACAAACGGTATTTTGGAATATTACTTACACCAGCGTACCGCAGATTGCAGTTTGGATAGAAACCATGGAAGGCAAGTATATTGATACGTTATATATCACCGGCAAAACATCTAACTCTAGCTATCGCACCAGCGAAACCGAGCCAGACCTCGTTCGTCGCCCAGAAGCACTACCCTACTGGAGCCACAAGCGCGGCATTATTGCCAGCGATGGGCTATACACGCCAGACCCACACAATACCGACCTAGATGGTATTTCAGCAGCAACCCCAAAAGTGGATTACCAGGTTGATGTCGCAGCACCACGCATGGGGCGCTACAGGCTAATGGTTGAGGTTAATCGCTCCTACGATTTTAACGAGTACTACAGCAAAACCCGCTTCCCCGATGACGCGGTATATAGCGGCGAAGGCTCGTCAGGACAGCCATCTCTTATTTACGAAACAGTGGTCGATGCTAATCAGCCAGCACAGTATTTATTCAACTTAGTCGGCCACGGGCATCATTCTGGCAAAGATGGCGAACTCTACAAAGACCTTGAAAACATCACCACCGCCAAGCAAATACTGGACTTTATTGTCGCCAGCGTCGAGTAGGCAGGCACGATTAACCTAGAAACCGCAGTTGAGAGTCAAAAAGATGCGTATTCCTTTGGTGTGCATGGCGTGTAGTAAAAATGTGTAGTAACCCCCATGGATGGGGGAAATGCAGATCACGCAGGAGCGGTTATCTGTCACCTTATTGGTGATGAATCATTTTTATCACGCGTCAGGTGCGCCAAGGGGATGCGTAGACTTTGATGGTTCAACTGCGGTTTTTAGGATTAAATACACAGTATTTATTGAGGCTAGAACAAAGTGTTTTAGCCTCAATAAGCAACCTTTGTACGCATAACACAAGCCTTGTGGAGGTATACTAGCCAGCCACATTCGATGAGGCTTTCTTGTGCACAAATATTCTTTTAGCTCGCGGCTTGCGGGCGTGGCGCTTAGCGCTGCTGTTCTAGCCCTTAGCGCTTGCGCAACCACTAATGGGCAACCCACATCAGCACCACACGCAGGGCAATCGGCACAGCAGCACCTGCAATGGGGCAATCAATACATGGCAACTCTGGCCGCCGATACAACATATAAAAAAGCCGGCGAAGGTGTTTATTACCGCAAGGTTAAAAGTGGCTATGGTTGCCACCCTGCGCCAAACAGCAACATTACTGTGCACTACGAAGCTCGGCTAGCCGAGAATAGCCAACTAGTGGATAGCAGCTTCCAGCGCGGGCGGGCGCCCACCTTCCCACTCACAAGAATGATCGCCGCGTGGCGAACGGCAATTCCCATGATGCTAGAAGGCGATACCTGGGAGCTTTACGTACATCCCCAGCAAGCATACGGCAGCAAAGGCTCCAGGCCGACCATTCCACCCAATGCCGCTATGACGTTCACCGTTAACCTGCTCAAAACCGATAGCTGCCAGCATGCCTTTCAGCGACGCTAATCATCCAATTGTCTTACGGTTCACGTAAATTCATTCGATGTTCAGCCACAAAAGGCTAAACTTGAACTAACGCAAAATAATGCGGTACGGGGCTATAACACAGGGCTTTATTGCTGTAACAAAAGCACGCACCCAAAGCCCACGTTAACAAATAACATAATCCCCTAGCGCTATAACATTAAATGGGGTAGCTCTAAAAATAGTAATTTTTTTGTGAGAGCAAAGAAGCACCGCCCGGAGAGCCGCAGTTTACGTGGTGTAAATGAGGACTCGAGGACGGAGCTGATGCCGCTATCGCGGAAAAAGTGCATTTTTAGGGATGCCCAATGGTAAAAACAACCCTGGAGTCCCTATGAGAAAGCTTGCAATTGCAGCACTACTCACTTCTGCCACCCTTGCCACCCCGGCCATTGCTGGTGATGCTGCCGCAGGAAAAACCAAGGCCGTTATTTGTGCCGCCTGCCATGGGCCTGCCGGTGTCGCGGCTATCCCCACTTACCCCAATATTGCTGGCCAAAACGAGCAATACATTAAACTGGCCATCAAAGCCTATAAAAATGGCGAACGCAAAGGCGGCCAAGCGGCAATAATGACCGGTATTGCCGGCAGCTTAAGCGATGCCGATATCGACAACCTAGCGGCCTATTATTCCGGCCTATAACAGGCTCAGCCCAACCAAAGCCCAGCTAATCTACGCTGGGCTTTTTTTTGCCTACCGTTTTATGCGTTAATAGCCGCTGCACTTAAACCTAAAAAACGCAGTTGAACCATCAACGTCTACGCACCTTTTTGGCCCTCAAGTGCGGTTTCTAGGTTAAAGTCTTGCGCGTCTCTCTGTTAAAAATACCGTACAGCCACACTAGGATTATTTATGCAGCTTTTTGGATCTTTTACCTCGCCTTATGTACGCCACGTTCGCATTGCCTTATTACAAACCGGCACCGCATGTGAATTCATCGAAACCGATGCTAAAGGGTCGGCCGTGCAGTCGCCCACCATGAAGGTGCCTTTCTTACACGATGGCGATGTGGCGCTTAGCGATTCCACATCGATTATCCGCTACATTCGCGAGCAAGCCGGCCATACTTTTTTACCGAATATCTACAGCCTAGACATCTTTTGTTTAATCAATACCATTATGGATAGCGCAATTAACTTATTTTTGCTGGAACGCAACGGGCTAGATATGAACGCCAACCCTTACTTTGATCGCCAGCGCGCCCGCATAGAGGCCAGCTTAGATCACCTCGAAAAACTCGAAGTAGACGCTCAAGCTTTAGACGTTGATGCCAAATTACGCCTTGAGTGCTGCTTAGCTTGGGGCGTATACCGCGAACGCTTTAGCCTAGCTGCCCGGCCACATTTACAAAAATTACTTAACGCAGCGCAAGCCGACACCCTATTCGCCCAAACCGCACCACCGGCCGGCGCTTAACACCACATACCGCCGACACAAAACCACCCATACATTACAGGATGTAACCCATGCTGCATTTACCTCGCCCGCTTTATGTACTGGCATTTGCCGGTGCGCTATTAATGGCTGGCATGCCAATGGCGCTGCTAATCGGGGGGATTGTCGGTGTACAACTGGCGCCATCGCCGGCGCTAGCTACCCTGCCCTTAGCCGCTATGGTGATAGGGGTGGCAGCCTTTGCACTGCCGGCATCAAAAATATTGGATAAAGGCGGTTATAAACAGCTGTTTTTATGCGGCACATTAATGTGTTTAGGTGGCAATGGTTTTGCTATTGCAGCCTTAATTCAGCAATCGTTTTACCTGTGGTTAAGCGCCATGCTGTGCTTGGGGTTTGCCAGCGCCTGCGCCCAGCAGTTGCGCTTTAGCTCGCGGCTTTTTTTAAGTGACCAACCCCACCGCATTCCGGTCGCGTTATCGGTATTTATGCTAGGCGGCATTTTGGCGGCCATTGTTGGGCCAGAGCTTACAATGCACAACGAAATTACCGCACTGCCGCAATACGGCACGGGCTTTGTGATTGTTTCGGGAATGCAATTAATGGCATTAGCGCTTGTACTTTTTTTACCGGCCGCCCCCAGCCTTAAGCCTATTGTGCAGCAACACGCTGGGCCCATTAATCAAGGTGTGCTAGCGGTTGTTGTTTCGGTAACGGCCTACGGTATTATGAGCTTTGTCATGACGGCCACGCCCATTAGCATGCACGAACACCACGGCCATACCATGGCCAATACTAAATCGGTAATTCAGTGGCATATTTTAGCCATGTTTATACCATCGTTTTTTACCGGTCGTTTAATACAATGGCTAGGTATTGATAAAAGTTTAATATTGGGGATTATTTTTTATTTAGCCGTTTTTACTTTTACATTATCGGGGGTTAATTTAAACCATTACGCTACCGGTTTAATTTTACTGGGTATTGGCTGGAATATTTTATTTACCACCGGCAGTACGCTCGCTGCGCAACACACCAACCCTAACTTTAAAGGCAAACACGACATGCTAGTATTTAGCATTCAAGCCATATCCAGCTTAAGTGCGGGTGCCGTGCTATATCAGCTGCATTGGCAAGCCGTTCAATGGGTAGCTATTGCCGGCTTGCTGCCGCTCGTCGCAGTGCTGCTGTACAAGTTTGTTATCGAAGTTAAGGCCAAGCAAAGCGCTGCGGGCTAATCCTCTAGCGCCGCTAACCAGGGCGCAAGCTCTTGCACTACAGGTTTGTTGTGCTCGGCTAAAAACGCCAACAAGCGCGCAGGCGAAACCGATAATACACGCTCAAACGGAAAACCCACTTGCTGCGCCTTGGCAATACAGTGCTCCAAAATGCCCAAGTGAAACGCGCTGTGTGAATCGCTAGAAAACACCACCTTCCAATCGTGCTTGTCCACCAGCTCTAGCAAACGCAAACACACAGGCTCGCTACCCAAACGCGAATGGCTAAACGAGCTATTGTTAATTTCTAGCACAACGTTGTTGTCCTTAGCGGCGCGAATTACTTCGTCTTCGTTTAATAAAAAATTAGGGTTACCTGGGTGGCCAAAAATTTGCACTTTGCCACTTTCAAAGGCCGCAATGGCTGCGCGGGTATGTGTTTTTTTATCGGCCGGGGGGAACACCGGTTCGTGAAAGCTGGCAATGGCAATATCTAAATAAGGCGCCATGCCATCAAGAATATCCACCCCGCGGTTATCCGTAAGAATGTTAGATTCTATGCCGCGTAACATGGCGATGTTATCCACCGTGCGCGGCAAGATTTTCATATTGCCAAAATGCCAATCGTGGGCACCGTCGGGCATTGTCGAGGCGTGATCGGTCATCGCAAAAAGCTGAAGGTTCTGCCGTTTAGCGGCCGCCCAATAATCGTGCACAGTACTAAACGCATGGTCACTGGCAACGGTATGCATGTGGGTATCACATCGTATTTGCATTAAAAAACCTCTGTTTGATTGCGCTAATTACCCTAACATCAGATCATGTCAAAACGAATGCTTATCGCAACGCAAGCATTCATATAATGCACAAAAGAAATACCGGCTTTTGCTACAGAGTGATTATTTAATATGGATCCATTTACCCAAGGGGTTGTTGGTGCCGCTTTTAGCCAGCTAAAAGGCTCGGCCCAAACATTAGCCAAGGCGGCCATTATTGGCGCGCTAGCAGGCATGGCTGCCGACCTCGATATCTTAATTCGCTCCAGCGAAGATCCACTGCTGGCACTGCAGTTCCACCGCCATTTTAGCCATTCGCTGTTGTTTATCCCTATAGGTGCGCTGCTGTGCACTGTGTTTTTCCATTATGCCTTTGCCCACCGGCGCTGGGGCTTTTCGTTTAATCAAACCTACAGCTGGAGCCTTATTGGCTACGCCACACACGCGCTACTCGACGGCTGTACCAGCTACGGCACCCAGCTATTGTGGCCCCTTAGTAACCACCGCTTTGCTTGGGATTTTATTGCCGTTATCGACCCGGCCTTTACCTTGCCAGCCTTTATATTGGTTTTAACGGCCGCAATCAAAAAACAACGTCGCTGGGCGCTAATGGCAATAGGCTGGATGGCTGTATATATGGCACTTGCCAGTTGGCAGCACCAACGCGCCCTAGCACAAGTGCACGCGCTAGCGGCGCAACGCGGCCACTCACCCGAGCGCATTAGCGCCAAGCCCACACTCGGTAATTTGGTTTTATGGAAAACCCTTTACCTTCACCAAGGCACGTTTTACATCAATGGTATAAAGGTAGGGTTATTCGGAAAGAATACTGTCTGGCCCGGCGAAAGTGTTCCGGCTTTAATCGTAGCGCGCGATTTCCCCACATTAGCCGCAAACTCGCAACAGCTGCACGACATTCAACGCTTCCACTGGTTTAGCGATGGCTATACCGCGCTGGACCCAACCAATAACCAACGCATTATCGATTTGCGCTATTCCATTGTGCCCAACCAAAGCACCCCGCTTTGGGCCATAGAAATAGACCCCAGCAAAGCCCCTACAGAACACGTAAAATATATTCCTGCCAACCATGGCGATGCGGCCACCGGCGCTATGTTTCTTAAGATGCTGTTTGAATAATTCTAAAAACCGCGAGGCAAGTTCCAATTTTGGTGGGTTTAGGGCTAGCTTAGGCTTATGCGCCAGCACAAAATCTTATGCTAGTATTCCATCATCTGAACCAAAGCCTTTGCACATGCCACTGAACACCCCCACCCCACATAAAACACTGGTGCACAGGTTGCTGCGAAGCCCGGCGTTTAGTGGGCTAGTGTTGCTGGCCTTTGTATTTATGCGCGCCATAGTGCCCGCAGGCTTTATGCCTAACGATGGTACTAGCCAAGCTTTTTACATATTTTGCTATAGCGCCAGCGGTGCCGCCGAGCTGGCATCGCTAGGCTCGCCAAGCGCAACACAACAGCAGCATCACGAGCACGGCCACCACAATCACAACGCCGCCAGCCTCAATAAAAGCACCCCCGCAGAACACCACGAGCACCAAAAATCCAACAATACGCTGTGCGAGTTTGCCGCATTTAGCGCAAACATCGCCCTTGGCTTCGTCATTTTATGCGCTATGTTTTGGCCTTGCCGGCTACGCATTAAAGCGCTTATTCAACGCGCCACCCTAGCCGCGCAGGCTTATACATTACCCGCCGTCCGCGCACCGCCACTTTTCATTGCTTAAGACCCTTAAGGGCATCGCTAAAAATGCGTTTTTGCGATGCTTCCCCACTTAATTTTGATTCGCTGCGCGCCACAGTCGTGCAGCGTTTTGCAATGGAATTACCAATGAATAAGCTAAACATATTGCTAGCAACCGTAGCAGCCATCAATACTGCGGCTATTGCCGACCCACAAAGCCACACACAAGCACAACGTGCAGATTCCCATGCCCCCATTGGCATTATGGGCGACCATATGCATAACGCTGGCGAGTGGATGGTATCGTACCGCGCCATGTCCATGACGATGGAGGGCAACCTGTTGGGCAGTAACGCCATCAGTGATGATGCCATCGCCACCACCCAAGCAAACCCGTATGCCGGCATGCCAATGATGCCGCCAACATTGCGCGTCGTGCCGCAACGCATGACAACCACAATGCACATGCTGGGCATGATGTACGCCCCCAACGACAACATCACCCTAATGGCTATGCTGAATTACATGAATAAATCCATGACGCTAAAAAGCTACCAAGGCATGATGGGCAATAATGTGCTGGGCGAATTTAAAAGCGACGTTAGCGGCATGGGCGACACCACAATTGGTGCACTATATCGGCTGTATGAAACCACCACGCATCACTTGCACCTAAACGCAGCCATCAGCCTGCCTACTGGCGCCACCGATAAAGAAGGCACCGTATTAACCCCCATGAACATGCAACGCACCGTACGCTTGCCTTACGCCATGCAGCTGGGCTCGGGCACCTACGATTTGCTACCGGGCATCACCTATACCGGTAAAGCCGACAACATAAGCTGGGGCGCTCAATACATGGCCACCATTCGCACAGGCGATAACGACGAGGGCTATACCCTGGGTGATATTCACCGTTTAAATGGCTGGGCCCAATACGCATGGGCACCCAGCATTAGCACAAGCTTGGGGCTTGCCTACAGCGATAGCGGCGATATCGAAGGCCGCGACGCCAATATTATGCTGCCGGTACAAACCGCTAACCCCGCCAATTACGGCCGCCAGCAAAGCTCGGCTAAAGTGGGACTAAACTTGGTTGGCCAAAAAGGCGCGCTACATGGCCACCGCTTGGCCTTCGAATACAGCGTGCCACTAAAGCAATCGGTTAACGGGCTGCAAATGGAAATGCAAAACATGTGGGTGCTAGGCTACCAAAAAGCCTTTTAGGCCATAGCCGTTAGTACTACAGCCCTTAGTACTACAGCCGTCTCTTTTAAGCGGGGCCAATAGGCCCCCTTACCTTTCCCCTCCATTGGCCTTGCTAGCGAATAACCAATACTCCTCCTATAGTTTAAGGGTACAACTTTATTGACTCGTTAATTCGTATTTAAGTAGGCCCGTTAAAATGACTATCCGTAGCAGTTTAAAATATAAAATGTTACATCTCGTTTTTATTCAAGCCGCATTCTTCGTGCTGCTATTGGCGAGCCTATGGCTGATTAACCCTAACTGGGTGTTAATCCCAAACAATATTGAAGACAACCACAGCAGCGTGATGAAAGACTTCAAACATCACTACGGCATGTTAAGCACACTCAACATGCAACTGGCTAACTTTCACCAAAAACAAAATATTACCGTCGACGAATTCGACCGCCTATCGACAGATCTCAACACCCATTCGCGCGCGGTAAAAACACTCAGCCAAAGCGCACAGCAAACTTTTCAAGTCGACTTTAGCGTACTGGTAAGCTTCCTATTTAATTACCAAAACAAAATTAAGCTGCTAGAGCCTGCAAGCCCAGGTTTTAATGAACGGCTTTGGGATATTCAACAATACTTCTCTCGTATTCAAAGCGAATTTTTTTACATAATTGACGAGGTCAACCGTGTCGACAACCAAACAATGACGCAAGCGCTTAAAAACGCACAAACAAGCTTATACCTTTGGACCCTTGTAAGCTTAATGACACTCGCACTCAGTACCTTTATTGCACTCAACCAAGCGGCCAAATGGAAGGAGCAAATTGCCGATTTGCTCAATACAATTTACCGCTTAAGTGTTGGTGATTACCAAGAGAAAAACACTGTTAAAACTGACGATGAACTCGGTTACTTAGCCAAAGTTTTTTCAGAGACAATAAGCGCTATAAAAAAACAAAAAGAAAAAAATAACGTTTAACGCGCCACACCACAAAAACCCACAATGTGGCGCAAAACCCCGCATGACAAGGCCTCCAGAAAAACAAAACAAAAAAATAACGCCATTTTCATATTTCCACTTATCTTTAAATAGCAATTTAATAAAACCAAACAAATATAATTAATAGAAGATAAGTGTCTAACTAAATCCAGCATAAAACGTTATCGAATTAATGCATACAACGAGCCTCTAATTCGTACCGCCCATCCAATGTCATATTTAATGCGATTCATTCAATGCTATATCTATAGCCATGAACAAATTAACGCTTGGCTACACCTTAATCGAAATGCTTGTGACGGTATCGATAGTTGCAATACTGGCCGCTGTTGCGGTGCCCTCTTATGACGGCTTAATCAACAATAACAAGCAAAAAAGTGCGCTGAATACATTTTTAGGCGAACTCCACTATGCCCGAAGCGAAGCGGTAAAGCGTTCGCGCCAAGTGGTGGTTTGCCCCAGCAGCGATGCCAGCAGTTGCAGCGGCACTAACTGGAACACCGGTTGGATTATTTTTATCGACGACGATCGCGACGATACCCGCGATAACGACGAAGAGCTTATTCGCATAGCAGGTGCACTAGAGCAAGGCTTAGCGCTAAGTACAACCAACGATATTAGCGACTTTATTCGCTACCGCCCGAATGGCTTAGCCATGGAAACCGGCACCTTTACCCTTTGCGACCCACGCGGTAGCGACCTAGCAAAAGCCATCATAATTAACGCCACCGGCCGGCCGCAAATATCCGAGCACAACGCAACAGGGGACGCCCTAACATGCAGTTAACATCTTGTTTTTACAAACCTAAGGCTAAAGGCTTTGGGCTTATTGAAGTATTAGTTGCGCTATTAGTCTTTGCCGGTGGTGTGCTTGGCATTGCCAGCATGCAACTTAATGGCTTAGGCATGATTGCCAATTCAAATGCATTAAGCATTGCCGTACTCGGGGCCAACGATATGGCCGACCGCATGCGCGCAAACCCCCTCGGTACCGAAGCCGGCGCCTACAACGCAATTGATGGTTCAGAAAGCCTAGCCGAATGCACCGTTTGCACACCACAACAAATTGCCCAAATAGATGCCTACCGCATAAAAGAGCAGCTAAGCGCTAATTTAAGCAATGCCGCGTTATCTGTCGCCAATGTCGGTAACGACATGTACACCATTAGCATCAGCTGGACAGAGAAAGTTAAACAAAGTAGCGAAACAAAAACACACCGCTTTACCTTTTTGCCTTACAACCCTTAATCGATTGAGCACCTAATGACACCTTCAAAAACACAAGCTCGACAATCTATTAAAGGCTTCACCATTATTAGCTTAATGATTGCCATTTTATTAAGCTCTGTACTTATGGCGGGGTTAATTTCTGTTTTTAGTAGCAACCAAAATGCTTCGCGATTAATGTTTGATTTTGGCTCGCTGCAAGAAGGCGTGCGCACAGGCAATGAAATTCTTGAGGTTTCTTTACGTCAAGCCGGCCATTTTGGCGGGGTTAAATCTGCCGATATTTCTGCCCATGCCTCACTCGCGATTACCGGCTCTGGCAGTTGCAATAAAGATTGGATTACCGATACCAGCACACCTATTCGCGGCTTTGATGGCGCCGCGGCTATTGGCAGTGTTTCGGGTTTACCCAACAACTGCATTGCCAGCGATGAATACGTCGCCGGCACCGATGTGTTATCGATAAAATATGCATCCACTATGGATATGACATCTATCGGCTCTGTTGATGGTAGCAACGTTTATATACGTACTATTGTTGGCTCCAGCGCGAGCACCTTAGGTGAAATATTTAAAGGCAGCGACGGCACAACCATTGGCGATGCCACAGACCCCGTCGGTACCTACAATTACCGCTATGCTAGCGAGCTGTATTACGTTCGCGCGTGCAGCCACAAAGTCGATGGCGCGTGCAAAGACGACGTTCCCAGCTTGGTCCGTTTCCAATTGGACGGCACAACATTTACCGAGCAGCTTTTAGTGGAAGGCGTAGAGCAGTTTCAAGTGGAATTTGGTATTGATGCCGATGGCAATTTTACCGCCGATAATTATCTTTCACCCGCCAGTATTACCGATTGGCAGCGCGTTGTGAGTGTGCGCTACAGCCTTGTTGTACGTGGTAATAGCGCCGATAAAACCATGCTCGATACCAAAACATACACTTTAGCCGGCGAGGTTAATTACACCCCTACCGGGGATGACCAAGCTTACCACCGCCGCGCTTACACAAAAGTTGTGCAATTGCGCAACATGATTCGAGGTTAACCCCATGCATAAACAGCAAACTGGGTTTGTTTTAATTACCGGCCTAGTACTTTTAATTGTTATTGCCATCGCCGCCATCGCTAGCATGGAAATGTCTAACCTCGATTACCGCATGGCATCTAACAGCGCCTTTAAAGAGCAATCTTTTCAAGCATCTGAAACAGGCCGCATTGCCGCTGGCGATGCGGTTAACCAATTTATTTACGAGCGTTCGTGGAACGGGGTTACCGCACACCCAGGCATTAGCTTTGCAGCCACTTTTAGCCCCCTTGCCGCCAACGGCGATAGCGAAAATTTATTTAGCGCAGGCTCGCTAGCAAAAGATATGGACTTTGATATTGCCGGCACCTCCGCCATCGAAAAAATAAACTCTGATATTTATATTATTCGCGCACCTAGCGCAGCTGCCGCCATTGGCGGCGGGCTACAACAGCTTGCAGGTTATCGCGGTGCAGGCAAGGGCGTAGCATCCAGCGGCAGCGCTATTTATTTTGAATTACGCTCGAAAGGATTAGGTAATGGCGGGGCGGAAACCACAACGGCCAGTGAATACCGTTCATTTATCCAATGAGGCAGTTCATGAATACTCAATACTCTACATACCTTCGGTTAAATACGTCGGTCGTTCAGTGCCTATGCTTTATCGCATTACTATTTTGCACGGCCTTATTACACGCGCAATCGGCCAACTTTACCGCAGCGCCGCCTTTTGTCGCAACTAACGTCGGCAAGCCGAATGTTGTTATTGCATTAGATATATCTGGCAGTATGAAAGCCGTCGCCTACGCCGATACCGGCGCAGGCAGTTGGCGCAGAGGCCTACACAACGACTTTGATCCCGCTTATTCTTATTACGGTTATTTTGAAAGCGACCGAAAATACAGCTATGCGCCCTCTACAGATAAACAATTTTTTTACGAAGACGGCGGCGGCCTGTGGGATGGTAATTTTTTAAATTGGTTAACCATGCGCCGTATGGATGTTGTACGCAAAGTACTCGTCGGCGGTAAAGTACGCGACCGCGCAGGGGAATCTATTAGCGGTAATACCTGGTTTATTTTAGAAGGGCAAAACGAACCGCTAGATTACACCTTTCGAAAATCTTACAGCAACAGCGCGGCATTTAGCCCAATAGGTAACAATAAGGAAGTGCTGATTTCTGAAGGCGCCTTTAGTGCCACAACAGGCGGTGGCACGAGCATTGTAGAACTTAGCGATCAGGTCGAAGTTGGACAACTATCCATCGACCGCGATATTAGCGATGCCTCTGGCGATTGGCATACCGTTACCTTTAAAAATACCTATTCCACCCCGCCCAGCGTTGTGGCCACAGCTTTGTCTTATAACGGTAGCCATCAATCATTAGCGCGCGTTAAAGATGTAACCCTCACAGATTTTAAAGTTAGGGTCGACGAATGGAATTACTTAGATGGCAACCACACCACCGAAGATGTGGTTTTTGTAGTTGCAGCCATTGGTAACCATAAAATCAGTATTACCGATAAAGACACAGGTATTAGTAGCAGTTATTTAGTCGCAGCGGGAACCACAACCATTGGCGCAACCACACCTAAAAATTCTTTTAATTCTGTTGGCATGGGCACGTTTTTCCCTAGCCAACCGGTGCTTTTTACGGGCACTACATCATTTAACGATGCAATGCCCGTTACCACACGCGTTAAAAATATTACTACCAGCAGCTTTGAAGTGGCAATGCAAGAAGAGCGAAGCCAAGCAAGTAATAGCCACGCTTCAGAGCTTGTAAGCTGGATCGCCATTGAACGTGCAGCGGGTTATTCCGCACATGCCGGCGTTGCCATAGAAATAAACAATACCAACAATACGTTTACAGAAACATGGCAAGATGTCAGTTTAACCAACAATTTATTTAACGACACGCCTATGGTTGCCATCAACATACAAACAACCAATGGCGGCGATCCCGTAGTTGCACGTTATGGTAACGGTGGCGTAAGTAAAGATGGCTTCGATGTGAAAATGGAAGAGGAAGACTCTACCGGCGCAGGCGACTTAACACATCCCGCTGCAGAGGCTATTGGCTACCTTGCTGTTGAGGCTTCCACCGGTTATAAAATTCGCTTAGGTTTGCAAACGGAACCGACGGGTATTTTACAGCAAAACTCTGCATCCATACGCTTTGGTATGGCTGTGTATAATTATGATCACAGCAGAGCACCAACCTCCATTTACAATGGTAACTCGGTACACGGCGGTACCTTTAGAGCCTGCTACCCAGACACCTCTATAGATGTAGCTTCGCGAACGAACTTTGATATTTGCTTAGACACCCACGTTAAATCCCCACTAAGCAACATTGTGGATGTTATTGAAGACCATCCATTAATTTGGGGCACCACCCCTATTGCCGAAACACTGTACGACATTAAAGGCTACTTTGCTCAGCACGACTTTAATCGTGGTACCGGCAACCATACACAGTGGTACAACAACGGTACCGAGGGCACCGCTGGCCAGCGCAACTCGTATGAAATAAGCGACGAATGGGACCCCTATTATTACTCAGAATTCGGTACCCGCCTGCCCTGCGCTAAATCATTTGTTTTGCACTTCAACGACGGCGCGCCTTACAAAGATTTTGACGGCAGTGGCCACCCTACCGTTGCAAACGATGGCGTCGGCTCATTTGGCCGCGAGCAAGTACTTGATGATTTAGCACTAGAATTACGCGAACATGACTGCCGAACAGATGCCGGCATGACAGGCCACCAAGATATTATTAGCTATTATGTTTACGCCGCACTCGGCGAAGGTGAAGCTTTTAATGATGACAGCCGGCGCATGCGAGAAGCCGCAGCAAATGGCGGTTTTGTAGACCAAAATGGCGACCACCAACCAACCCCCTCGCACCCCTCTAATTTTAATGACTACGTCGTTAATGGGGCCGGCAATTGCACGCCTAACGAATGGGACGAAAATGGCGATTGCAACCCAGACACCTTTTATTTTGCCAGCGATGCCGAAGAATTAGTTAACCAATTAAATGCCGCATTAGAATCCATTACTGCACGCTCTGGGTCTGGCGGTGCCTCATCTGTTATTGCCGCGTCACGCTCGGGCGAAGGCGCTGTATTTAATGCCATATTCCGCCCGTCCGTTACATCACAAGGCGACGAGGTTACATGGATTGGCGATGTGCATGCGCTCATGATTGACGATGCTGGCAACTTGCGCCACGACGACGGCGACAAAATATTAGAGGACTCCGATAAATATATTGATATGTGCTCTTATAGCGATAACGAAACGAAAGAAGTCCGCATAAAATTATCACCAACATTAGCTTCGCGCCCAACGGCAGCAGATTTTAGCGCCTGCGCATCCAGTAAATTCGATTTGGATTTATTTGACCTAGAATATTTGTGGAGCGGCGCAACGTGGCTAGCCAACATGACAGATGCACAAGCCGCAGAAACACAGCGCCTTTATACCAGCACCTTACCTGGGCGCCATATTCTCACCGGTATAGACACCAACGGCGATGGAATTGTAACAAGTACAGAAGTCACAGACTTTATGCCCGCAACATTTGACTCGTCAAAAGCCGGGCTTATTGCCAATACCGAAGCCGATGCACAAAATATTGTTGAATATATTCGCGGTAAAGATATTGCCGGTTATCGCTCGCGCCAGCTTAATGGTAAAACCATGCGCCTTGGCGATATTATTTATTCCACGCCAACAGTTGCCGGCCGCCCAGCCGAAAATTTAGACCTTATTTACGGCAGCGAAAGTTATCGGAAATTTTTTGATCAGTACCGCTACCGCCGCCAAATGGTTTATGCCGGTGGCAACGATGGCATGCTGCACGCCTTTAATAGCGGCTGGTACAACCCCGACACAAAAGAATTTACCAATGCTAAAGGCGGCGGTGCGGCAGGTTCCTCCGTTAATTACGAGCTAGGCGCCGAGCTTTGGGCCTACGCACCTTTTAACGGCTTGGCACATTTAGAATATTTAACGCGCCCGAGTTACGGTGCGGTATCGTCCGACCACCTTTATTTTGTCGATTTAGAGCCTCGAATTTTTGATGCTAAAATTTTTGCTAACGATTCAGATCACCCTGGTGGCTGGGGTACAGTATTAGTTGTTGGCAGCCGACTCGGTGGCGGCGCCACCACGGTAGATGCCGACTTAGGCGCTGGCGTATCGAGTAGAACTTTGCGTTCAAGCTATACCATTATCGATATTACCAATCCAGATAAAGCCCCTAAAATACTTTTAGAATACAGCCATCCAGATCTTGGCTTTACATCAGCAATGCCAACGCCCATCGTCACGGGCACCGACAGTGAAGGCAACGGTAATTGGTATTTAATGCTCGGATCTGGCGCCGACACCAATGCCGCAGGCTTTGACGAAGTAAAAAGCACCCAAAATGCCAAACTCTTTTTATTAAATTTAAAATCCATTGTGGCAGGCTCCACCACCGTATTAGAAACCTCCTTTGGTAGCGGCGGCATATTGACCCTTAATGATAGTAATAGCTTTATTTCTGATTTATCCTCGGTCGATTACGGCCTCGATAAATTCACTACCGATGCCATTTATTTTGGCACAGTCAGCGGAGATTCCAGCGCTTGGGCAGGCAAACTTTATCGTATGGTTATTCAAGAAAGTACAGGCAGTACGCAAAAGGCCGTTAGCGCTTGGACCCCAGCTGTAATGTTAGACCCAAGCCGCCCCATTACTGCGGCTGTTTCGATGGGTACCGATAATTTACAAAACCGTTGGATTCACGTGGGCACAGGCAGGTTCTTTACCCAAGAAGACAACCTCGATAGCAGCGTAAACTATTATTATGGCTTAAAAGAAAGCCGCACATCGACAGGGGCGTTTAGCTATAACGTGGCTTCAAAAATTGTTGATATTACCGCAACACAAATTTATGCCGCCGATGCAAAACTCAGCTCGCCCCCCACGTTAACGCCAGCATTAGATGCCGATGCCACACTGACCACACTCGAAAAACGCATGAAGCAATATTCTGATAGTTCGAGCTATGTTGATGGCTGGCAGCGAACATTACTGGCCGGCGAGCGAAATTTTGGCGCAGCGACATTATTTGGCGGCACACTCACCTACACCACTTTTGACCCCGTATTTGACGAGTGCGCGGTGGATGGTGATGCGAGGCTTTATATTTTAAATGCCTTAACGGGCACCGCCGGCAGCCCTGGGATTATCTCCCAAGACGAAAATGCAATTTTTAATGATTACGTTATTGATTTAGGCAGTAGCCCAGCCACCAGCCCAAGCTTACATACTGGTGATGGCTACGAATCCGATAACAAAGCGAACGCTATTATTCAAACTTCCGATGGTGCCATTACCACCGTAGAAGAAACCAACCAAGATACCGTGCGCAGCGGTGAAGTTAGCTGGCGGCAAATTCAGTAATTCACTGTAAATATCGAGCAGGCATTTAGCTTGCTCGATAGCTAAAGGTATAACCTTAGGAATTAATTATGCTGCATTACCGACAACAAGGTTTTAACCTTATCGAATTATTGATCGTCATTGTGATTATTAGTATTTTAGCGGCCGTTGCATTACCTTCGTACCAAGATAGTGTACGCAAAAGTAACCGCAGCGATGGTCAAGCACAATTGCTTGAAGCCGCATCGCGAATGGAACGCTATTTTTATAAAAACAATAGTTATAGCATCGACCTGACCGATTTAGGTTATTCTGCCAGCAGCGGTATTGCTTCGCCGGAGGGCCATTACACCCTCGAAGTGGTTGCGGCCACCGCCAGCTGCCCCATAGCTACCTGCTATAAACTACAAGCCACAGCAGTCGATAACCAAGTGCCAGACGGCGACCTTACGCTCGATTCTTTAGGGCAAAAATTACCGGCCGATAAATGGTAAGGCGTACCTTTTACGCAACACTTAAAAACACTCCCCCTTACAAGCAGTTATTACAACGCCCCACATATAACCCCCTACATATAACTAAACCCCATAAAAGAAAGCATCTAATAGTTTTAGGTTTAGATTAATTTCACCTATTCAATAACCAAAAAACTACTCGATCCCTCCCGCTATAGATAACCAATATAACCAAAACCCAGCTGAATCCGCCCATCTTTATAACTGCCCAAATGTCTTGGATTAACTGACTTTCAGCCAGTAACAGACAACACTATAAGTGGGGAAGAGCCAGAGTTAGTTGTTAGGAAAGAGAAAGCACTATTGCATCCACTCATGCAGGGGTTCACTTCCTTACCTTTATTGCCAATAGCATGATATGCGAAGGCATGCGCCCTTTTAAGGGCCTTGGTAAGAAAGCCAGACCTAAACGAATTGGATAAACAGCTAATTTCAGCAAGACGGGTAATTGAGGTTAAAAATGGGCAGTAAAGGCTTCCAATACATAGCAGGTTTTACCTTGCTGGAACTGATGGTCACGATATCTATCATGGCGATTATTGCCGGTGTCGCGGTGCCGTCTTACCAAAACTAAATAGAAAACAATTTAATGCGTACCGCCAGTCATGCCTTTTACGACAGCTTAGTATTAGCCCGCAGCGAAGCCGTTAAAAATAACCTGCCTGTTGCCGTGTGCAAAAGCGCAAATAACAGCAGCTGTGCAACCAGCGGCTATTGGGACGGTGGCTGGCTGGTATATATCGATGCCGATGCTGATGGCGTATTCGACAGCAGCGAATCATTACTGCAGTCCCACAATGCGCTAAGTCAACTCACATTAAGAGCCACCGATGCCGACCTAGACCAAGTCGTTTATCAAGCCGATGGCACACAGCGCATCGCCGCAAATTTCAACGTGTGTATCGATGACGATACCAGCCGAGGCACAAATATTAGAATCGGTTTAACGGGCCGCCCAAGTACAGAAAAAGGAGCAACGGTATGCCCTTAATACGTAATTTAAAACACCAATTTGGCCTAGGCATGATCGAGGTATTAGTTGCAGGTTTAGTTTTTGCGGTAGGCGTTTTGGGGTTATCCACCATGCAGGTTAAAGCTAAAAGAACCAGCTACGATGCTCTACAACGTTCTTTAGCCACTAGCTTGGCTCGCGATATGGCCGCCCGTATACGAAGCAATCCCACAGCCATCGATACCTATGCGGCTATTAGTTTTTTAGGCGGCGTAACCAGTGGCAACGAACCCTCGCCCAATTGTAAATCTGCGCAATGCACTGCTACCGAATTAGCTAATCACGACCTATGGGAATGGGAGCAAGCCTTAGAAGGCGCTGCAGAGGTCTCTAATAACGTAAATACAGGCGGCTTAACTCAGCCTTCTGGCTGCATTGATAACAACGCAGGCTTAATCACAATAACCATTGCCTGGGAGGGCTTTGGCGGTAAAACCAACCCAACGGGTTCTACCTGCGGGGAATCCCGTGGTTTATATGGCACAGACAATATAAACCGAAAAATAGTGGTGCTAGACACCTTCATAGAGGCGATTTAAATGAAACCATTATTTGCTTTATGCCGCCCAAAATTATTTCTGTTAGCCAAAATGCCTTTAAGCGCTCGCGGATTTACATTAATAGAATTATTAATTGCCTTAGCTTTAGGCTTAACGCTAAGTGGGGCCATTACCAAAATTTATTTAAAAAATAACGCCAGCATGCAGCAAGACGAACAAATTGCGCGCCTACAAGAAAACGCACGCTATGCGCTCCGGTTATTAGCCCGTGAAATTAGCATGGCAGGCTTCGCTGGCGGCACGCCGGAGCAAGGCACGCTTACCCCCGCAGCTATCGCTACAGGCTGCGCGCACGAAACCTGGAGCCTGGACCTGACAACCCCTTTAGACTTTATTAATAACGCCCAAGCCGGCAGCTCCATGACAACACAAGCCGGCGTGGCAATTACTTGCGCCGCACCAGATGAGCTTGTTGATGATACCGACATTATTAGCGTCAAACGCACGGCAGACCGAGCAACACTCGAAAATGGCATCACGACCGCCAACATCGGCGCTATTGATAACCAATGGTACCTACGTTTAGCCGATAGCCGTAGCGACAAAAGTTGGATCAATGTTGCAAGCGGCAGCACCATCGTTAGCGGCGATGCAACATCCGGGTCCGATGTAGATTACTGGGCTTTTTATCATAAAATTTATTATTTACGTAATGTCGATGATAGCGGTGAAGATGTCCCTACATTGTGCGCACAAGTTCTTCAAGGCAGCAGCTTAGCTGAGGAGTGCTACGTCGATGGCATTGAAAACATACAAATTGAATTAGGCCTAGACCTAGACGGCGATAGCACACCAGATATATTTAAAAGTAACCCAAGCACCTCTGAAGTAGGTGATGTCGTCGTCGTGCGTTTGTATTTATTGGCGCGCAGCCCAAACGAAATAAACGGCTACAGCAACAATAAAACCTACTACCTCGGCACCACAACCATCGACAACCCCGACGATGGTTACTTTCGCCGTGTTTATTCCACAACCATACAAATAAAAAATGCGAGGTTACCCAATGCCTAAGCCTTACATTTTATTTTATAACTCGCTAAAAACGCAGTCCTCTCAACAGGGCACTGTCATTGTTATCGCGCTAATATTTTTACTGTTAACGGGCTTAATTTCTGTCACGTCAATGAAAACCAGTATTTTTGAAACAAAAATGGCCAGTAACGAACAGCTTAAAGAAGAGGCATTTCAAACAACGCAAGGCGTGATTAATGCCATCACAAGCGATATTAATAATTTTGTTATTGCTGGCGATGTCGGCTATAAAATTTGCAAAGCAGGCGCCACAGGTTGTGATAGCACAGCAATAGCACTGGCCTCTGCAACGGCAACACTCACAGCAAACCATGTTGAATATAACATTACACGCAAAGCACCACTGTTTGCCCCAATCCCTTTTCGTGCATCAGAAGAAAATGCCTCTAGCGCAAAATCTTATTCTGCCGCACTGTTTGAAGTAAATGCCGAATACGATGGCAGCCAAGACCGCTTAGGTCAGGCCGCTATTGCACAAGGCGTCGCCATTAAAGTGGCCAATGCAGGTCAATAACACCGAGGTTTGTATGAAATTCCAGAAACTTATATTAGCTTTAGCATTAGGGATTTTTGCGAATTCAGCCATCGGGGATGATACTGACATTTACGTCAACAATAGCAATTCCGCCGGCGCACCCTACTTAATGTTTATGATGGATTACCGTCAAGATTTAAGCGGCCCCTACTGCCAAGATGGCCGGCAAAATAACTGTAAAGATATTCTGAATACGGATGACGGTTTACCGTTACTGCAGGCGCTAGATGCCATGGTTAATGGTGTACCCGGCGATGGCGATGGCGATGGTATTGGTGATAGCGCGGCTGCAGCAGCAAGCGATGGCGACGCCAACTTTGATGGCCTTCGCGATAGCGCTGCCGACATGGATGATTTCGAAGCAAAAAAAATAGAGGCACTTGTCGCAGTAACGCGCGCTGTGTTTGAAAAATTCGATGGCATTAATGTGGGCATGATGATTCCTAATGATAACGGCGGCGGAACAGTGCTGCGAGGTTATCAAGAGTTTCAAGCTGGAGATGCAAATGGGGCCAAAGCAGGCCTCGTCGATTTACTTTTACAATTTCCTTTGCCACGACAAGGCAACGACTACCACGAGAGCCAACCCAAAGAAATGCATATGGAGTGGTATCAATATATTAATGGCGGAACCGTACTCCAAGGTAAAGATACTAGCCGTAATTTTGATGGTACAAATACCCCCGCTCCGGATAGCTCAATTATTACTGGCAATCGCTACAATTCACCATTTGCGGCCAACCCGTCTGATTTCGAGTGCACAAAGTTTTACCAAGTCTATGCAACCTCAGGCAACGAAGGTGGTACAGATAACCACTTAAACAGTGAAATAGAAGCTGCATTTAATGCATCAGCAACAAGCAATTTCGAAAGCATGATGGATTATATGACTAACAACGATGTGCTGACGCTCGCCAGTGGCGATCAAAAACTCAAAAGCTGGATTATTCAAGTGGGCGATTCTGCCGCGAAAGCAGATGATTGGGCACAAGCTGCCGGCACCTCAAATCAGTATATGGAAGTCTCTAAAGGTGCAGATCTAGTCGATGTACAAGCCACTTTAGAAGCTGCCTTTATTGAAGCGTTAAGCGTGAGCACAACATTTGTTGCCGCCTCAGTACCGGTCAACGTCTTTAACCGCATCCAAACACTCGACAATTTTTACATCGCTCTTTTTGAAGCCCAAACGAACGAACGATGGTACGGCAACATCAAAAAGTTTAAATTAAAAGATACCAGCCTACCGACCGATGGGATTTTTGATGAAATTGTCGATGTTAACAGTAATGCAGCATTCAACACTAACGATGGCCGCGTAAAATATGAGGCTCTTAGTTTTTGGACGGACGCTAGCGCTCTTCCTACAGCGGACCCCGATAAAAGCGAAGTCGATGGGCGCGACGGACGCACCGTTAACCGCGGTGGTGTCGGACAAAATATTCCACAATTCAATACCAGCAACGTATCGCTGACCAACACCAACGGTAGCCGGCAATTATTTATTGAACCTTCTAGCGGTTCGACATTTGACGTTTTTAATGCGGCAAATACGCTATCTGCAGATACCCAACGCGCAATACTTAATTTAGGTGCGAGCGACCCAATTAGTGCCAGCACGCTTCTCTCGACAATAGAAACCGTAGCTTGGGCCCGCGGGCGTGATGTAGATGATGAAGATAACGACAACGATGTTGACGAATCTCGATCTTGGCTACTGGGCGATGCAATTCACTCTCGTCCCTTGGCACTTAATTATGGCGCTACATCAGGCTACTCAGAAAGTAATCCTAATATTCGTTTATTCATGGGGACTAACGATGGTTTTTTTCACATATTTGAGAATACCGATACAAATGGTGCAGAGTCAGGCAAAGAGATTTTCGCCTTTATACCTCGCGAGTCCCTTCCCATACTGAAGCAAATTAGAGATAACAATGGCAGCAATCGGCACCCCTACGGAGTCGACGGCGAACCCGTTGCTTTCGTTAACGACACCGATAACGATGGAACCATAGAAAGCGGTGAAGAGGTATATGTGTATGTGGGAATGCGCCGGGGCGGCAATAGTTATTACGCTCTTGATGTAAGCAATCCAAATGCAACGCCGAGCCTTAAATGGAAAATTACGCAAGGCGGTGATTTTAGCGAACTGGGCATGACCTTCTCCACACCGGTTGTTACCAAGGTTCGCTACGAAAGCACCGCCCGTGATGTACTCATTTTTGGCGGCGGCTTCGATACACAAAATGATACGCCCGTTAAGCTTTCTGAAAACCCTAGCTCGGCGTTACAAGGCGCTGCCATTTATATTGTTGATGCCCGCACCGGCGCTTTAATCTGGAAGGTGACCGGTGGTTCAGGTGGCAATAGCCAAACGCACCTGTACCACCCAAAAATGCTGCACTCTATTCCCTCTCAAGTTGCAGCGCTAGATAGCGACCAAAACGGTATTACCGATAGGCTTTACGTCGGCGATTTAAGTGGTTTAGTTTGGCGAATAGATTTGCCAGAAGGCAATACCGCTAGCCACCGCCTAACTTGGCAAGCCAGTGTGTTAGCCGACTTGGACGACAATAGTGAAGCAGAAGACCGCCGCATGTTTCATGCTCCAGATGTCGTGCAATCAAAAGACGATCAAGGCTCATACGATGGCATTTTAATTGCGACAGGCGACAGAGCTAACCCGCTTGAAACGGCCGATGAAAACTTTATGTTTTTCATTAAAGATAGAAACACAGTCAGTGGCAGCCCAGATACATCTATCCCCTTTGAAGACGATAACATTGTAGATGTCACTGCCTGCGTAACCGGTGCGGAATCTGGCTGCGGCCTTTTAAACCTTCAAAATGGCTGGAAAATTAGCTTAAGCAGCAGTGGCGAAAAGGGATTAGCATCACCGCTGGTTGCAGCCGGAAAGGTATTTTTTACGTCTTACGAGCCATCAAATGGCAGCAGCTGCGAACCCGCCGAAGGCAGTGGCCAACTCTATGTGGTGAATTTAAAAGATGGAACCGCTGCCTATTCCACCCTAGGCCGCCCAATTGATATTGGCCCTGGTATTCCCCCAGCCGTAACAGCCATTGGCAACGATACGCTAATTATCCCCAGCGCGGGCATCGTCAAACTCGAGCAGGATGTCCCGAGCAATGATAAAACCAAATTAATTGAAGCCGGAGGAAAACCCATGCACATTATCTACTGGCGGGAAACAGGCATTGATGATTTGTAAAAATGATGACTTGAAAAGGTAACAATAAGGCTAGCTATTTATTAAAAATAAATAGCTAGCCGCTTAAAAATAAAAATGCTTTTTTAGCAAAGACTCACTTATCAATCACCGCTCGCGGGCCAGCATTATGATAAACCAGCAACATAAAGCTCACGGTTTCACTTTAATGGAAATGTTAATTACCATAGTAATTGTTGCCATAATGGCAGGTATTGCTATGGCATCGTATCAAAGCAGCATTATTAAAACGAAACGAAAAGCGGCGATTAGCACACTGATGGAAATGGTCTCTGAGCAAGAGGAATATTTTGTTAACAATAAAGGGTATGCAACAGATTTAACCAACTTGGGCTATGCCAATACCGGAGCCAGCGGCGACCCTTATTATATCGATGACAACGGCAATTCCAGCACTAGTACCGACGGAATCTATAAAGTGGTATTTGCTAGCGGTGCAACAACGCGTGCATACACGCTATCGGCCGAACCAATTAACGGCCAAACCAAAGACACCCAATGCGCAACAATCAGCCTGGCCTCAACGGGGGCACAAAGCACTAGCGGTACAGAAACCGCATCGAATTGTTTTCGCTAAGCACATTCCAGCACCCAAATAACTCGCCAGCTACCGCCTATTTAAAAGCGGCCAGGCGGTTAAGCATTAACGAAACCCGTAACGCGCTCCTAGGCTAATATTACTGCCGCCGTCATCGAAGGCATCAAAACTTAAAGCGCAGTATTCCAAAACCGCATCAAAACCATCCGCACCACCAAAGCTCCCACCCCAGTAAATACTCACCTTATTACCGCGCATCAGGTGCACTAAGGGGGCGCTAGGCTTGGTGGTTCAACTGCGTTTTTAGGCTCAAGGTACGATGCCTCTAGGGCAAAGCTTGGCGATAAGGCCGGCCGGCATAGACCTCCATAGAGGTAGCTGATTGTTCCACTTGAACGGCGCCGTTATCACCACGCAAAAAGAGTATTCGCCAAGCCCAAAAAAGTCAGCGCAAATAAAATAAAGCGCCTATTCTCAATAGTAGAACAGGAGAAACATTTATGAGTTTTGACACCCTTTTTAGCAATGCCACTCGTTTACCCAGCATCCCTAAAATTGTGCAAGAGCTGATCGAGAGCTTTGACGACCCCGATGTCGACATGGACAAGATCTCTGCCAAAATTGCCCAAGAACCAGTGCTAACCACCAAGCTGCTACGGGTAGCCAACTCGGCACACTATGGCTTACCTAGGCAGGTATCCTCGGTGCAAGATGCCACTATTATTATGGGCTTTCCCGCTGTTCGAACTTTAGTTATGGCGAGCGGCATGGTCGATTCGCTGGAGATGCCAAGCTCGCTCGACAAGCGACAGTTTTGGCTAAATGCCTTTGAAATTGCCGGCTGCGCCAAATGGTTATGTAAATTCAAAAAAGGACTAGACGCCAATACCGCCTTTACCGCCGGTTTAATTCACACCATAGGCCAACTGCTAATGTACTCAGCAGATGCGGACAAAGCTGGCATCGTGCAGGCCAAGGTAAATACGGGGGAGGAGCGGCTATCTGCCGAAAACGAAATTTTTGGCTATAACCATTGTGAAGTGGGGGCAGAACTTGCCAAACGGTGGAAGTTTCCTGAAATCATCAACACGGGGCTGAAATATCAAAACAGCCCCAAAGATGCGACCCCAGCCTCGGAAATCGCCGCACTAATTTACTTAGCAAAACATATTGTGAATATGCACAAAGACAACCCCACACCTGAAGAGCTGATTAGCAGTTTGCCCGAAGAACTCCAAACCACGCCGCCTGTCGACTTAACCGTTATGGCCGAAGCGCTACCCGATATTGATGACTTCAGCGGCGGCATTAGCTCGCTGCTAGACTAAACACCGCGTTAGACTAAACACAGCTTTTACGGCCCATATGTAGCAAAAAAGCCAGCCCCTGACTCAGGAGCTGGCTTAAACAAGCTAGGAAATAATCAATTCGCCTTAGGAGGGAGCCATAATTCCGCCCCCACCTGAATAGTTACCCCACCCAACAAGCTTAGTAATCGGCCTTATGGTGATGCTTATGGCGCTCTGCCATTACAGCTTCCACCTTAGCTAGTTCCTCTGCAGAAAGTAGCGCGCTTAGCTCGCCTTTATGATTTTCACGCAGCGCTGTTACTTTCGCTTTCTGCCCCTCTCTAAGTGCCTTAATTTCAGCTTTATGCTTGCTCTGTACTGCTCGCACCTGCTCGGCGCGCTCCCCTTCCAGATTTAGAATGGTCGCTATGTCATTTTTTTTAAGCTTACACTGCCCGTCTTTGCACTTACCTTCTTTGCCGGGGCAAGCCATGGCCAAAGAAGCGCTAAGCATCAGCGCCGTTGCTACACCTAAAGTTTTTACAAACATGATTAATCCTCAAACTATGTCAATGGTTACCCGTTAGGGTACAGACTAAACAAAAAGTTGCCGAATAAAAGAAGGACAAAAGCGATATGACGATATAAACCGGCAAAGGGTGATTCAAGTCAAATTTACAAGGCGGGGTGCTGCCGGCACGATAAAGAAAGGTGGAAATATAATAAGGAGAAAGACACGCGCATAAAAAAAGCCAGTAGAGCTAACTACTGGCTTTTTTATTATGGAGCGGGAAACGAGGCTCGAACTCGCGACCCCAACCTTGGCAAGGTTGTGCTCTACCACTGAGCTATTCCCGCATAATGTGGCGTCCCCAAGGGGATTCGAACCCCTGTTACCGCCGTGAAAGGGCGGTGTCCTAGGCCTCTAGACGATGGGGACTAAGGACGGTCACATTATAACTAAGAAACCTAAAAAAATGTTTTTTATCAGTTACTTAGCTGACCCTCAACAAACAAGCTTGGCTGTTTTATTTCGCCGTTGCCGTTGAAGTGGTGCGCATTTTAGGGACGGGACCCTCTAGTGTCAACAACTATTTTTAAAAAAAAATGTTATCCGATACTGCGCCCTATTTATTGCCCTGTCGCGTTATTCATCCGGCGCTAACTCAGCCGCCAGCTTGCAAGGCGCGAACGGTGAACTAACCTATAGGTAAACCTTCACAGAATGCGCCCATGTCTTCCGTTGCCGTTATTGTTCTGATTATTGTTATCCTTGCTTGCTTGGTGTGCTATGCCTTTATCTCGCAAACGCTCGCCCAAAAACGCGAGCAGCGGGAACGATTAGTTGGCGCCCTTACCCTAAAAGCGCGCAACTTCAAGTTTATGTTAAGCGGCTTTCCTCAGGGCTTCTTACCACCAGAACTCACAATGCTAGTGCAAAAAAGCCTAATGGAAATCCACAGCCAACTAGCCGACCTAGAGCCAGAAAACACCACACACAAAGGCGAGCTTCAAATGCTCAGCCAACAAATGACCGACGCTAGGCGCCGCAGCACGGGCAAGGGCAATGTAAGGCTCGAAAACCCTCAGCAAATTAGTGAAGTAAAGGCTTGTTTAGAAGAGCTGCACAAATACGTCTTCCAGCTAGAAGAAAAGCACCGTATCCCCCGCGAGAATGCCGATGCGCATCGTGCCAGCATTCGCGAGTTGGTCGTGAACATCACCGTCGATTCGTATGACATTGCAGGCAAACAAGCCCTCGAAAAAGACAAGCCACGCCTAGCCTTACACAACCTAGAGCTTGCCTTAAGGCTTATGGAGCGCGAGCGAAAGTCAGGTAATTTTGACCAGCGCATTACAGAGCTGCAACAGCAATGCGCAGGCTTAAGTGCAAAAATCAGTGAAGAGGACTCCTCTAACACAGGGCCAAATTTAGAGCCAGAAGATAAAGAACAGCTCGAAAACCAGTGGGATGAATTTGCAGAAAAAGAGCCCGTCTGGAAGAAAAAACAAGTTTACGATTAATTCCGAACTACCAACTTGCCGCCGTCATTGATGCTATGCGGCTTAACTGGCACATGGGCAAGCCGCTTTGTGCTTGCCAATCATTAAACACCACCTGCACCGCGGCTAAATCCTTCAAGCTCGATGGCGCCTTGCTAATCACCCCTTGCGCCTTTAGTACGGCTACGACGTCGTCTGTGAGCAAGAACGTATCTTTGCCGACCATTCGCAGAAAACGCGCGCCCGACATACCGCCTAGCTGAGTCCCTTCTTTTTTAAGTTCGCGCCACAAGCCCACAATGTTGTCACTCGGCCAGCCGGCCAGATAAGCGCCAAAGCTGCCATGCTCACGCGCCTTGTGCAGCACCATTGCCGCATTGTTACGAATTGCACGCATTTTGCCTGCATGGCGAATCAGCTCGCGGTTGGCCATTAGCTCGTCATATTTTTCATCGCTCATGTGGGCACAAGCCAGCGGGTTAAACTGAAAGCACGCCACCTCAAATGCGGGCCACTTGTTGTCGACCAAGCTGTGCTTTAGGCCCGCACGAAATATTCGGCGAGTCATTTCACTCAAATAAAAAGCATCTGGCTGCGCCTTCAGTTGCGCATCGCTAAGCGCCACTGGCAAATCTTGCTCGACAGCCGCTAGGCTTCCTTTGTGCAAAATGGCTGTTTGGAGGATTTCATCAAAAGCGATCACGCCTTACCCCTTTGTTACATCAGTTTCATGCTGAATCGATGCCGAATTCACACAGTAGCGCAGGCCTGTTGGCGCTGGGCCATCATTAAAAACATGCCCTAAGTGACACTGGCACTGTCGGCAAACAATTTCGGTGCGCCGCATACCGTGCGACTCATCAAACACCTCCTCAACACCCTGCTTCGTTTTCGCCGCAAAAAAGCTCGGCCAGCCAGAGCCCGAATCGAACTTCGCTTGGGCATCAAAAAGAGGGCTGCCACAACAGCGACACAGAAATACACCGTCGCCTTTAAAATCATTGTAAGCGCCCGTAAAAGGAGGCTCGGTGCCCTTTTGCCGGCAAATTGCGTACTCCGTAGGGCTCAACTTATCGCGCCAATAGGCGTCTGAACGAATAAGCTCAGGATTTTTATCGTGCTCGTCGTTTTTTGATTGGCTATCTGACATAATCTGGTGACCTTGATTAATGAAAAAATAAGGGCAAAACACCCTATCGGCAGCACAGCTGATGACTTGTAAGTCGCCAGCTAGCCGCCGATGAAGCTGCCTACACTCATGCGGCAACAATTCCCTTAGGTATTGCAGCCTAAGGCTTATTGTTACGACGAAGCAATACCGGCAGACTAAACTCATACAGTAACGCACACGCTGCCACCCCAAATTTAAAAGGTAACCATGCAACGTATTAACAAATCTCAGAAGCTCAATGGCGTTTGCTACGACATCCGTGGCCCCGTACTGGAGCACGCCACACGCCTAGAGGACGAAGGCCACCGGATCCTCAAGCTGAATATCGGCAACCCCGCCCCCTTCGGCTTTGATGCACCCGACGAGATTATCGCCGATGTCATTCACAACATGCGTGGTGCCCAGGGCTACACTGCCTCTAAAGGGCTATTTTCTGCCCGCAAAGCGATTATGCAAGAGTGTCAAAAGCTGCGCATACCGAATGTTGATATCGACGATATATTTTTGGGCAACGGCGTTAGCGAACTGATTGTCATGGCCAACCAAGCCTTACTTAACGACGGCGAAGAGGTGTTAATTCCCTCGCCAGACTACCCGCTATGGACCGCAGCTGTGAACTTAGCCGGCGGCAAAGCTGTGCACTACGTATGCGACGAACAAGCCGATTGGATGCCCGATATCGACGATATCAAAAGCAAGATAACCAAGCGCACCCGGGCAATCGTTGTGATCAACCCAAACAACCCGACTGGCGCGGTTTACTCTCAAGATGTGCTCCAGCAAATTGTAGATATCGCGCGCGAACACAACCTTGTCATTTTTGCAGACGAGATATACAGCAAAATTGTTTACGACGATGCCGAGTTCATCCCCATGGGCCGGCTCGCTAAAGATGTTGTTTGCCTCAGCTTTAACGGCCTTTCTAAATCCTACCGGTTGGCGGGCTTTCGCTCTGGCTGGGTGGTTATTAGTGGTGCCAAGCACTTGGCCACCGAGTACGTTAAAGGTATAGAAATGCTATCGTCTATGCGCCTATGCGCCAACGTGCCCGCCATGTTTGCAGTGCAAACAGCACTGGGCGGCTACCAAAGCATTAACGAACTCATCGCGCCAGGCGGGCGCTTATTTGAGCAGCGCAATGCCGCTATGGATGCCCTAACGCAAATACCTGGCGTTAGCTGTGTAAGGCCCAAAGGTGCTATTTATTTATTCCCTAAAATAGACCTTAACCGCTACCCTATCGTGGACGACCAGCAAATGATTTTGGATTTTTTAATTCAAAAGAAAGTGCTACTGGTGCAGGGCACAGCATTTAACTGGAAAGAACCCGATCACCTGCGGGTCGTCTTCCTGCCGATTAAAGAAGAGATCACCAGTGCCATCAATAGCTTTGGCGACTTCCTGCAAAACTATAAATTTTAACCGGCGCGCCGCCCTATAAGCACAGGGCGGCCCCATTGAATGCTGCAACAACAATGACTGACATCCACATAGACGATTTTTATCGCGATACCGCCAACATTCTCGTTACGCTCTACAACACCTTTCCACGCCATATTACGCTGTATGTCGAAGATATTTCTGGGCCAGATACACCCGATGACTTTGGCCTACACAGCAAGCGCCACGAGTCTTGCTTAAGCACATTATTGTGGTTAGCCAATAGCGATTATTTAAGCTACAAAGGTTTGATCAAACGCGAAGGTATCGAGGAGGCAACACTTAGCCACCGCACCTTTTTACTGCTCAATAGCGCCCAAACCGGCAGCGAGCTAAACCCGATAGAACCTCACGGCAGTGCCGACTTACTGATTAACCAGTTGCGGCAAGAGCTCCAAAACGGCACCTCAAATACGCTAGCCATACTTGTCAAAAACCTTATGGCTTGCTCGCGCCAGCTTTAAAGCAGCAAGCCAAACAGACGAATATTTCAGGTAACTATTTAAGAGCGTGAGCCGCGCGCACTAGATTATTACCTGCGCGTTTGCTGCCCATCAGTAATTGAACCTGCCTTTGTGTGTTTTTATCGGTGTGTTTTGTCGGGGTACTTTAGCCCTAAATATATGGCCAAGCTCTGTGCCGCTGCATGCGCAATAGCACCTACCAGCATAGGCAGCGCCTCGACTAAAGATAGCTTTTTTGGGGGCAAAACACCCTTATTTGGTTTATCACCCCACTGCCCAATAATAATCCGCAGCTTTAAAATCCAATAATTTATTGCAAGCTTTTATTCGCTCAGGGTTTGAGCGCCCATTAGCATCGCGCTTTTTCGCAGCAAATATGGAGTACCTTAAACCTAATTGCTGCTGGGGCATATGCGATTAATTTTGGGGGGTTAATTGGCGCCCGACATTCGGCGCAGCAACCCAGTTATCTATAGGGCATCTCTAAAAATGCACTTTTTCCGCGATAGCGGCGTCAGCTCCGTCCTCGAGTCCTCATTTACACCACGTAAACTGCGGCTCTCCGGGCGGTGCTTCCTTGCTCTCACGCAAAAATTACTATTTTTAGAGATCCCTATAATGTGTTGTTTTTCCACCACAGATAAATCGTTAGCCATAAAAACAAGCAGCCTGTGATAAAAACAATATCGCGAATTCAATGCATATTTAAGTCATCGATCAAAACGGGCAAAATTCACAAAAAATCGCCCAATTTAAATAAAAAAACTTTCATAAAAGCATGGCAATCGACCGATTGGCGCGGGTGGCAACAATTTTTGAGGCGTATGCAACAAATAAACAACACCGCAAAATCAATAAAAAAACAGGTTGGGAAACAGCCAAAATAAAATTAATTTATTTTGAGAGTGTGGCCTAGTTAAAGGTTCTGACCGATAACCAAACACAGTTTGCAAACCGCCTCACAATGATTTCGGTATCACGATAAAAATCACCGCATTTAGCTCTATGCTCCTGCTTGGCCGCCGATATTTACAGCCCCTTCATTTGTGACGTTGCACACGCAATTGCTTTTTTTTGGCGTGGATTAACAACGGCGCATGCAGTAAATTCGGCGCCCCTTATCCGGTGCAAATTGAGGGCTTTGTAAGCGGATAAAGATTTACGCAAAGACACAACGGCGAACAATATGCCGGCAATCGCATAAATAACAAAACTTAAGCATAGACGAATTTCGTACCGTGCAAAATTGCGAGATGCGTACACGGATGGTGTCAACGCTTTAATTAACGCGTCATCAAACTATTTTAATCGGAGCATGCAATTATGTTGCAACAAGGTTTACGCGGGGCCAAATCCACGGCATTACGCGCAATAATATTGGGGTCGTTTATTTCAGGCTTAAGTGCCTGTAGCGGAGACTCCATTTTCTTCATCCCCAAACACAGTAGCTCATCCGCAGGAGAAGTAAGCTCCAGCGCGCAAACTGACTCATCTAGCACAAATAGCGTCAGCTCAAGCAGCATAGCGATGAGTAGCTCCAGCTCCTCTACAGGTCCAGAGCTAGCCCCCAATATTATTACCGACGGCAACCCCTTCGAAGGTGCGCACTTTTACGTTAACCCCGGTATTGCTACCTCAATGAACGAATCTATCGCTAGGCTAGACCCAGCGTCAGATACTGCCCAAAAAATGGAAACCATTAAGCACTTACCGAGCGCTATATGGCTAGACAGCATTGCAGCAGTTAGTGGTAGCGATAGCCGCCAAGGCTTAGCCGGCCACTTTGATGCCGCAAAAGCACAACAGCAAGATCACGCGATTGAAGGACAGTTGCAGCCTATAACAGCCGTCGTCACGGTTTATAACCTTCCAGATCGTGACTGCACAACGCAAAACAGCAACGGCACACTCCAATCCGATATGGACGGAATGAAGGCCTACAAAGAAGATTATATCGACGCGATTGCCGCTACCTTCGCGCAATACCCTCACATTCGTATCGTGACCGTACTTGAGCCTAACTCGTACGCCAGCATGCTAAGCAACTTAGACATTGCCGCCTGTGATAATGCCAACAACCAAAAGCTGTATGAAGAGGGTATTCAGTACGCCATCGCTAAGTTCGCGGATATCCCCAACGTTTACACCTACCTCGATATTGCAAACTCAGACCAACTGGGCTGGGGCGACAAGCGTCAAAACGTTGTGACAGGCTTTACCGACCTTGTAAAAGGCGCCACCCCGAGCGAGAGCCTTGATGTAATACGCGGTTTTGCCAGCAACACGGCTAACTACGCTCCACTTGAAGAGCCAAACCTTAATGCTAGCAACTCAGACACCACTGCCGACGTCCTTGACGAAAACAGCCTCGTCGATGCGCTGTACACCGAACTTAAAGCTAGCGGCTTTGCTGACGACCTAGGCTTTATTATCGATACCTCACGTAACGGCTGGGGCACAGATGCCGCCGCCGATTCTCGCGTAGACCGCACCAACTGGTGTAACGTTAAGGGCGCTGGTATCGGTGAGTTACCGCAAGCCATGCCCGACAGCGATCGCCCCTACGTTGATGCCTACTACTGGGTGAAAACACCTGGCGAATCTGACGGCAACACCCAAGCTATGTGCGGCCCCGATAACGCCGATGCACTTGCAGGTGCACCGCAAGCCGGTAGTTGGTTCCACGAGCACTTTGTGATGCTGGTAGAAAACGCAAACCCAGCCATTGCAATGACGATGATTACCGACCCGCTCACGCCCACCGACAGCGATGCTGACGGCGTAGCCGACTTTATGGACCAATGCCCCAGCACCGAAGCTGACAGTAGCGTTGATGCGCAAGGCTGTTCGGATGCACAACTTGTTATAGATAACGACAATGATGGCGTAGACGATGCCGTAGATCAGTGCCTTGATACAGAAGCTGGTGCTGCTGTAAACGCTGAAGGTTGTTCCGATGCGCAGCTGTTTGTTGATACCGATAACGACAGCGTTAACGATGCCGACGACAAGTGCTTAGAAACACCAGCCGACGCCGATGTTAACGCCGATGGCTGTGCACTTTCGCAGCTCGATAGCGATAACGACAGCGTTACCGACGACAAAGACCAATGCGACAACACCCCCGCTGGCGAAACAGCCAATGACGAAGGTTGCTCACGCAGCGAGCGCGACACCGATAACGATGGCGTAAATGACGCACTCGATATGTGTGCCGATACCCCAGCCGATGCAACTGTTGATGCAAAAGGTTGTTCTGACGATCAAAACTTTGTTGATGCAGACGAAGACGGTATAGAAGATGGTGTAGACCAATGCTTAAGCACGCCAGCCAACGCCAGTGTTAATGAGTTTGGTTGCGCCGCTAGCGAGCGCGATACCGACAGCGACGGCGTTAACGACGATGCAGACCAGTGTGCAAACACCCCTAACGCAGAAAGTGTTGATGCCAATGGTTGCTCGCCTTCGCAAACCGATAGCGATAACGACACCGTATTTGATAGCAACGACCAGTGTGATAACACCCCAGCAGGCGAAACTGCCAACGCGCAAGGCTGCTCGGCTAGCCAAATCGATACCGACAACGACGGCATTTTTGATAACGCCGATACTTGTGACAACACACCAGCCAATGAAACCGCCAATGCCGAAGGCTGCTCGCCATCACAAAGCGATAGCGACAACGACAGCATTTTCGATAACAACGACCAGTGTGATAACACGCCTGCAGGCGAAGTTGCCAACAGCCAAGGCTGTTCACCAAGCCAAGTAGATAGCGACAACGACGGCATTTTTGATAACGCCGACACTTGTGATAATACTCCAGCCGGTGAAACTGCCGATGCACAAGGTTGTTCACCGTCACAAACCGATAGCGACAACGACGGTATTTTCGATAACACCGATACTTGCGCCGACACGCCAGCCAATGAAACAGCCGATGCTAATGGTTGTGCCCCAAGCCAGCGCGACAGCGACAACGACGGTATTAACGACGATGTAGATCAGTGTAGCAACACGCCAGCTGGCGAAACCGCTGACGCACAAGGTTGCTCACCTTCGCAATCCGATAGCGATGGCGACACCATTGATGACTCTGCCGACCAATGCCCAGCCACTCCAACCAACGAAACCGCCAATGCCGAAGGCTGCTCTGCTAGCCAACGCGACGGTGACAACGACGGTGTAATGGATAACGCAGACCAGTGCCTAAGCACACCAGCCAACGCCAGCGTAAACGCCGAAGGCTGTGCCGCCAGCGAGCGCGATACCGATAACGACAGTATTGTTGATGCCAACGACCAGTGTGACAACACACCGGCCATGGAAACCGCCAACAGCCAAGGCTGCTCACCTAGCCAGCTTGATGACGATAACGATGGCGTTAGCAATGCGACTGACCAGTGCTTAACCACCCCCTCCGGTGCCACAACCAATACCGAAGGCTGTGCCGATTCGGAATTGGATAGCGACAACGACGGCGTAAGCAATGCCGACGACATGTGTTCAGCCACAGCGCCAAATAGCATGGTAGATGGTAACGGTTGTGCTGCTGTGCAATTGGATAGTGACGGTGATGGCGTTAACAATGCTGTTGACATGTGTGCCGACTCACCTGCAGTTGCGCCAATTAACGGTCAAGGTTGTGCGGCTAGTCAGCTAACAGGTAATGCCGAAACAGGTAAAGGGATCTGGACCAGCCAAGCTTGCTCTGGCTGTCATGGCAACTTTGCTAATGCGCCCGGCTCGCTCAAACCGATCGACCCTAACAACCCTGTTAAACCCTTAGAGGAAGGGCTTGAACTGGCTGACTACATCGCGGTCTTCATGCCCTCTGAGGACAATCCTTGTAATGATCAGTGTGCTGCGGACGTTGCCGCTTACTTCCTCACACTGCCAGAAGCTCCGATGGATACTGATAGCGACGGCATAACAGATGATCTCGACAATTGCATCAACACGCCAGCTGACGCCCCTATCAACTTAGAAGGTTGCGCTGCGAGTGAGTTAACGGGCAATGCCGAAACAGGTAAAGGGATCTGGACCAGCCAAGCTTGCTCTGGCTGTCATGGCAACTTTGCTAATGCGCCCGGCTCGCTCAAACCGATCGACCCTAACAACCCAGTTAAACCCTTAGAGGAAGGGCTTGAACTGGCTGATTACATCGCTGTCTTCATGCCCTCTGAAGACAACCCTTGTAATGATCAGTGCGCAGCAGACGTTGCCGCTTACTTCCTCACACTGCCAGAAGCTCCTATGGATACTGATAGCGACGGCGTAACAGATGATCTCGATAGTTGTCCCGATACCGCCGCAGGCTTAACTGTCAATGTAGATGGCTGCCATACCGATCAACTTACCGGTAACGCGAGTAACGGTAAGGCCATCTGGGATAAAGAAGCTGCAAGTATCGCGGCAGGTAATATAGCCAATTGCTCTGACTGTCACGGAAATAGTGCAAACGACGGTATTGTCCCAATTGACCCACAAAACCTCAACAGAACAACCCCAAGTGGAATGGCTAGCTATATTGAAGCCCGCATGCAAAAGAATAATACAGAATGTGTAGGTCAGTGTGCAGCTGATGTTGCAGCTTACTTCTTAACATTTGAAGAAGCCACTCGAGGCGATGTAAGCAAAGGGCAAACGCTTTACACCGACAAGCTGTGTGCAGCATGTCATGGCCCAGCAAAACTAGGTGGCCCGAAAGGAACCACAGACTTCGACACTCTATTTGACGGCGTGAAGAGCATGGCGGATTTGGGTTTTGCTACCACAGATGAAGAAGCTGAAGATATTACAGCCTACTTGTTAAGCCTCTAGTATCCCGCTAAAAATGCAACCACAAACGGCCTTCGGGCCGTTTTTTATGCCTATAACATTTTCAAACATCAAAGTACCTTAGCCTTTATCACCCTTCTCAGCCTTTACAGCATCCTTATCAAGCCCATCCCTTTTGGCTTTTTTCTCAATGTAGGATTCAGGCACCTTTAATGGTGTAAGGTCTGCCAACTTATGGGTTAGCCCGTCAAAAACTGTTGCCCATAGCTCAGTATTCGCCTTGTGCTTTTTAAAGTAAGCCACCAGCTTTACCGCACCCCATATCACGCCAATCAAGCCCATCACAATAGCGAGATCAACAAACATTTTAATTTCCATTTAGGTCTTCCTCGGCTTTATCACTCATAGGCAATCTTGCGCTCAAACGAATATTTTCAAGGCATTGCTCTTGTAAGTAAGCTATAGGGCTTTTTGATCGCGCTGTTTATATTTCACCGCACGACGCTTTAAATGAAAATAACCGCACCAACATAGCCATAAACTAAAAGACAGCGCCAAACCGATTAACAGTGCAGGTTTTGGGTTGGTATAAGAGCTAATAGAGCCAGCATAAGTGGCAATAAGCGTATAGGGCACAGCCCCAATTAGCCAATAACCCATAAATCGTGAAAAGCGCATTTTTGAGATGCCCGCCATACATGCGGTGGCCTCTGGCAATATCGGCATGGCTCTGGCTAATATGATCATTGCCGCACCATTGGCATTAAATGCAGCTATCGCCTCGCAACGCTTACAATCATTTTTTAGTAAAACGCAAAGTAAGCGCTCGCCACAATAAAAACTTAGAACATATCCAATTAACGCGGACAGCAATATGCCCACAAAAACCACAATGGCAGCTAGAGGGTAACCTAAAAAATAGCCCGACAATATGATGATAGTCAACGTCGGCATGGCAATAAAAAGGTCTAAAAACAATAGCGTGATAACAATAACTGCAAGCGTCAGCGGTGAAAGTTTGGAAGCCTGCGTTAGCCAACCGGCAACCTGCTCTACCGAAAGCCAACCCATTGACTTCATCACTAAAAAGGTTGCCGCGAAGATTAAGCTAATAACTAACAATACTTTTAGCATCGACCTCATAACAACCTCCTAACTATGCTTTAAAATGCGTTGTGCGAAGGATGGCGCCAAACGCAAAAGCAACCGAAGCCAACGAACTTTGCCAATATCGTTATCCACTACCGCTAATGCCAAGCCCCGCAATATTTGCTCGGCGGCTTTATTGGCTGACATTTTGTGCTTACCTCGGCCTTGCGTCATGGCTGTATCTACCAGCGGTAAAAACGCTTGCTGAACCATAATATTGGTATTTTCCAGCTGGTAGCGCAGTGATTGGGCAAAACCATTTAAGGCCGCCTTAGTACCACAATACACGGCAGATGTTTTCTTGGAGGTTAAGGCTAAAGCGGAGTTGATAAGCAAAATACTTGAAGGCGTGTCTTTATGTAGCGAGGGGAGCAAACCGTGAACCAAATAGCCAATACCGGTAAAATTAAGATTCACTTCACGCTGAATGTTTTCGGGGCGAAAATCATCATCTAGCAACATGGGCGTATACTGCACAGCCGCATTACAAATTAGTATATCGATGGATTCAAACTGCCGCGTTACACTTTGCGCCACTGATGCCACCTCTGCCATATTAGAAAGGTCGGCTTGAAAGGTTCGCACTGAAACTAACGTTTGAGCCAATGCTTTGAGCTTTGATTCATCACGCGCAATAACAATTACCTCGTTATTGCGGCAAAGTTGTTTTACCATTTCCAAACCAATGCCCGCAGTGCCGCCAGTAATCACAATGCGCTTATTACTCAACTCCATATCGCCCTCTTCACCGAAAAGGCCAGTGTAGGAAGGCTATAATTAAAGAGCATTAACCCAGGTTAACAACGATGAATTTTATGGCACTCGCAAAAACAATAGGCAAGCCCATCAAGAAAAAGAAAGGCGAGCACCTGTTTCAACAAGGTACTAACAGCCACTGCATTTATTGGCTAGGCTCGGGCTTACTGAAGGCTTACTACACAACCTCGGACGGCAAGGAACTGATTAAATCTTTTATTTCGCCAGAGAATATTATTGGCAATTTATCTTCGGCTTATAGCGGCGAGCCTTGTTCTTTCGGCTTAATGTGCTTAGAAGACAGCCAGCTATTGGAAATCCCCTTTGCAGCTATTTACAAGCACAGCCAAACAGACCACGCGCTGGCCAATCACATGGTTGAATTGCTACTGCAGCTGGCCATGAAGAAAGAAAAGCGTGAATATGAATTTCTGTGTTTATCGGCAGAGGAGCGCTACCGTGCATTTGTGCAGGAAGCGCCAGATGTTGTTAGCAAAATTACCCAAAATGATTTAGCAAAATACTTAGGCATAACAGGCGTTGGGCTCAGCCGCATTAAGAAAAGAGTTAAGGGCACCTCTAAAAATAGTGATTTTTTTTGTGAGAGCAAAGAAGCACCGCCCGGAGAGCCGCAGTTTACGTGGTGTAAATGAGGACTCGAGGACGGAGCTGATGCCGCTATCGCGGAAAAAGTGCATTTTTAGAGGTGCCCTTAAGCTCGAGTATACTTAAGCACCTGCCCTTTAAACGGCTTTAATGCATAGGCTTTTTGATCGGGTTTATACTGCGTATGCGAATACCCCAGCGCAACCATGGCTCGGCTGAACAGCGAATGGTGGCCACGGCCTGGGTCCACTAAAATAACTTCGCACTCGGCGTTGGCATGCCTATCAATAAACTGCGACAGTAGCTCTACATGCTCTTTTTCATACAATAAATCGCTGCCAACAATAACATCAAAAGTACCTAAACCATCGCTTAAGTCGGCCCAGCCAGTACGTAAAAAAGGGATTTGTTTGTCGTCATTAAGCTTGGCGTTCTCAACCAAAAAAGCGCCCACCTCAGGGTGGTAATCTGTCGCGGTAATATCAGCATTGCGCGCATTTAATAGCATGCTTGTTAAGCCAATCCCGCAGCCTACTTCAAGTATACGCTTGCCATCATGCACATAACTTTGCATTTCGCGGGCCAGCACCTCACTGGATTCCCACACCACACCAAATAATGACCACTGCGCAGAAGAAATCCCCAAAGCATCGGCTTCGCCTAAGGGGTCGGAAAACTGATTTTTATCTTTTAGCGTACGCAGGTGAATATCGTAGTCATCAAACTCAATCGTTTGATAACGAACACGGAAAAGGGACATGGCCATAACCTGTTGGGTGAATAACACGCAACAAGCCAAAACCGGAACGGTTCGCTACGTAAGAGCCGGCATTGTACTGTTAAACACCGCGTTCACCTAACAGCATTAACAAGGGCTAACTCGGCGGGTCAATCTTTTTGCTGTTGGAGGAATTAATGCGGAACCAACCGGCGATGGAATAGCGATCACATGTGGCAGGCAAGACTTCGTGCGGGAATTCCTCGCTCAAAAAAGCAACCACAGTCGCAAAGCGCGGCGCTACACGAATACCCTCTTGGTCTTGTTCTGTTTTGTACAACACCAGCTCACCACCATTGTTTACATCCCAATCGCGATTTAAGTACACCACTAGCGACAACATGCGATTGGCCTGCCCCTTAAAGGCATCGTTATGGCGTTTGTAAAAATCACCCGGCGCATAATGGGCAAAGTGGCTTTCAAAGGAAAAAAGCCCTAAGTACAAGCGCCGATTGATATGGTTTTTAAACGCTTGCGCCCACGCTAACCAGGCAAGGTGCTCTGCCGATTCCGATGTTATCCAGTGAATGCGATCAGAGCGCACAGCTTCGTTATGGGTGTGTGTTTCGGCACGGCCAATGCCTGCACGGTTGAAATCAGCAAGTGGTTTTGCCAATACCGCTTGCGCCATCGCCTCGGCAATAGTACTAGGCAATGCGTTTTCTCGCACACTAAAGCCGTCGCGGTATATTTCTTCTGCCATACCACTTAATACATGATCTGCCGCTTCATACGCCGCAGCATCTAATAGCTCACTTAAAGCAGGCTGCACGCCATCGTTTTTCATTTGGACCGTCTCATACTGTAAGGCCTGTACTATAACGCTAACTCAGGTAGATCCCGCATTAAGTGCCGACTTTATGCGACTACACATTGGCAGAGCCACATAAGGCTTTATAATCTTTCGCCTTTCTGTAACCGCACGGCGCGCACAATGACCTCCATCGTTTTAGTTTGCCTTATTATTTTTGGCGCCCTTGGCGCCAGCTTGTTTTTCATCGGCTGGCTGTTTGCTTTTCTTACCGCATTGGGCAATAAGCGCTATGTCTTTGGCGTACTCTCGGTGCTTTTACCGCCAGTGGCATTAGTTTACTGCGCGGCACATTGGCAGCACGCCGCTCATGCCGGCAAGATGCTGTACGCGGGTAGCGCTATCTTGCTGATGTTACTAGCAATTTTATATTACTTTGGCTTTCAACTGCATCCACAGCCATAGCCGCGGCACAACCCGCTAGGATTTCACCAAAACCTATATCAAAATATTTTGATATAGGTTTGCCACACTGCTACACTTGCGCGCATGCAAGCCGCTAAGACGCCTTTAATACCTAGCGCCCACCAAATGACGGGCGACCTCGCCGCACTTATGAAGGCCGCCGGTGATGACTTGCGCCTAGGTGTTTTACAAGTATTAGCTCGCGATTCTTACGGCGTACTAGAGCTAGCCCATGCCTTTGGTGTGAAGCAATCCGGTATTAGCCATCACCTAAAAGTACTTGCCAACGCAGGTCTTGTGAGCACACGCCGCGAAGGTAATTCGATTTTTTATCGCCGCGCCCATATCGCGACTACCGACCCGCTCGCAACAGCTAAAAGCGCGATATTCCAGCAGCTCGACAATATCCCACTTAGCCTCGACTTAGAAAAAGCACTGGATACTATTTGGCAAGAACGCACTCAAACATCCCACCAATTTTTTCTAGAAAACGCCGATAAATTCCGAGCCCAGCAAGACCTTATTGCAAGCTTTGACGTATATGCAAAGCAAGTTGCCGAAGTCCTGAGCCTTTCGCCAATACAAGCGCATTGCCGCGCGCTAGAAGTTGGCCCTGGCGAAGGGGAGTTTTTACCCGTACTGGCCGAAAATTTCGATTGGGTTGTCGCGCTGGACAACAGTCCGCGCATGCTCGCTAGCGCTAAAAAGCGCGCTAAATCAATTAACAATATTAACTTCACCCTAGGCGATACGCGCAACCTTAAAGAACAGCAAGCCTTTGATTGCGCAATTATTAATATGGTTTTGCACCATACGCCATCGCCCGCTCAAGTGATTGCTGATGTAAGCCAAGCACTGGCTCCTAGCGGCGTGTTAATTGTGACTGAGTTATGCAGCCACCAACAAGAATGGGCGCGAGAAGCCTGCGGCGATATATGGCTAGGCTTTGAAGCCGACGACTTAAAAAATTGGGCAACCGCAACAGGGCTTACGCAAGGCCACAGCACTTACTTTGCGCTTCGTAACGGTTTTCAAATTCAAATTCAACAATTTCTTAAACAGTAATTTTTAACTTTCTAGCTGAGGAACTACCATGGCTGATTACAGTGTATTTACTTCGGAGTCTGTCTCTGAAGGTCACCCCGATAAAATGGCAGACCAAATTTCCGACGCCGTTTTGGATGCAATATTAACGGAAGATAAACACGCCCGCGTAGCTGTGGAAACACTTGTAAAAACCGGCATGGCAATTATAGCTGGCGAAGTGCGCACCAGTACTTATGTCGATTTAGAAGACTTAGTTCGCCAAGTGATTTTAGATATTGGCTATAACAGCAGCAATGTAGGCTTTGACGGAGCATCGTGCGCTGTACTTAATGCCATTGGCAAACAAAGTGCCGATATTGCTATGGGCGTAGACGAAGCCGCCAATAAAGATTTAGGCGCTGGTGATCAAGGCCTAATGTTTGGCTTTGCGACCAACGAAACTGACGTACTAATGCCTGCCCCCATTTTTTATTCACACCGGTTAGTCGAAAAACAAGCTTATTTGCGTAAAAGCGGCAAGCTAAATTGGTTGCGCCCAGATGCCAAAAGCCAAGTGACACTGCGCTACGAAAATGGCAAACCGGTAGCTGTCGATGCCGTTGTTTTGTCGACACAACACGAGCCCGATGTATCGCAAGCGACCATCAAAGAAGCCATTATGGAAGAGGTTATCAAACCGGTACTGCCCGTTGAATGGCTACACAAAGACACCCAGTACCACATTAACCCTACCGGCCAATTTATTATTGGCGGCCCAGTGGGCGATTGCGGCTTAACAGGCCGTAAAATTATTGTAGACACCTACGGCGGTATGGCTCGCCACGGCGGCGGTGCCTTCAGTGGTAAAGACCCATCAAAAGTGGATCGCTCAGCGGCCTACGCTGGTCGTTACGTTGCCAAAAATATCGTGGCCGCAGGCCTAGCCGACAAATGTGAGATTCAGGTCAGCTATGCCATTGGTGTTGCCGAACCAACGTCTATTTCCATCGACACCTTTGGTACCGGAAAAATAAGCGACATTGAAATTTCGAAACTGGTACGCGAACATTTTGACTTGCGCCCTCGCGGCTTAATCGAAATGCTTGATTTACTGCGCCCTATTTATCGCGCAACGGCCGCCTACGGCCACTTCGGCCGCGAATTACCCGAATTCACATGGGAAGCCACCGATAAAGCCGCTGCATTAAAAGCAGCGCTTTAATTTAACAAACACTTTTTTTAGCGCAGTAATTAAAGCTGCGCCAAGCGAGAATTTAATGACTATTACAGCTGCAAATAATTTTACCGATTTTAAAGTCGGCGCCAAAGACCAAGCCCATTTTAACGAGCTAGCCGCTTTTGGCCGCCGCGAAACACAAATTGCCGAAGGCGAAATGCCCTCCTTGATGGCACTTCGAACACAATATAAAGATGCACAACCACTAAAAGATGCAAAAATTATGGGTTGCATCCACATGACAATCCAAACAGCCGTTCTTATTGAAACTTTAGTCGAGCTCGGTGCTGAAGTTCGCTGGTCGAGTTGTAATATTTTCTCAACGCAAGACCATGCCGCCGCTGCAATTGCCGCCGCCGGCATTCCTGTATTTGCTTGGAAGGGCGAAACAGAAGAAGAGTTTTTGTGGTGTATTGAACAAACCATTAAAAAAGAAGGTATTACGTGGGAGCCAAATATTATTCTAGACGACGGCGGCGACTTAACCGAAATGGTTCACAACCGCTTCCCCGAGCTACTCGATAACATCCACGGTATTTCTGAGGAGACAACCACGGGGGTACACCGTTTATTAGAGATGATGGAAAAAGGCGAATTAAAAGTCCCTGCCATCAACGTTAACGATGCCGTCACCAAATCTAAAAACGATAACAAATACGGTTGTCGCCATAGCTTAAACGACGCCATTAAACGCGGCACCGACCACCTATTGTCCGGTAAAAAAGCGCTGGTTATTGGTTACGGCGATGTCGGTAAGGGTTCTGCAGCTTCACTGCGCCAAGAAGGTATGATTGTAAAAATCAGCGAAATAGATCCCATCTGCGCCATGCAAGCCTGCATGGACGGCTTCGAAGTCGTATCACCTTATAAAGGCGGCGCCAATACAGGAAAAGTAGAAGACATTGACACCCTACTTTTAGGTACTACCGATTTAATCGTAACAACTACAGGAAACATCAATGTTTGTGATGCGGCTATGCTGCAAACCTTAAAGAGCCGCGCAGTTGTTTGTAATATTGGCCATTTCGACAACGAAATCGATACCGCCTTTATGCGCAAGAATTGGGAATGGGAAGAAGTTAAACCACAAGTCCACAAAGTTTATCGCGACAAAGCGAGCGATAACCATTTATTGCTTTTATCTGAAGGCCGCCTTGTTAACTTAGGTAATGCCACCGGCCACCCTAGCCGCATTATGGATGGCAGCTTTGCTAACCAAGTACTGGCGCAAATTCACCTCTACGAAGCTAAATTTGCCGATTTACCCGCTAGCGAAAAAGCGCAAAATATATACGTTAAAGTACTACCCAAGAAACTGGACGAAGAAGTAGCCAAGGCGATGGTCGAAGGATTTGGCGGCGTACTCACACAGTTAACAACAACACAAGCAGAATACATTAACGTTCCAGCAGAAGGCCCTTACAAGCCAGAAAGCTATAAATATTAATCGCTGTTTTCGGCACAGCCTTATTTTGCACACCGTGTAAAATAAGGCCTTTACATCGGCACAACCCACTAGGTATTAACCATGAGTGATATTGAACCTCTTCGTTTAAGTTTTGAGTTCTTCCCGCCTAAAACAGAAAAAGGCCGCGAGAAGCTCGCTAACGTTCATAAAGAATTAGCCGTCTGCGAGCCTGAGTTTTTCTCAGTAACCTACGGAGCTGGTGGCTCCACCCGCGATAACACCATCGGCAGTGTTAACGCTATTAAAACCGCAGGCAGTCAAGTCGCACCGCATTTATCTTTTGGTGGCGATGATGAAGAATCGATGATCGCCCTGCTCAATGAATACAAAGACATGGGCATTGACCGATTAGTCGCTTTGCGCGGCGACATGCCTTCTGGCATGGGTGGTTCTTACCAAATGGTTTATGCCAACCAATTAGTGGAGTTTATTCGCAAACATACTGGCGATCACTTCCATCTAGAAGTTGCTGCTTACCCCGAAATTCACCCAGAAGCTCAAAGCTTTGATAGCGATGTCGACTTTTTAAAACAAAAATTCGACGCCGGCGCTAACTCGGCTATTACGCAATACTTTTATAATCCAGACGCTTATTTTTACTTTATCGAAAGCTGTATGGAAGCCGGGATAGATAAGCCTATTTACCCAGGCATTATGCCCATCACCAATTATCAAAGCCTGTCGCGCTTTAGCACCAATTGCGGCGCCGAAATTCCACGCTGGATGCGCAAGCGCTTAGAAGCCTTTGGTGATGATACCGACAGCATTAAAGCCTTTGGCTTAGATATTGTTAGCGAACTATGCGAAACACTGCTTGAAAATGATGCCCCTGGCTTGCACTTTTATACAATGAATAATGCACAGCCGACAACCACGCTAATTGAAAACCTCGGCTTAATACCGGGCAAAGACTAACCAAACAAAGATCAGCCCCATAAAAACCGTGGCGCCACACTGGTGCCACACATTTCATTTTATCGACCAGCTTTTTTATGCGCATACCCCGTATTTACACCACCGTTACACTCGCCAGTAATTCACAAGTCGAGCTTGAAGATAATATCGCACACTATCTTGGTAAAGTGCTACGTATGAGCACTGGCCGCGAGCTAGTACTATTCAATAGTCACGGTGGCGAATATCAAGCAACCATCATCGATATTAATAAGAAAAGTGTCCGTGTCGAAGTTGGAGCGTTCAACGCAGAAAACCGAGCTTCACCTTTAAAAACCCACTTAGCAATAGGTTTATCACGCGGCGAGCGCTGGGATTTAGTACTGCAAAAGGCAACGGAGCTAGGGGTTACAGAAATAACCCCCCTAATTACGGAGCGCTGCGAAGTAAAGCTCAGTGGTGAACGGCTGGAGAAAAAAATAGCACACTGGCAAGGCATTATTATCAGCGCTTGTGAACAATGCCAACTGAATATTCTGCCTGTATTAAACGCGCCAGTGAATTTCAATCAATTTATTGCCGGCGACCATAGCGACTTAAATCTTGTATTGCACCACCGCAGCGATAAAAAGCTACACGATTACAGCGCAGCTAAGTCGTGTACATTGCTAATTGGCCCAGAAGGCGGGCTGAGTGACGAAGAAATTACACTAGCGCAAAAAAATAGCTTTAATGTGCTAACGCTGGGGCCACGCGTACTACGAACAGAAACCGCCCCACTTACAGCACTTAGCGTACTGCAAATGGCTTGGGGCGATTTTTAACTTCACCCGCGCAATTAAAATATTCGCCCGCCCACAGAAATACTACCGCTCATCCTTGGGCTTGAGCCATAACGCGAATTATACGAGCCAAAACTTGATGTCGACATCCCTACACTGCCGTAGACCTGAGGCTCACAGCCAGAAAGGGAAACAAGCACACCAGCAACAGCTGCAAGCTTTAACAATCGAGAATTTAAAAGCCGTTTTAGTTTCATATTAATTCCCTTCTTTTTCAGTTTCAAAAGACCATGTTTGCAGTGCTATGCCTTCGCCAGAAGGGCCGGCAATTAATGCCGCGCGACCACCAACTAAACGATCTTGAGCAGGTAAAAGCACGCTTCCACCTAGAGTAGCAACTTTAGCGAGCATGGCATCTAAACTTTGCGAATCGGCTACGCGCAGATAAGCAACCCAAGTTGGCGCTAAATCTTTAACCGGCATTGGCATTACCCCTACACGTGGCTCACCTTGCGCACTTAACACCCGATAGCTACGCTCTGTATTTTTAACCTCGTGCTCTACAACGGTGTAGGGCAATATAGCTTGATAAAAGGTTGCCGCAGCTTTTGCATCCGTAGTCCACAGCTCGTTCCACAAGAAATCACCGCTCGAGATAACCGGTTTGTCAGTAGGGTCTCCAGTTTTGGTTTGCAATAGCGCAAATAACGCGCCCTGCTTATCCTCTACAACAGCAATACGGCCGCGTGCTTTTAGGTCCACCGGCTCAGCGATAACTGAGCCGCCCTCTTCGCGTGCTTTTGCCACTGCCGCATCTAGGTTGTCAGTCGATAAAACCACGACCCACTGCGACAAATTAACATCTACGCGCAAATCGTTCTGATCGACCATGCCACCAATAACTTCATTATTGAGCGAGATAATATAATAATCCAACGCTTTAAAAAGCCCACGACGGATGCTTAGCTTTTCAAACTCCCAGCCGAATAAACCTGAATAAAAACGTATAGACTCTTCGGGTTTACCGGTAATTAAGTCATGCCATATGACCTTTCCTGGCAAACTCGGAGTGTTATTGCTGTCAGTGACAGCGGGTAATTTAACGGATAAATTGCCACAACCCACCAGCAATATAGAAACCGTTAAGAGTAAACCTTGTAGCTTCATTCCACTTCCTCGCGTATAAAAAATTATTGCCCGCTAGAGTATTCGTAATTACGTATTACATCTAGGAATTCTTGCCCATACTTTTGCGCCTTAGCATCACCCACACCGCTTACTTGCATTAGCTGCTGGGTATTTTGCGGGCGAACTTCTAACATATGCTTTAAGGTCGCATCATGAAAGATAACATAAGGCGGCACGCCATACTCTTCTGATAAGCGCCGCCGGCATTGCCGCAGTGCATGCCACAGCGGCAAATCGTCGTGGTCAACCTCAATCGCTTGGCGCTTGCCTTTTTTAGTGGTGATTTTAGCGTCTTTTCGCAACTGAATACTTTGGTCACCGCGTAAAAGCGTACGGCAGCTTTCGGTTAACAGTAAGCTACCAAATTCACGATCGACATCCAAATAACCCAGAGCGGCCAACTGCCTAAACAGCCCCTTCCACTCATGTTGAGAAATATCACTGCCAATGCCAAAGGTCGTTAACTGGTCGTGACCATACTGTTTAATGCGATCATTTTTTTCGCCACGCAACACATCTACCACATGCTGAACACCAAAGCGCTGGCCTGTGCGGTAAACACATGATAAAGCTTTTTGTGCAGCCTCGGTGGCATCCCAAGTTTGCGGCGGTTCGATACAGGTATCGCAATTACCACAAGGCTTGGGCAATTCATCATCAAAATAACGCAATAATGTTTGTCGCCGACAACTGGCCAGCTCACACAAAGCCAGCATGGCGTTAAGGCGCTCTTGCTCAGCCCGACGAAACGCCTCGTTGCCTTCACTATTACTGGTCATTTGCCGCAACTTAACGACATCTTCAAAACCGTATAACAACAGTGCGGTGGAAGGTGCGCCATCTCGGCCGGCCCGGCCTGTTTCTTGGTAATAGGCTTCAATACTTTTGGGCATATCTAAATGCGCTACAAAACGCACATCGGGTTTATCTATTCCCATACCAAAAGCAATAGTCGCCACCATTACCACGCTATCTTCGCGTAAAAAGCGACGCTGATGCTTAGCGCGAATTTCTGGAGGCAAGCCGGCGTGATACGGCAAGGCATCAAAACCTTCTTCACGTAACCAGGCTGCCGTTTTTTCTACTTTATCGCGCGACAAACAATAAATAATCCCAGCATCGCCATCGTGCTCTTGCTTTAAAAACTTAATTAACTGCTGACGAGGCCGATCTTTGGGCTGAATACGATATTGAATATTCGGTCGATCAAAGCCCGCAATAAATTGTTGCGCATTATGCAGCGCTAAACGATCAATAATTTCTTGTCGCGTGCGCGTATCGGCTGTTGCCGTTAAGGCAATGCGAGGAACCGCAGGAAACTCATTGTGCAACACATCTAAGCGTAAATAATCAGCGCGAAAATCATGCCCCCACTGCGCCACACAGTGGGCCTCATCTATAGCAAACAAAGCAATTTGGCTGTGCTGCAATAAATTAATCGTACGCGCTTGAATTAATCGCTCCGGCGCGATGTAAACCACATCAAGCTGGCCTGCTTGTATGGATTGCTCGTTATCGTAGATTTCTTGCGGCGTTAAGGTGCTATTCAAGAAACCCGCCTTCACCCCCAAAGCCCGCAGGGCTTCTACCTGATCTTGCATTAACGCAATTAATGGCGAAACCACAATGGCAACACCTGGGCGCAGCAAAGCCGGTATTTGATAACACAGCGATTTACCACCACCGGTCGGCATAATCACCAACGCATCATCACCACCAACAACGGCATTAACAATAGCCTCTTGCTGACCACGAAATTTATCGTAACCGAAGACGTGCTCTAAAATGGATATTGGAGTTTGTTGCATTTCATCTCATTTATTTATGAGCAATATATCTTTCATAGGCCTACTCCACACAAAAGACATATTGCTCCTTAACAGTCGTTAAAGAGCCTAAAAATCACAAATAATCATCAAGATAATACAATAAGTCTCCCCGCCGAAATGTTGCAGATAACTGCTGGAGGGAAACATCTCGACCGCCGTAAAGTTTTCCCAAAGCTTTCTGGATTTTATTTTGAACTTCCACCTGATATTCAGAGAATTTTTCATCAAGATGAACCAATGCTTTCTCACATACTTTATGATCAACCTCAGGGAAAGTCACTCCTAAATCCTTAATTAATACATCACCCACAAGCATCGCTTTATAGTGCGAAGCATAAGGCAAAAACAAGGGCGGATTTTTCTGCACGGGTCTTTTACGCTCATTCTCGACCAGTCGAAATATAATGGCTGCAATAATCGCTTGCGCAGAGTTCAAACCATCAAAAATTTCATTGTATAATTTCCCAAAAATATCTTTACGCCGAAACTTTGCTTGATGCGGTTTCTTCCTCCAAACGGCAAGAACAGACTCTCCGACCACTGAACTAGAAAGCTGATCATTCTTAACGGCGGTCTCATCTCTTTTTCGTCTGTATTCAAAACCTAAATCCCTCATCCCAATCTCAAGCTGCATTTGTACATCATCATTTGAACGAAGATCTCTCAAGTCAACTGGGTTTTGGCTATTGGTCGCATAAGTAATATCCTGTACAAAATCTTGATCATCTTCAGCTAACTCATATAATCGCAATAGGATATAGGTATCACTAAAATCTGAGAGTGAGTCTGGCGCATTGAAGGTTTCTTGTATTGTTTTACACGATTGCCCGCCATTAATAATTTGAATGCCATTCAAATTTAACTGGTAATCCTTCCCTTGTAATGCATTATGCCTAAACTTATTACAGATCATAGTAATGCCATTATTAAAGAAATAGAAATTTTTCCTCTTTTCTTCGTCTAGCAGTGTGCTATGAATTGCAGCATTTACTCGATTTCTATTCACACCCAAATAGCGGCGAATATTCCTTTCCAACAATTGCTCTCCGTTGCGATTAAAAAGCTCTGCGACCTCTTTAATCGAAACCTTACCAACAAGTACTCGACGGAAGTTGAAATCTTCAATAATTGCTGCACCATGAAGCTTTATTGTGTCATCGACAGATTTAGAGCTTTTTAGCACACGAACAATTTCTTCATGATTGAGGTGTATCCAGCTCACTTGCTCTGAAGAGAAACCAGAATTTTTAATTAGATCTTCGGCCGATGTGGTCCAGCGTGCACCGTTGTTACATAGAACCATTTTCACAACTGGTATATATCCATCCCGAATTAACGAACGAGCCTCCTCCACCTTTGGCTTTAGGCGCTCATTCATTGAAATCTGTTTAGATGGATCAAAAAGAGTTATGACTGTTGATATCGCAGCTTTGACTCCACCTTCAGGAAAGTTAGCCGTTCCAGTTAAATCCTTATGCTTATACTTACCTTGAAATAGAGTAACTTCAAATTCCCCGTCATCCACATCCCCAATATGAATTGCATCAACACCAGTATCCTTCGTCCCTTCTGTCATCAAATCGGCAGCCTCACTCAATCCAAGACCCAAAGCCGTTTTTACGCAATATAGAACAAATGCGTAAGATTTTTTACGCTGACTATCCAGCCCCTTAGGAAAAAAATCAGGGTGATCGTCAACAATGCCGTTGAGCCGCTGATCAACAATGCTTGCATTAATATCCATGTTTTTTCACCTCATACGTTTAATTCACTGAAAGGAAAGCCCAATATGGATTTCAGCATAATAGAACGCCTCAAGTTTATCTATGCTAAGAACTTAAAGCTATATAGTACGTTCACATACAAAAAAGGCGGCCATTGGCCGCCCATTTTTCGCTACAGCTAATTACTCACCGTAAACAGGGAATTTAGCGCAAAGCTCTAGAACTTGCCCTTTCACTTTGGCAATTACCTCTTCAGAGTTACCATTTTCAAGGCTGTCTAATACGTCTACCATCCAGTTTGCCAACTGCTCACTTTCAGCTTCTTTAAAGCCGCGAGTAGTAATTGCTGGTGTACCTACACGTAAACCAGAGGTTACAAACGGCGAGCGTGGGTCGTTAGGTACGGCGTTTTTGTTAACGGTAATGTTGGCTTCGCCTAAAGCGGCATCGGCATCTTTACCGGTGTATTCTTTGCCGATCAAATCTACTAGCATCAAGTGGTTTTCGGTACCGCCAGAGACAATATTCAAACCGCGCTTAATGAAAGTTTCTGCCATAACCTTGGCGTTTTTAACCACTTGCTGCTGATACGTTTTGTATTCGTCGCTCATGGCTTCTTTGAAGCTTACGGCTTTTGCAGCAATTACGTGCATTAATGGGCCGCCTTGGCCGCCTGGGAATACTGCCGAGTTTAACTTCTTCTCGATTTCTTCATTTGCCTTCGCCAAGATGATGCCGCCACGTGGGCCGCGCAAAGTTTTGTGCGTAGTTGAGGTTGTTACATCGGCGATTTGCACAGGGCTTGGGTATACACCTGCCGCAACCAAACCAGCAACGTGTGCCATATCTACTAATAAGTATGCGCCTACTTTATCGGCGATATCGCGAAAACGCTGCCAATCAACCACTTGTGAATACGCCGAGAAACCCGCAACAATCATTTTGGGCTTGTGCTCAAGCGCTAAACGCTCCACTTCTTCGTAGTCGATCAAGCCGGTTTCTGTGTTCAAACCATACTGAACCGCGTTGTAGTACTTGCCAGAAAAGCTTACTTTAGCGCCGTGTGTTAAGTGGCCGCCGTGGGCTAGGCTCATACCTAAAACCGTGTCGCCTGGCGCACACAGGGCCGCGTAAACTGCTGCGTTGGCTTGTGAGCCAGAATGCGGCTGTACATTGGCGTAATCGGCACCAAACAATGTTTTGGCGCGCTCAATGGCTAAGCCTTCCGATTGGTCAACATACTCACAACCACCGTAGTAACGCTTGCCGGGGTAACCTTCGGCATATTTGTTCGTCAGCTTTGTGCCCTGCACAGCCATAACCATTGGGCTGGTGTAGTTTTCGCTGGCAATAAGCTCGATGTGCTCTTCTTGGCGACGGTTTTCATTTTGAATTGACGACCAAATTTCGGGGTCAAAATCGGCAACGGTTTGGTTCTTATCAAACATAGGAATCCTCAAATCACAGCTAGGGCCTAGGCCGGCATATTGGTTAGGTATTGAAGGGAAAAAGATAGGGCGCGATTGTACACTAGTTGGGGCAGTTTTAGCGCTCCAAGCTAAAAGCTAGGCATAAAAAAAGCAGCCCTAATAGCTGCTTTTACATTAAGCGATAAGCACGTTAGTTAAGGATATAGCTAGCAACCTCATCCGCACACGTATCTTCACACGCCGATGGATTACCTTGAGGCATAGCGCCGTTAATATAAGCAGACAGAGCAGCCTGATCGCGACCGCCAATTAAGTCTGCAGGGGCACCGGTGTGGCAGCCTTTACACATCATATCAAAGTCAGCTTTGCCCACAACCACTGCTGGGGCAGATGAAGAAGCTGCTTCAGAGCTACTCATCACCATTGACGAAGAGCTCATTTCCGAACTCGATGCTTCAGCTGCAAGATCACAACCTACACGGGCATCAGCAATAACAATATCATCCAGCAAGAATGTGAAGCTGTCTTGCTGATAATTTTGGATGCCAATACGTAGCTCAGATATCTCTGCTGGAACAGGCGTCATCTGAAACGTCATATTAGTCTCATTAAAATTATATTTTTTCGCATCAGCTAAGTCAGTTGAATTAGTCGATGTTCCGAAGTTAGCCAACGCTACTTCATTACCATCTTTATAAAAATAAAACTCCTGAGCTGCGGTATCCATTGACCACTCAACGCATACCCACTCGCCGTCATAACTATTGTCGTACGGGCCTTCAAGTGACAAATCATTGGGCTCAGTATTGTATAGGTGCTGGTACTTACCTGCATCGGCAGCATTATCTGGTGCTGCGACCATATCCACAAAGCGGAATTGCGCTCCATTATCAAACCCAGACACTAAAGTCGTGTGAGAGTAGCTATCAATACTTGAAGGTTTGGCAATGTTTTTGTAATACATGCGTCCCCAATGGGTACCGGTAAAATTTGCTAATGACAAATAGCTGGCCGAGGCGCCCGATATTTTCAACGCCAAATCACCGCTATAAGATCCCTCGCCTTCAACAACAGCAATACCGTTACCCGATTGGTTAAAGCCAGAAGGCACAGCACCTGGACTCATATTTTCAAAATCTAAACACTCGATAAAACTACCATTTAGCATCGCGCAGGATTCAGCCACGCCACTATCATTTGTTGCAACACTGCTTGCTTGCTCTGAAGATGAGCTGGCCGCAAGACTGCTCGATGTTTGCGCTGCAGCTGAAGATTGCGGCGCAGCCGCATTAGTATCATCACTGCCACTGCTGCCACATGCCGTAATGAGCACCGCCAATAAACCGCTCGCCGATAGCTTTGCAATGGTAGGTAAAGTTTGGTTTTTCATGTTATCTCCCTCTAATGTGTGTTTATGATTTTTATTTCTGCTCGAATTAGATCAATGTCTTCGGCGAAATGCAAACACCAAAAGGTAACCGTCGCAATGACACCGCGCACATATAGACGTTAAACGAAAGATTCGATAGTCATCTTTCAAATTGCAATCCCCCGCCAAGCTAAGTACCCTTCGCCACTATTAAATTCGCAACTTCCTAGAGGCTGAAATTAGATGGCGCAATACGTCTATACCATGAACCGGGTGAGCAAAATTGTTCCTCCCAAACGCGAAATCCTTAAAAACATCTCTCTCTCTTTTTTCCCCGGTGCCAAAATTGGTGTACTCGGCCTAAACGGCTCGGGTAAATCAACACTGTTGAAAATTATGGCTGGCATTGATACTGACATCCAAGGTGAAGCCCGCCCAATGCCTGATATCAAAGTAGGTTACCTGCCTCAGGAGCCTGCCCTTAACCCGGATAAAGACGTACGTGGCAATGTCGAAGAAGGCGTGCAAGAAGCGGTTGATGCCCTTGCTGCGCTGGATAAAATTTACGCCGACTATGCCGAGCCGGACGCTGACTTTGATGCCTTGGCTAAAGCACAAGCTAAGTGTGAAGATGTAATTGAAGCGTGGGATGCCCACAATTTAAACCACAAGTTAGAAGTTGCGGCCGACTCGCTCCGCCTGCCACCTTGGGATGCCGATGTTACTAAGCTTTCTGGTGGTGAAAAGCGCCGCGTCGCTTTGTGCCGCCTGCTGCTATCACGCCCTGATATGCTGCTGCTGGACGAGCCTACCAACCACTTGGATGCGGAATCGGTCTATTGGTTAGAGCAATTCCTGCATGAATTCCCAGGCACTGTCGTTGCCATTACGCACGATCGCTACTTCCTCGATAACGCCGCCAACTGGATTTTGGAATTAGACCGTGGCCACGGCATTCCTTATGAGGGCAACTACAGCAATTGGCTAGAACAAAAATCGGCCCGCCTAGAACAGGAACAACGCTCTGAAGTGGCTCGTCAAAAAGCCATGAAAACCGAACTGGAATGGGCCCGCCAAAATCCAAAAGGCCGGCAAGCAAAAAGCAAAGCTCGCTTGGCGCGTTTTGAAGAAATGCAAAGCCAAGAATTCCAAAGCCGTAACGAAACTAACGAAATTTATATTCCACCCGGCGAGCGCCTTGGCGATAAAGTTATCGAGCTTCATAACGTTAGCAAAGCCTTTGGCGATAGACTATTAATTGACGACCTGAGCTTAACAATCCCCAAAGGCGCCATTGTGGGTATTGTGGGCGGTAACGGTGCGGGTAAATCGACGCTATTCCGTATGATTGCCGGCACAGAAAAGCCCGATAGCGGCGAAGTTGTACTCGGCGAAACCACAAAAGTGGCGTACGTAGAGCAAGGCCGCGAGAACCTCGCTAACGATAAAACCGTTTGGGAAGCGATTTCTGAAGGTGCCGACATGCTAAAAATCGGTAACTACGAAGTAAACTCTCGCTCCTATGTTGGCCGCTTTAACTTTAAAGGATCGGACCAGCAAAAACGTGTCGGTGAATTATCCGGTGGTGAGCGCGGGCGTTTACATTTAGCCAATACCCTAAAACAAGGGGCTAATGTTTTACTGCTTGATGAACCTTCAAACGACTTGGATGTTGAAACCTTGCGCGCACTAGAAGAAGCCATTGAAAACTTCCCCGGCTGCGCCTTGGTTATCTCGCACGACCGCTGGTTTTTAGACCGCGTTGCTACGCATATTTTGGCTTACGAAGACGAAAGCGAAATTGTCTTTTTCGAGGGTAACTACACCGAATACCACGAAGACTTTGTGGCGCGAAAAGGTAACAACGCCCAACCCAAGCGGGTTAAATACAAACCACTAAAGGTTTAACTGCTGGAAATTAACCTGCAGATTAGAACGTTGATAAAGGTAACTATTCAGCCATAAAAAAGTGCTGCACACTCGAAGGGCTGACTGATCATTTCCTAGCCATTCACGCGCTGGGATCGCGTGCATGGCGCCCACGGATTGGCTTGAGCGGCCTAGAAAATGATCAGTTTGCCGACCTATTTGAGCATGACTGAATAGTTACCAAAATAAAACGACTATGTCTTTTAGCGGGGTTAACTATCTTGCTACACAGCAAGTCTGGGCAATAGAATTTTAAAGTCCCTACCGTTGCCGTTCCACGTTGACGAGCTCCCATCCTCTTTAACAAAAAAGTTACTGGTGTGGCTCAAATAAGCATCGACGAAACGGCCACCTTTCTTGCCATTTATCGCTCCCCAGCACTGTAAACTGCCGTCTAACAACACCGCACAACTTCTTTCATACCCAGTAGCAATAGCCTTCGCTTTAACCTAGAAGCCGTAATTGAGCGTCAAAAAGATGCGTATTCCCCTAGTGTGCATTGCGCACCAAGGGGATACATAGGCTTTGATGATTCAACTGCGTTTTCTAGGTTCAACCTCAGGATGAAGTTGAAACCCAGAAGGGCGAGGGTACGCCGACGAAGGCAGGCTTACCGGTTTAGCATTGCACTGTAGGGAGTTGAGGATTCACCAAAGCGGTTCATTCCCGCACCTAAACCCTGTGCAATGGCCAAAAAGAAATCGGCATGATTACGGAAATTATTGCCATTGCGCGCATCCAGATATTGCCCTGTTTTGAATGCACCGCCGCCGTTACCACAAATCATATAAGGCATATCGTGGGCGCGATGGTTATACATACCAAATTCTGAACAGTGGACAATAAGAGTGGTATCAAACATGGTGCCTCGGCCATCAGGGATTTCTTTCAAGCGGTCGATCATGCGCGCCAATTTATCCATGTACCAACGGTGAGTTCGGGCGTGATTGCGGCGAACGCTATCTCCACCAGCGGCATGACCGTAGGTATGATCATTCACCCCACCCCCTTCTAAACTAGGAATCCCCTTGCCGTTCCCCATACCCTGATAATAAGGGTTGCTCGCTACACGTTCGAAATTGCGATAATGGTTACCGTCAATGGCGCCATTGTTGTTGCCGCTACCACTAAATTGCAATACCGAAACTCGCGAGCGATCCAGCGCTAAAGCAGCAATGGTGGTGTCGATTGAAAAATCCACCAAGCGCTCAAAGTTGGCAGAGTCATTCCAATAGTTTGAGCGGTTAGTAACATTCCCAGCGGTGTTATTAAGCCAACCATTGGGGATATCAAAACGGACATCTTGAATGTCGGACGCGTTACCCGCTTCTGCTTCCGCTAGCGCAATATTTTTGTCGGCATCTGTTTTTAATTGCGTATAGCTTTGTAGCAAGGTGCTATATTTTTCGTAGGCTTCTTGCCCACCTAAGCATTTCACTTGTGCCAAGCGGTCTTCCATGGCTTTTAATACCGATTGCTCAGAGCGTAGTTCTTGAAGCAATGCTGAGTTATCGACGCCCCCACCGCCACTCGGAGCAGGAATACCATTTCTGAAGACCTGCAAGTAAGTTTCTACTGGGTTCCAGTTACTATTGCCCGACGGACGACCTTGAAAATCTCGTCGGGGATTTAAAAAGTCATTACCAGGCCCTTGGCTAAGCACATGGTGAGCCCAAACACCGGTATACATTTGCTTAACCAATGTATCACCGCCAATGGCACGCCCTAGGTGGTAATCAATACTACCTTGATTAGGCGTCCCGCCCGTCAAAGCATGATCCACCACTTGAACGTGAGCCTTAGTGGTACCCATTAATTTATTCGCGAAGCCACTATAAAGCGATATATCATTTTGGTGGCGCTTTAATGGCTGTAAGCAATAAGTCGCTGCGGCAGTATTTCGGTTGTTGTAATTCCGAATAGAACCACCTCGGCTTTCAGGCGCACCGTTACGAAAATCAGCATTCATGTCAATTTGCAGCGCACCGGTGTTCACAGGCCAAAATGCTTCTTGTTCACAACCTTCGGGCTTGTAAAAGAAGATAACACGCTTAAAACCCGTTTCTTGCGCAAGAGCCCGCTGCACCATTAAGGTAGAAACAGACGCCGCACCGGTAGCGGCAGCAGTGTGTTTAATAAATTCGCGTCGGCGGAGGTTATTTGAAGTTGTCATAATTAGTTCCCCATCGAACATTGTGAATCAGGATTGAAGTTGGTGTACACATGCTTAAAAGCATCTGTTGCGGCAAGTGCGCTCATTGCCTCGCTAAGGGTGCCACCACTAAGAGCATCGCGAACCTGCATGAAGCTCTCGGTTTCCGCACGGCTTACATCACGCCCTAAGCTTGAGCGAAATAATTGCTGTGTCGCGCAATAAAGCACCGATTCACTGCCCGCTATAGCGCTGGATAATTCCGCCACGCTGTCGTAAGTATTGGAAATATCCGCCGATGCCGTAACTTCACCGAATAGCTCTTGACTCTCGTAAAGGCCACCATTGTCATCGTATAAATCGAAAATTCGGCCAATGGGGTCAACCTTGTTGTGGCAAGCGCCACAAATAGGGTCGACCGTCCTATCCGCTATTTGGTCATTTAACTCAAACAACTCATTTGCATTTGGCGGGATGGGCATTTTTTCGCAGAACAAACGCTCATAAAGAACTTTTCCGCGGAAAATAGTATTGAGATCACGCCCGTGATTACCATTGCTACTTAGGAAGCTGGCATGAGTCAAAATACCTTGTCGATTAGCACCGGCAGGAAAGGTATATAATTCCCAATCAGCAGCTGGGGCAGGCACCTTGTAATGCTCAGCTAGCGTTTTGTTAATAAAGCTGTAGTTAGCGTTGAATAATTCAGAGAAGGGCAAATTGTTATCAACGATGTAGTCGATAAACTTGCGCGTTTCCAACTGAGCAGCATCAGCAAGCGACAACGCAGTTCCACCAGAAAGGCTATCGCAACGCGCACCATCACACATACACACGCTATTAGCGCTAGCACTATTGGCGCAGTCATAGCTTTGCGCTAAACCGGCAAACTTTGTTTTGCACTGGCCAGTGTAGTTACACTGATCACCCACTAATGGCGCAGGCACCAAAGCCATCGCTTCAGACGGTACCGTCGTTTGAATATTTAACCACTCAGCAACAAATTTCCAAACAACATCTTGGTGCAGCTTTTGCGCCGCTAAACGCTCCGCTTGGCGACTAATTTTACTGGGAGTATTGATGATGCCATTAACATCAGCAATCAGCGCTTCATCTGGCGTATTGCCCACTAAAAAATAAGAAAGGCGATTAATAAACTCACGCTCTGTTAATTGCTGCTTGCCGCTGACAAGTGGAGAACTGCCATGCTCTAATTTGAAAATGGTTCGATCATCAATCAGTGCCAAGGTAATGCCTGCGGCAATGGCTTGCTCGGTAGTCGCATTTAGCGCAAAGTTGGCTTTGATGACACTGGCTACCGATTGAATATCTGCGGCAGGTAGACTTTGCTCACGATAGAGCATTTGCAAAGCAGGAGCGAGGTGGTCTGTCACACACTGCTCGGTGTTATTGCGCCAATTGTTATCACTGCATTTTGCACTGTACCCCTTGGCAATGCTCTGCGCTAAAACTTTAGCCCCGCCAAGCACTGTACTAAAGTCGCCTGGGGCAGCAGTACCATTGGCATTGTTAGCAAAAATCTCAAAGGGGCCAAACAAATCCGACATGTAGGTAATATTTGGCAAACTCTCTTGCCCAAACGCCGTCTTGATGGTGTTGGCATACTGGCTAGCAGTTAAGCGCATCTGCGGTGTGGTTATGCTGTTTACAACCGGCAAGTCGGTCTCATCTTTAGCAGCGCAGCCAGTAGGGCCTACGCTTTTACCTGAGTCGGTGCCTGGGCACTTATCATCTTCATCAGCCACACCGTCGCCGTCTCGGTCGCCATTTGAAACATTGTTCGCCGGGTCAAAGGCGGTGATGATATAAGTCGCAATATCTGTCGCACAGCTCGAACCGTTGGTATCGGTACACCTCCCGCTTTTATCGGGCATATTACCTGCGATGTATCGCGCAACAGTCGGTATATCATTGCAGCCATCTGTCGCCTCAAGTGTGCAAGCTCCCGGCGCCAGTGGCTTCATAATGGCTCCACCACTTCCGTCTTTTTCATGGCAAAGAGAGCAGGTGAGTTCCAAACTTTCATACAATGCTTTACCGCGAGCAAAAGCATCGCTCTGCGGCGCACTACTGGTACTACCCGATACGCTCGCAGAGGATAGTGACGATACACCTGCAGAAGAAAGTGAAGAAACGCTTGATGTTTGATTTTCACTGGAATTTGGCGCCGAGCTACTCGACGTTCCAATCTCACCAACACAGCCAGTTAAGAATCCAAGCGTGCAGGCAAAGAAGAGTTGTGGCAGCTGGCGATGAACGTTTCGCTGGTGCATGTGATGCCTCTTATTAGTTATTTAAGTATTGTTACCCTAAAAATCTGGGCTTAAAAAACAGGTGGTTGCAGACCTGCTTGTGAATACCTTAACAGCTAATTTTGAGGCCAATTTGCGGGGAAATGTGAACTGCCTTCACTTTAATTAATGTGGGACAAACAGTGGGAATTCCCACATTCTTTTGGTGCCTAGAACGTCAGTATCCATAAGGGTTGTAGCTTATGTGCAGGCACGAGGTAACAGCGAGTCCCAATAGGGTAAAAAGTAAAATGGGATGCCAATATCTTGGATTTTTAGCGATAAATGGGGGGAAAACCAATAAATAGCGAGCAGCGCTCTCTTTTTATAAATGGTTAATGATGGTCAATCATTGAGTTAAATTAGCGCCACCAGCATAGTAGTTGTAGGCATAGGCGAGGAGAACTAACGCACCACGCGGAAGATAAATAGCACCGCCGCAACTGCGTAACTGCGCATTGATTTTGCTAGAGCTGCGCGAACAAACTAAAGCTTATAATAGCCTGTTCGCACCCTCTAAAAGGCCACTAAAAAGCCGCTAAAAAAACGACAACTCGCCACCCTGGGTTAAACCAGTTAACGACTCATCTGGTTCGTCGCGAATAGTAAAGGCAGGTTCGATAATGGTCGATAAGTAGGTGATAATTTCTCCTTCGCCAGACAGGAAAACACGCTTGCTAATACAAGCTTCACTCGAGCTGATACTCGCCAAATTCTCGCCCTGGATTAAGGTTGGCAAGCCCATTAATACTTTGCAATCGTACGCTAGCATATGGTTTTTTGCCGCCCCGACCAACTGGTTGTTCAGCTCGCCGCACCAGTCGCGTAACTCGTCTGCCGTGGGGTTGTCTCCTAAGGGGTAAAGAGCTTGTAACGTCGCGAAGTTGGCGTTAATTGACGACAATATCTTTATGCCATTGCCTGCAGCGCTCAATACCGATAACACGCTATCGCCAACGATTTGCTTGTTACAAATCGATGCATCCAGCGTTACAGAATTTAAGCCTAAGCCAATAGGGGAGAACACCTCTGTTGCGGCTTGCTCAAAAAGCGATTCTATTACCTCACGCACCGCGCCATTCGAATTATTCATAACTCTCTTATCCTCTTAATTATCTACCGCACTCCTTTGTTTTTTTATTGCCTACGGCAATATTACGCGGTGCGGCATAGTGCATTACCAACCCACGTAGACGTTAGGAGTTTTGGCCCGTCAACAAAAAGCATAGCCCAGCCACGCGCAAGCAGCGTTATATCTAGCCGATATAACAAAATATTCCTGTAACAAATAGATCCCACAATTAATGTCATATTCGACTATCACTGATTAAGTTCAAGACTCCTCTGATATTCCAGCGCAGTGCAATACGCGGCTTATATATTAGGGGCCCTTGTGCGTTAAATAACCAAGATAACAGCAACTTCACTACACAATGCTAGCGCCTCAACTATCATTACTGTGTTAGCGCAGCCATTACTGAAAACACCGCTGCGTCATTTAAATAGGAGAACCAAGCACAATGCCCAGCAATATGGAAGAGCGCCGCCAGTACAGCCGAGTGGTTTTTGAAGCCAAAGCGAGCATAAGCCAAGGCGAGCGCAGCTTTATTACCGAGCTCGTCGATGTTTCGCTAAACGGTTTATTGGTGAAAACGCCAGCGCATTATCACTTACGCAGTGATATGCCCTGCACGGTAAAAATTGTGTTATCTGAAGAGGTGCATATCGCTATGCAGGTGGCACTGGTACACAGTAGCGATCAAGCGCTAGGCTTTCACTGCACAAGCATTGATATGGACTCTATCACCCATTTGCGCAGGCTTATCGAAACCAACCTTGAAGACCCAAATGCCTCCGAGCGCGTGCTCGCAGAGCTTGTTATTAAAGCCGAGATGGCAACCTAAACCATCGGCGGCTTTACTTTTCTTGCATGGCACCATTGACCACGCTTTCGAGCATTTTAGCGCGGTCGTCCATTTTTGTTTGAATCCCCTTTGCATCATCCATTAGCTGTTTTACGCGATCTGGGGTGGGCAACAACGACATATCCGGCAGCGATGGCGCAGGCTTGACCTCAGCAACCGGCTGTTCGGGTTCGGGGGTAGGCTCTGGCAGTTTGTCTGCTTGTACCACGTTGGTTTCTGGGTCGACCATCATTACCTCTGCGCTAACTGAGCTTTCTGGCTTGGTCTGGCTGTAATTAATTACACCGTCGGCATCCACCCACTTATACACTTCTATAGGCTTGCCTTCGGCGTGTTCGCCAATGCCGGGCATGGACGGCAAATCCACGTCCGGTATAGCATCTTTTAAGGTTGCCATATCGGGCACAGTAAATTTAGGCATCGACCAATCCATATCAGCCAAAGGACTCTTGCCAGTTTTTAAATACAACGCATAGTTAAGAATGCCAAAGCCAATCGCCAGCATCATAACCATTTTCACCATTAACCATTTCACGCAATCGATCCTATTTGCATCGGCAAGCCATCCAACTCACCACAATTGATGTATAAACCCGCTAGCCGCCTGATAAAGGCTTTTGAAATTACAGCATAGTAGCCACAACTAATGACAACTCTCGTTTGGTTTACCCACGATTTACGCTTAAGCGATAACCCTGCACTGCACGCTGCAGCAAAGCTAGGCGATGCCATTTTGCCGGTATACCTTGTCGATACCACTAACCCAGCAGGCCATAGTGGGGCCAGTTTGTGGTGGCTACACCACAGCTTAATCGCCCTTGATCAGCAACTGCAGACACTAGGCGGCAAATTGCTAATACACCTTGGCACCACCGAAAGCTTACTCACCTTAGCGAAACAACACCAATGTGAACACATTCATTTTAGCTGCGCTCACGAGCCTTGGCTGGCAAAACAGCAAAAACAACTACAGCAAGCCGCGTTAGAACACGATATTACCTGCCGCCAGTTTGCAGGCCAACTTTTGCTGGAGCCCAGCACGCTATTTAATAAGCAAGGCACCCCTTTCAAGGTATTCACGCCCTTTTACAAAACGGCGGTGGCCCAGCTTGGCCAGCCTACAGCAGTGAAGATGCCAAAAAACTACCAATGGCACCCTCACAAGCACAGTGCCAGTAGCACACTTAAAAAGCTGAAATGGCTACCCCAAAAGCCCAATTGGGCCAAAGCATTTAAACACCACTGGCAACCCGGTGAAGCTGGCGCACATTTGCGCCTAGCAAGTGTTATAGAGCAACTGCAAAACTACAATGTAGAGCGCGATATTCCCAGCAGTGATGGCACCTCGATGCTATCGCCGCATTTACATTTCGGCGAAATTAGCCCCCGTCAAATATGGCAAACAGTAAGCACACACTTCCCCTCAGGCGAAGCCGCGCCCTATTTGCGACAGTTATTCTGGCGCGACTTTAGCTACTACTTAGTTCACCACTTCGAGCACATGATTAAGGAGCCCTTCAAAGCCAAATTTGACAAGTTCCCTTGGCAAAAGCCAACCGGTAATACGCTAGAAAAGTGGCAACAAGGGCAAACAGGCTACCCTTTAGTGGATGCGGGAATGCGCCAGCTTTGGCAAACAGGCTGGATGCATAACCGTGTGCGCATGGTGGTAGCATCTTTTTTAACCAAGCATTTACAACTGCACTGGCAGCACGGTGCCGACTGGTTTTGGGATACCCTGCTAGATGCCGACCTGGCGAATAATACCGCCGGTTGGCAGTGGGTAGCCGGCTGCGGTGCCGATGCTGCGCCCTACTTTCGTATATTCAACCCCATAACCCAAAGCGAAAAGTTTGATAAACACGGCGATTACATTCGCGCTTACGTGCCAGAGCTTGCCAAACTGCCCGCAAAATTTATTCACGCCCCCTGGCTGGCCCCCGAAGCAGAGCTGAAAGCGGCCGGTGTTGTTATCGGGCAAGATTACCCAGCGCCAATGGTCGACCACAAAACAGCCCGCGAAACCGCTCTGGCGGCCTACGCCAGTTTGAACCTAGGTTGAAAAACTAACGCCAAGCCACCTAAACAGTTAACATGGCAAACTTGCTAATCGTAAACCCACAAAAGGAATATTATGTTATACGCGATGTTTGCCATGGTCCTTCTTACCACTGCTGTGGGCGTTATTGCCGTTACTAGCCGTGTTAAAGGAGTACGCAATAAACAAATCCCCATCAAAATGTTTCGCACCATGCAGGGCGACTTCCCCGATTTTGTGCTGCGTACTACGCGCAATTACAACAACCAGTTTGAGCTACCGGTGTTATTTTATGTCGCTGGCACCCTATACCTAGCACTAGGCATTCAAAGCACCGCTGCATTAGTGATGGCGTGGCTGTTTGTCTTTTCTCGTATTGCGCATGTCATCGTCCACCTCACGTACAACAATATTTTGCACCGTATGCTGGTCTTTTGGTTTGGGGTGCTCTTTGCTTTGGGGCTTTGGGTCAATTTAGTGATTCAGTACGCTTAACATGCAGCAGGACTACTGGTAGCGCGCCAATGTAGCGCGCAACGCCTGCACAACATGCGCGCGCAGCGATTGTGGTGCCACCACTTCTACTTGGGCACCATAACTTAAAATGTCTGCTACCAATTCTGTCGGTAATGCAGCGTCGTACGGCAAGCTTAAACACAAACTGCCATCATCACTTTTTTCAATGTGTTGCTCTGGATGCCATTGCTCGGCCATAACTTGCGCCGCCGATGCCGCTGTAAACTTAAGCACGGCACGCTCATTCGCTTGGCCGGCATAAATGCCGTAGGTCGGTTTAACATGCTGATCGAGCGTACTGGCATTAACCGCATGAAAGGGGGCATCAGCTTGGGAGCACCACTGGATATTTTCTAGAGCAAAAGTACGCAATGCGCTGCGCCAGTGGCACCAACAATCTAAATACCAATTGCCGCGATAAAGCACCAAACGCAGCGGCGAAATAACCCGCTTAGAAACATTGCCATCAATACGGCCTAAATACTCAATCGCCAGCGTTGTTTCGTTAAATAGCGCGCTGGCAAGCTTGACAAAAAAACGATGCTTTACCGGCCGCGTGATTGCATTAACAACAACAATTTTCTCGCTCAGCGCTGCCGCATTCACAGACGACGCTTTAAGTAATTGCTCAAAGCGGGCCTTTATCGGCGCTAGCTGCTCAGTTAACAAGCCATTGCCGGTATTTTCCAGTAGTGCATGCATCACCACCATGGCATGTAATTCTTGCTGGTTAAACCAAGTACCGGGTAGCTCGTAGTGGCCATCACCATACAGATAACCACCGCGTTCGCGGCTGTATTCGATGGGTGCCCCTAAAAAATCGCTCATATGGCGCTTAATACGATTAAACGTTGCCCGCGAGCACTCCATTTCAGCCAGTATATCTTTGAGTGGTATTGCCGTTTTTCGGCTCTGTAAAATTTTGTGTAAATCGTAAATGCGATCAAAACCATCCATAAATTTTATTCTCTTTTTTACAGTCTCATGATCTGAGACAGCGCCTTGCGATAATACTCGCATGTTCACAAGGTCACTCATCAACGCAACCTTGCGAACATATTAACGGCAATGCACTACCTGTGCTGCGCGGTTTTTCAGCGACACTCACTCGTCGCTTAATCATCAATAACTGGAGTTATTTTATGATGCGCTATACTGTTTATCCAACGCAAGCGTTACAAGCCCCGACCATTAGCCCCTCATTAGTGCCAAACCCTTCGCGCCCCTGCGATAACGATGCCGACCCTAAGCCTGTAGAACAACCACAAACACTACCACTCACCACATTGCTCAAGCAACACGCGCCTAAAATTAGCGCGCGTAAAGCCAATAATATTTTACGCGAACACGGCTTATTAATGACGTTATACCGTCCAAGCCTTAGCCACTTTGACAGCTACCGAAAAATTAATGTACTTACCGCAAAAGGCTTAAAGTTTGGGCGCAACAACCGCAGCCCTGTGCACCCAATTCAAACCAGCCCAACCTATTACCCCAGCATGTTCGCGCAACTTTGCCGACTTTGCCATTTAAGCTAACTATCGACACCACCTACCCCGATAAAACGTTTAATGCCAGAGATTATTTATATGAACAAGAATTTTTTAAAAAGCTTAATTTCCGTTAATGCAAAAGTTATTGCCAGCTTTTTCTGTTTTTCCTTTTCTGCTTACGGCGCGAGTATTGATCAAAGCCAAACGGAGGTCACCGCCAGCTTGGGCATCCAAGCATTTTCCCCAGTGGGGCAAAAGTTTCAACCTTCGGCCGAGCAGATCAGCCACATTAGTGTTCAGTTATTAGATGCCGGTGGTGGCCAGCAAGGCAACTGGGCACATATTAATATTCGAGAGGATAATATTAACGGCGAAATAATCGCCAGCAGTCACCAGCAATATTTAGAAGATTGCTTTAATTTTGAGGCCGGACCTGGTTGCGGTTTGGGTGGTGGCACGGGTAAAGAGGTGACCTTTTCCTTCCCAGATACAGTCGCCCTAAGTCCAGAAAAAAGCTACGCCTTTGAATTAATTGCCGACGAGCAAGGCGACGGCTTAAATGTTGGCTACACCAATAACAATGGCTATTCTCAAGGCGGCCTTTACCTAGACGGCCAATATCACGAGCACGATTTATGGTTTAAAACCTATTTCCAGAATAGCCCAACAATTTTAATAAGTAGTGCTCAAAACATATCAAGCTTTGATCTTGAGCTAAATTTACTGAGCAATATAGCCATTCCAGCCAACGAGCAAGGCGCCCCTAGTCGCGATATTATTGAACACCCGTTTTTAGGCACCTTCGTTTTTAATGGCGTATTTAAACCAGAGCTAAGCCAATTTTTAGAAGGCAGCTGGAATAGTTATATCGAGCCTGGCTGGAGCATTGTGAATAACATTTCTTACGGTGGTATTGCTGGCTTTGGCAACCACATATATGCAGGGGATATGCGCACCGCTCAGAATGGAGAGCAAAAAGGTATTGTGCGTTTCGATTTCATCAATACGCAATCACAAAAGCGCTTCTTCCCTGACAACGAATATATTGATTTAACTTTAGGGCTAGATAACAAACTTTATGGGTTACAAAGTTCTCGCGGCACCGTAGACATTATCAATCCAATAACCATGGTGTTAGAAAATAGCCTGCGTGTCGGTACTCGCACAGATTACCGTGCAGTAACGGCAGATCAACAGGGTAACCTATTTTACGTAACATGGAGCGGGCTTATTGGAAAAACGGATAGCACTGGCACCAGTGTTAATGAGATTTCGGTGGGTCAAAGCTTGATGGACATCGATATACATCAAAACGCAGGCCTTCTTGTTTCTAGCCGCAATGGCGAAGTATGGCTACTGAACCAGCAACTGGATATTACCCAGCATTTAGACACCGGCATTTGGAATACCTTTGTTGCTTTTGGCGAAGCAACTACACAGGTAACACAGAACACGCCAATAGAATATTGCCAAGCACAGGGGAATAATACTTTTTATGAATGGATAGAACGCATGGTGCTAAACAACCAAAATGTATCAAGTGGTGATAACAGCGGCTACTTTCTTCACCCCGCCCCCATAACACTTAAAGCGGGGAGCAATAACCTCGAGCTGGAACCTGGTTTTGGAAATAATCAATACAACGAGCACTGGAGCCTATGGTTAGATATAAATAACGACGGTGCTTTTTCACTAGATGAATTAATCTTTAACGAACAAAGCAATAGTCGGATTATTAGCGCTTTTAATATTCCGCCGCAAGAAAACACATTACATACACGGCTGCGCATTGCTATGCGCTACGGCGGTAGCGCCGAGGCTTGTGGCAATTTTACGTACGGAGAAGTAGAAGACTTTGAAGTGATTATTGAACCAGCCCAATAATATTTGTGAAATATAAAAAGCAGGCATGGATGCCTGCTTTTTATGGACGAGCCATTTAGAGGATCTTTAGAAAAATTAGCACCTACCTTACAAATAAGGCACAGTCTAAAAATCCAATGGATTCGAAACCATCTGGTGAATCACAAATTCGACCTCAAGCGCTTCTAAAGTAAAGGCATTAGCCTCAACAATCCGATCGAAACTTACTGTCATACTGTAGTTATCATACTCTTCAAGCGAATTGCCGACAGTGCGATCAAGCAATGTGAGATCGCTAATATTAACAGTCGAGGGATCAAGTGTGTAGCTCGTTAGTGGCTCGGCCGCTTCTGGATACAAACCATCTGAATGCTGATTATTCACCCATCGCTCTATCATCTCGACGGTTTCATCCGCGCCAAACAATATCACCTCACCGGATACAGTCAAATCATCCGAATACCCCAGCAGCAACAGGACAGCCTTCTGAGATTCAAATACGTAAAAGTGCTTCGTTTGGCCGTAGGTATATAGGCTAAAGTATTGATCAACAATGTGCGTTTGGACACTTTCGTCTGCAATATTCAATGCACGAAGCGAATCGATCACTGTTTTTTCTAATGTAAAGCTTAGGTGACTCCCGCCCTGATTAGTTCCACCGCAGTCAGGGATATACTCAGCATACGAAGCGCTTATTGATACCGCCTTAGGGGCATAACCTGCAGCAAGAACATCAAAAGAGTAATCACCTTCTTCATTAAAAAAAGAACAAGGCAACGTACAATTAAAAGCGCGGTTTGCGTAATCGACATTGATATTAGAAGAATCAAACCGGAAGTTTTCATTAAAATAGTTATCTTCAATCGGGCTCCCCGATAACTGAATATTCGTTAAACGTATTTCCTCAATAATTTCGCCATCACTACCTTTTATATTCTCTAATGTAATTACAGGCTCGGCATAGCTTACTACCTGAGCACAACTTAACTCACCACCGCCACCGTTTAGCACTTCGTTATTATCTTCTAGCACTATACCGTCTTCACTACTACACCCTAACAAACCCAAAGGTAGTGCTAAAAAAACGAACGTAAACATAGAATGCTGGAACCTAGCCTTTATTACGGTACACATATTTTCTCCTTAAAAAAAGCCGCCCGCAGGCGGCAGAGGGTTCACGTCAAACCATCACTCATGAACAATAAATCAAGTCCTAAAAATAAAAATATTCAGTAATAGGCTCGACCGAGCAACGATCGCGTTGTTTAATAAATAAATCCGTTTTCTCTTGCGACCCTAGCCCTTGAATCTCAGCAATCATGGTCACCTGACCAGAAACACCATTAGCACCGGTAAATATACATTGTGCTTGTGGTGGAGCAATAGACAACGACCGGGCCTCGCTTACTTTTTGCAGCCTAGCTTCCCCTTTTAAAATGTAGCTTGCCTTACCTTGCCAAACAGTTACGCTCGCATCGCTGCACACATCAGATCCAGTATTCCAATTGCTAACAATTGCTGTAACCGAAGGCGGTGAAGCTACTTCTGGGCAGCCATTTTCAAACGAGGTTAAATTAAGCTCGACCTTTTCTGTTTCCACATGACAAGCATCGCGATAAACCACAACGCTTTGGCTTTCGGTTGAATAATTATCTAGCGAGGCCTCGATATAAAATGGGCCTGGCGTTTCATCAATACCCGAAAAAACACAGGTAGAGTCAATGCCTGCCGCTCTTAGCCCAATGGCTTTTCCATTGTGAACAGCTGTCACCTTGGCACTGCAAGCATTGCCGCCAGGCGCGTTAACAGTTACTTGTAAACTAGGGCGAACATCGGCCGTACAAATGACTGGACCAGAGTTAATAGGGCCAATGGCATTTTCAGGTGCATCCCACGCAGCCGCCCAAACACTGTTCGCATGTGAATAAAATACCGCATCGTCATGGAAAGCACTGCGATCGTGGCCACTACCTGATGGCCTTGTTTTGTCGGGGCCAGCTTCTTCGGCCACAATAACACCCGCCTCAACTAAGCGTGCGTTGTCGCCATCAATACCCGTTACTTTAAATAAGTGAAGACCGGTGTGTTGCCAAGAACCGTAAGCGCCAGCAGTCTCGGCGTGGTAATAATCTACTGGCATTGCTATACGCAGTTCGTTGCCCACAGGAAAGAAGCTCAATGCGCGTAAATTGTTAAGCGCTTCGGAACGGCTATTTCGCGCACCCAATAAAATTGTGTCTATTTCTTTCGGGCTGTCACCACGTACATCCACTAACGCGACCTTCATGCCAGTCACGCGACCATTTTCATCAGCATCTTGGCCAACGGCAAAAATATAATCATCACCAATTGGGTGCATGTAAGTCGCAAAACCTGGAATTTCTAATTCACCAGAAATTTTAGGGTCAGTGCGATCACTTAAATCCACCGCATAGAGTGGGTCGGTTTGGCGGAAGGTGACGATATAACCTTTATCACCCTGAAAGCGCACAGAATAAATATCTTCGCCCGGCTTTCCGATAGGCGCTGGCCGGTTGGCATTAGGTAATGAAGCTACGGTTTTAAGTGTGCCATTATCTTCTTCGAGTATAGAAAGATGATGCGCGATGGTGTTATCCCACTGCCGGCCGGTGGATGTCACTATGCGCAAATCGCCGTTGTGTTCATGCAATTTAAAAGCAGGGTCACCTCGATGGCCGATATAGCCTTTAACACTGCCGGACGCTTGATAATGTGCACCGTCGGCACCTAAAGAAAACTTATGAATCACTGTTTGCTGGCGCTCAGCCATGCGGTCATCCCACACGGTGCCCGTAAGGTACATGGAGTCGGGGTTTACACTTAAGCTTTCTACAGAACCATTAATACAACGACTAGAAACAACCGTTTTATCGCTCAGGTTTACAGCCGTAATATTAACGAGGCTAGCGTAGCCATAAGTCGTTGATATGCCATCTTGCACATAACAGCTATCGGCCAAGGTTACGGCCTCGCCATCGTTAATCGTGTAAGTTGGTAATAATTGCTGCACGGCAACAGCGCTTAACGCATCTTCGTTTTCTGAGCGCACACCTTTGCTGCCATTTTCGAACTGTAAATTAGCAATCCAAGGGTCAAAGCGCGTTACTAAGTAAAGCATGTTGCCCACTTTACGGCTATCAACCAAGCTACCTTCAACGCTTAAGGTCCAATCTATTGCTGGCGCGCTGGCGTCGGCAACATCCACCAATTGAATTTTAGTTTCACTATTAACAGGATGCGGATAGTAAATGTCGCCAAAAAACGGCTCGATTGCAGGCATTCGCATTACATCAACGCTCACATCAAACGCAGGGAAGCCAAAACCAGGCATAACTGGGTACACATTGCCCCACTGGTTTCGCAATGTCGCTACGTGGCTTGTTGATTCGCCATTTTCAACCAAATACATTTCACTCACGCCACCCCACTCGGAGTCTAGCGCCACATGGCCAACAACCTCAGCGCTAACGGCGCTTGGGTCTGTTGCAACCACATTAATGCCAGGGAAGTTATCGGTACGGTAAGGGTCGTACTCAGGGTAAGTCGCAATAAACCAATGGCTGCCATCGTATTTGGCATAATCAGCTTCATCGACACCTGAAACATGGACGTTGGTTTGGGAAAAGTTATCGCTATCGCCGCCCCCTGCTGAAACAGCCGCGTCTGCCGCTGGGGGGGCGGCAGGAAGAGCCACCTCCGCTACAGCGCCGCCACTGGCATCAAGGCGATAATAGTTGGTAGGGCTTACTTTGAGCCGTAAACCATTTTTAATATGTTGGTTGAGCGCTTCACCAGATACCAACGTTAATGGGGCATCCGTTTGAGGGGTTGTTTTGAGCTTGCTGTAATCGACACCGCTAACCGTATTATTGTCATCTCGGTCATTGCCATCGCATGCCGTTAACGCCATGGCGCCAGCTATAGCCACTACAAGTTTCATATTCATGAATCCCCCTTCGATCAGGTTGGTTTATTAGTGCAACAAGGCTACTCTAACTAGCAAAGCAAAACTGTTAATGAATTGTAAAAACGAGGATAAACTTGGCGCCCTATCGTCGCTTTGCGATTTATTACAATTTTTAACGGTTTTGCCAGCAACATCGTGGCAAACTGCACAGCATGTATTTATTTAAGTTTTTTTTTATTGGCAACACTAGGCAAGCCCACTGGCGTAAGTATGCACTTACTTTAGCGCTAGCATTGGCTGCGTCTGTAGTGCCGCCAGGCATAGCGGCGCAAACAAGCTGCCAAGGCGATTGTGTCGCGATTGGTGAGTGGGAGCTAAGCCTTAGTTTTGGCGGCGGCATGCGCAGCAACCCCGTACTTGGGCAAAAAGACATACCCTTTGTTCTGGTACCTAAATTTAGTTACTACGGCAAGCGTTTTTTCCTTGACAGTTACGATGCGGGCTACACCCTATTCGACCGCCAACATCATCAGTTTAACGCGATTCTAATCACCCCCGGCTTTGAGCAAGCCTTTTTCAGCGACTGGACACTCACCAACCAAGACATAGGCGATACAGGCAGTACCGTACACACATTGCACAAGCGGCGAACCGCCGGTTTATCGGGCTTGGAATACACTTATATTCACCCGTTATTCGACTGGCAAACCCAAATTTTGCAAGATGTTACGGGGATACACCACGGCCAAAAGCTCCGCACGGCACTAACACTCCCTTGGGTTAAAAATCGACATTATTGGGAGCTTTCTGCCGGTGCCACATGGCAAAGCGATAAATTAGTCGACTACTACTACGGCGTGCGCGACAACGAAGTTAACAATAGCGAGCTCGCCTACGAAGCCACTGCAACCACCTCAGCCTATCTAAAAGCAGAGTGGGAAACACGCTTTAACAAACATTGGGGCATGCGTGCAGTTACCAGCTATAAATGGCTAGGTAGCAGCGTTATCGATAGCCCCATTGTCATAGAGGACAGCATTTTTACGTTTTACGCGGCGGGGGTGTACCATTTCTAACCGTCGCACTACACGCAATAGACGACAGCCGCTGTTTGCCCGCCTATTGGGCTTAAGCACACTCGTGCTATCGAGTTATAGCTATTGTGATAACACCACCGTAACCCTCACCATTAAACCTAAGGTGTGCGTACTCAGTAGCGCAGAAGAGCTTTGCCAAGACGAGCTGCAAATTTCCTGGCATTCCAATAACACGCGCAATCTGTGTTTGTATCAAAAGAACGAGCCAGTGCCTTTAGCCTGTTGGGAAAAAGCCAGTGAGGGATCACACAACATGGCGCTAAACACCAGTACAAGCCTAAACTTTTTATTGCGTGAAAGCGCACGCAACGAATTGCTCGCCAGCGAAACCTTTGAAGTTATTCACGACCACAAACAATACCGCCGCGCACGCCGCAACGCTTGGGCATTTTTCTAGAAAGGCAACGGCATGACCGACACTATATTATTGGCAGAAGACGACCAGCGGCTGGCCCAGCTAGTTAACGATTTTTTATCGCAAAACGGCTTTACCGTACTCACAGAGAGCAACGGCCTAAGAGTGAGCAACCGAGCACTGCAAGACAACCCCGACTTGCTCATTTTAGACGTCGGCTTACCTGGAAAAAGCGGGTTAGAAATTTGCAAAGAAATTAGAGCCGATTTTACCGGCCCCATTTTAATGCTTACCGCTCGCGACAGCGACGCCGACCAAGTGCTAGGCCTGGAATACGGCGCCGACGATTACGTGATAAAACCGGCCGACCCAACCGTGCTTCTCGCCCGTATTCGCGCACTGTTGCGCCGCTATGCACCACAAAGACCAACCCCGCAAAGCACCATGGTTTTTAACCAGCTAGAAATAAAAACGGCTCAACGCAGTGTTGAAATCGCCAACGCTCCTGTTTTACTTTCCAGCCATGAGTTTGATTTACTGTACACACTCGCAAGCCACGCCGGCAAAGTGTTAAGCCGCGAATACTTGTTTAAATCTGTTTACCACCGCGAATACGACGGGCTAGATCGCTCGGTCGATGTTCGTATCTCACAATTGCGTAAAAAGTTAAACGACGATACCAGCACACCCGAAAAGATTAAAACCGTTTGGGGGCGAGGTTACTTATTCGTACCCGAGGCGTGGTAGCGAATTAATGAATCGCGCCTTTTTATCGCTTTATATTTTAATTGTTTTATGCGTAGCTTTATTTGGCTGGGGTTTAGATAAGCTTTGGCAGTACTATAGCCCACCACCAAGTATTACAACTGCCGAGCATAACTTGCTTGCGTTAGTAGAGTATTCAATCGAACAATCACCAGCGCAGCTAAACGATAAACACGCAGTGGTTACGGCTATGTCGCAATCGACACACAGCCATATTGAACTATTATCACTTGATGATTTCGCCAACTCGTCCCTTAGCGAAATATTAACAGCAGGCCAACCCGTGCGCCTACACAACCAACACGGTGAGCTGCAGCTGTACAAGCGCATTCAAAACAGCCCAAACGTTATTCGCATCACCCTGCCCGCTCAGCCGCCCCAAAAAAGCAGTTACCTGTACGAAATTTTACTCACGTTATTTTATGGTTCTATTGGCTTAGTGGTTTTTATTTGGGTATGGCCATTAATGCGCGATGTTCGTAAACTAGAGCGCCATACCCAACACGTAGGTAAACACAGTTTGCCTGATCCGGTTAGCGTATTACCGGGCTCCGCTGTTAGCCACCTGGCTAGTGCATTTAATCAAATGGCAGAACGCATTAAAGAACTACTGGCCAGCCATAAAGAAATGACCTACGCCGTCAGCCACGAACTGCGAACCCCCCTTGCACGCATGAAATTCGCCCTAGCGATGCTTAAAAGCAACAGTCCCGACTCGTCACCGCATGCGACCAGCATTGCTCAAGATATCGACGAAATGGATGCGCTAATTACCCAACTGTTAACCTACGCAGGTTACGAGCAAGAAGACGGGCCACTAAAACAACAAGATGGTGATATGGCCTTTTTAATTAGCGAACTTATTCAGCGAGCGAAAGATAGCCACCCAAGCACTCACATAGAAGTAACGCTTGAATGCGCCAACGATAGCACTCATGTCCACTGCGATTGGCACCTGATGGAAAGAGCCATTTTTAATCTTATTCACAATGCACTACGCTTTGCAGAATCGGCAATACACGTAACACTTTCACAAACACCCAAGGCGTACACAATTACCGTAGACGATGATGGTCCAGGCATTCCACAAGCGCAGCAAACGCGTGTTTTTGAATCGTTTGTGCGCTTGGAATCTAAACCCAATGCGCAGGTAAGGGGTTTTGGTTTGGGCTTAGCTATTGTGCAAAGAGTAATGAAATGGCACGACGGGCGCGCAATAGTAACCACCAGCCCCAAGCTGCGCGGGGCACAGTTTATTTTGCGATGGCCTAAATAACTCGAGTTTAGAGTCTCAAAACGAAAACCCTCCCTCCGAATAAGTATGCTGCGCAGTAATCGTCGGGGCCGCTCAAGCCATCCCTGGGCGCTATTCAAGCGCTCCCGGAGCTTGGATACCCCGAAGATCACTACCCAGCAAGCTTTTTAACCTATCCCTGCTGAATATTCATTTCTCTTTGTTTAGCTAGCCATCACTCCCATTATAAATCGGCATATTGAGTACGCTGATTTTTTTACACTTTAGGTTCATCCATGACTGAATAGGGACATGCATTAAAATACGTGCCAGTCGTTTTCGAATAAGCCCCGCTGTGATCGGTTCGTTTTTACGCCAAGGCGATAATTGGCACAAATGTAAGACTTCGTCACTATTAATACAGGTCAACAATTGAAGAATGCCATAGGCTACATTTGTAATATGTACCCAGCGGTGTAATGTCTGTCGCGTTTGCTGCCACGCCTCCTTGAGCCCCCACTGCAATTTGAGTTGATTAAACATTGTTTCGGTTGACCAGCGGCGGCCATAACTTTCTATGAGTTGAACTGGGGTAAGCGCTGTGTCGGTACTTAAAAATAAACGCGCTGGCTTCCAGGCTCCATCCTTATTTTCTAATTCCGACCACACGGCAATAACCATACGCCCCTCTAAAAATCGTACTTTTACCAGTTTACTCCGATAACGAATGGTTTGTTTTTTCCCATAAAGTTTAAGGGTTGCTTCTGTTTTCTTTAAATGTGCAATTCGCTTGGGAGTATATTTATCACCATATTTTCGTGGACGTCCTCGCTTGCCCAGCTGACGCTCAGGGGGAATATCATATAGGCGGGTGTCTATACGCACCTGGCCAGTCACATGAAAACCTTTCGATTGCATGCATTCAATAAAGTGACGACGCATGTACCAACTATCAACTAACACCGTCACTTTAAGACCTTGAAACAAGTGATAGATCGCCCGTATTAATGAATTGGCAGCCACTAACTTTCCCGTGTTACCTACGCCAGGTATCAGCCGGGAAAGCAGTGGTAGCGCGACCGAGTCACCATTTATGCGTGTCGCAATTATCGCTAAGCTCACCCAACATTGCCCGCGAACAAAGCGTACAAGGTTAGGTTTATTGCCATGTTGGTGATGAATTTTACTGCTGGGTGCTTTTTGGGATGATCTCAAAGTCAGTGTGTCGTCAATGGCTAAATACACGGACTTCACATTTAATACAGGTAGTGCCAGTCGGGTGAATTGATGTACAAACGCCAGCCACGTCCATTTTCCCGTTTGAAGCCATTTGTAGTAGCTTGTCCAATGATTACGCATAGCCACACTAGAGTAACCTTCAGTCACAAACCCTTGTTGTGTAAGTAATGCGCCAACCAGCAGTTCAATAAAAGTTAATGTTGAACGTGGAGGAAGTGCTTGACTAAGAAAAGCAATCCAGTTGCGTAATTCATGTGGATTTTCAAGTTATGCATAACGTGGCCTTCAGAATTTAAACAAGTTATTTCGCTCTGAAGAGCCGCGCGCTGACTAACTCAAATAACACTAAGTTAGTCAGCGCGCGGCAGAGATTTTATCGCAGATTGGTCAATGTTTTTTATGGTTTATTTACGAAATTTAAAACTCGGAAAATGTATCGAGGGGTGCGGGTGATGATGCTCAGGGCATCCAGTCGCCGGGAGCGACTGAATAGCGAACAGGGAATGTCTTGAGCGGCCCTGAGCATTATTGCCAGTGCCAGACTAGGCTGACATTACTCTCATTTTGTCTCTGAGGCTCTAAACTTGAGCCAAATAATAAAGCTGCCAATTAAAGCTTAACCGCCAAAAACCTAAAGGCCATTAAGCCGATATAAACACCGGCATACCACCAAAAACGATAAAAATCGGCTTTAATTAACCAAAACAAATGCAATAACACTAAGGCGTCTGCTACATACACGCTTTTATGTAGTCCAACCCAATGCCGCCCGAGCTTGCGCCTAGAATAATTACTCGACGTCAATGCCAATGCCAACAAAATAACAAAAGCCAAAAAGCCCACTGTAATATAAGGGCGGTCTTGAATATCGGCCCACAAAAATGAGAAGTCAAAAGACAAATCAAATATTAAATAAACACTAAAATGTAGCAATGCATAAAAAAAAGCATAAAGCCCCAGCAAGCGTCGCCAGGGCATAATTTTTTTGAATTTTATTATTTTAGCGCCCAAACCAACTTTACCCCCCCCCTTTACCAAGGGCGTTACGGCCAAGCTCGCCAACAATAATATTAACGCCCACTTGCCCGTATTGCGCGTAAGCCACTCGATGGGGTTAGCGCCTAAGCCGTCAAAAAAACCTAGCAACACCAAATACAATGCTGGCAATAAGCCCAGCACGTGACCTGCCAAACGATTCATATACGCCAACAATTTCCGCTAAAAATATTTTTTCAAATCCATACCTTTGTACAAACTGGCAACATCCTTTTCATAACCATTAAACATGAGTGTTGGGCGCTTAAACAGCTCCCCCAAGCGGCGCTCACGCGACTGACTCCAGCGGGGGTGGCTAACACTAGGATTCACATTTGAATAAAAACCATACTCACTGGCCTGCAGCATATTCCAGCTGGTTTTTGGCATGCTTTCAACAAAACGAATTTTGACAATGGATTTAATACTTTTAAAGCCATACTTCCAAGGCACAACCAACCTTAATGGCGCGCCGTTTTGATTGGGCAGTGATTTACCATATAAGCCCAAGGCCATAAAGCTTAAGGGGTGCATTGCTTCATCCATGCGTAAGCCTTCTCGGTAAGGCCAATCAATAACTGGGCGATTTTGGCCGGGCAGTGGATTTTTAGGGTCATACAATGTTTCAAAAGCAACATATTTAGCTTTGCTCGTCGGCTCGAAACGCGTAAGCAAATCGGCTAACGAAAACCCTAACCAAGGCACAACCATCGACCATGCCTCAACACAGCGCAGCCGATATATTCGCTCTTCAAAGGCATGGGGTTTAATGATGTCTTCCAAGGTGTACGTCCCCGGCTTGGCGCAATGCCCCTCTATCGCAACCGACCAAGGCTCGGTCACTAAGGCATCGGCGTTTTTATACGGGTCTGTTTTCGCGGTGCCTAGCTCGTAAAAATTATTGTATTGGGTGATATCCTCAAAAGAATTAAGCTTTTCGCCTTCTACCGTATGGCTCGTTTTAGCAGACGATGCCTTCGCATCAAAACCGGCCAGTGCCGCATGCGCACTGTATGAATTACCTATAAAGGGCAGCGATGCAGCCATTAAAAAGCTTCGACGATTTAAATAGCTAGACTCTGGCGTGACATCAGATTCCTTCAGTGGCGATGACAAAGAGTAGGTCTTTGTAAATTTTGACGTGAACATATAACCCCCTTAACTATACAAGTCTCTTACAACTATACGCCCAAGAGATCACGGATGTATCACAGAATAGTCATTATCCTGTCAAATTAACCGGCCGACACAGCAAGTAATCATATCGCTAGTTAATAGGAGCACTAAACAATATCCGCGAACCGTCGCGACAGGCACGCCATGACTTGACAAGAACGAGTGAAGACTCAAAGGCCAAAAATGATAAATAGGGGCGAAAAAAAAGCCCCGCATTTGCGGAGCTTTTTAATTTCAGTATAAATTGCTGAAATTTAATTTGGTGCCCTGGGCCGGACTTGAACCGGCACGACCGAAGTCACTACCCCCTCAAGATAGCGTGTCTACCAATTCCACCACCAGGGCTAAGGGGAGGCGCATTCTACTGAGTTTATTCTTCAGTTTCCAGCGCTTTAGCCGCGTTTTCTAAAGTTTTTTCGGCGCTTTCGGCAGCGTCGTCAATAATAAGCTCTGCTTGCTCAAGGGCTTGTGCAGCATCAGTTTCCAGCTCTATCGCACCACTTTCAAGCGCAGCGCCTAAATCACCCGCTGCAACCTCCGAATCATCAATAACAGCTTCGGCAGCAGACGCAGGCAAGAAGTCTTCGTCGATAACAGACGTCTTTTTCGCAACTACAGCCAACGCAACACTTGTAACAAAAAAGATTGCCGCAAGAATGCCCGTCATTCTTGAAAAGAAGTTTCCTGTACCAACAGCACCAAAAACAGTTTGTGATGACCCCGAACCGAAAGAGGCGCCAGCTTCAGCGCCTTTACCTTGCTGCAACATAATTAAGCCAATAATGCCTAAAGCTAACAAGACATGAACTACGAGAATAAAGTTTTCCATAAAGCGTTGCCTTTAAAACTGTGCTTTTAATTTAGAGTTTAGTGCTAGCTACAATTCAGCAGCTTTGCATATTTCAATAAAATCGTCGGCCTTTAGTGCAGCTCCACCCACTAAAGCGCCATCGATATCTGGTTCTGCGAAAAGGGTCTCGGCATTATTAGCCTTAACACTTCCGCCGTATACGATGCGAACAGCTTGCCCCACGGGGCCTAGTAGCTCGCGAATAAACGCATGTACTTCTTGAGCTTGGTCTGGCGTTGCTGTAACACCCGTTCCCACTGCCCATAATGGCTCATATGCCACTACACTACGCGCAAGCTTTTCAACACCACAATAATCTAGTGCTGCCCCCACTTGGCGCTTAATCACATCAAGCGTTTTACCCGCTTCACGCTGCTCTTGTGTCTCACCAACACAAAGTATTGGAGTCATCATCGATTGGTGCACCAAATCAAACTTCTTGGCCACTTGCGCATCTGACTCGCTATAAAAGCGACGGCGCTCCGAATGCCCTACAATCACATATTGACAGCCAATATCATGCAGCATTTCGGCAGAGACATCACCGGTATAGGCACCCTCCTCAAACTGGCTGCAGTCTTGCGCACCCAAAGCCACGTTAGAGTGCGCTAAGTGCTCGTTCACCGCTTGAGCCAAGTGTATAAACGCTGGGCACACAACAACTTCGGCTTGATGAACCCCAAACCACTGCTCAGTAATGCCATCCAATAAATCACTCACAAATGCCGTGGTGCCATTAAGCTTCCAGTTTGCAATGATAATTGGGCGTCGTTTGTTACTTAGTTGTCCCACTCAGGATTATGCTCTTAGAAAGGTGTTCTACACAGTTTTACACTGCGCGTTCAGACTTTACCCCTCAAACTCTTGTAATAAACGCTTCGCTCAATACCGAAAAACGCAATACAACAAATTACCTAGGCAAAACGGCTGGCAATGGTAGCGAAAGTGTCGGGGCAACACAATAAAAATGCTTACTCAATGCCTTAGCCAGCTCACATTAAAGCACTTTTCCTACAATCCGGCTTGCTTTACAGCGGCAGCTAGTTGTTCGGCCACCTTTTGCACCTGCTGCTGTTCTTTACCTTCAACCATAACTCGCACTACAGGCTCCGTGCCAGAAGGTCGCAGCAATACGCGTCCAGCATCAGCAAGCTCTTGCTCAGCATTAGCTAAAGCTTCTTGAACGCCGTTATGTGTCGCTAGCGCGCTTTTATCCTCGCAAGGCACGTTAATCATTACTTGAGGCATCTTTTGCATGCCCTGTTTCAATACCGCTAAGGGCTTGCCGGAATGCGTCACCGCAAGCAATGCTTGCAAAGCGGAGATAATTCCATCGCCGGTTGTGGTGGCGCAACGACAAACAATGTGACCGGACGACTCGCCGCCCAACGTCCAGTCGTTTTTATTCATTTCTTCTATCACGTAACGATCGCCAACATTGGCGCGCACAAAGGGAATATCCAGCTTCTTTAGCGCCAGCTCAAAGCCAAAGTTACTCATCAAGGTGCCTACAACCCCTTTAAAGCTGTCATTGTGCTCACGTTTATAGGCCGCTATAAGGTAAAGAAGTTGATCACCATCCAGCACCTCCCCACCATCATCGACAAACATCACCCTGTCACCATCACCATCAAAAGCGATGCCAATATCCGCGTGCGTTTCCAATACGTGTCGCTGCAGCGCTTTCATTTTAGTGGAGCCGCAATCTAAATTAATATTTAGCCCGTCAGGCGAAACACCGATTGTGCTGACCTTTGCCCCCAATTCACGGAAGACTTTAGGAGCAACGCTATAAGTAGCACCATTCGCACAGTCTAAGGCGATTTTTAGCCCCTCCAAGTTAAAGCCCCAAGGCACGCTACCTTTGCAGAACTCGATATATCGCCCCTCAGCATCCTCTAAGCGTCGAGCTTTACCGAGTTTCTCGGCAGTGACCATAGGTTTGTCTAGCTCCGCTTCTATTTCCAGCTCAATCTCATCACCCAGCTTGGTGCCTTGAGGGCTGAATAATTTGATGCCGTTATCGGTATAGGCATTATGTGATGCACTAATAACAATACCCGCAGCCGCCTGAAACGTACGCGTCAAATATGCAATAGCCGGTGTCGGCATAGGGCCGACCAACCCGACATCAACCCCTGCGGCAATCAAACCAGACTCCAGCGCTGCCTCAAACATGTAACCCGATATTCGCGTATCTTTACCAATAATGACCATTGCAGGGCCTTCACTGACACGATTTTTTGCAAGCACCCGGCCGACTGCCCAACCAAGCTTCAGGAAAAACTCTGGCGTTATGGGGTCTTTACCCACTAATCCTCGAATCCCGTCTGTTCCAAAATATTTTTGCATAATGTCTCTTCTTGTTTTTTACGCACTCATTGGCGCGTCAATTCAAACACTTTAATAATATCCACGGTTTCAGCAACATCATGAACACGCAGTATTTTCGCTCCACCACTCAGTGCAGCAAAAGCAAACCCTAAACTTCCCGCTAACCGGTCAGGTAAATCACGCCCTAATAGCCTACCAATCATAGACTTGCGGGAGGCTCCGAATAAAACGCCTGCACCAAGAGCCGAAAATTTTGGTAACGCATTAATCAGTTGTAAATTATGCTCGTCCAGCTTGCCAAAACCAATACCTGGATCAACTAGAATTTGATTCTCAGCAATTCCTGCGTGGCTACAGTCATTTATTCGCTGCTGTAAAAAAGCAAATACCTCCTTCGCACAATGCTCGTAACAGGGGGTGTGCTGCATAGTGGCAGGGTCCCCTTTCATATGCATTAGACAAATAGGCAGTTGAGTACTGGCAGCAGCCTGCAATGCACCATCCAACTGTAAAGCGCGTACATCGTTAATTAGCCCTGCGCCCACTTTAGCGCCTTCGGTAATCACTTCAGGTTGGCTTGTATCTATTGAGATAACAACATCGAAGCGCGCAGCTATCGCTTCAACGACGGGAATAACTCGGTCTAACTCTTCAGCCACCGTAACGGGGGTTGCTCCCGGCCGAGTAGATTCGCCCCCAACATCAATAATATCGGCCCCCGCCTTAAGCATTCGCTCCACAATAGTCAAAGCCTTGGGTACATCAACGCCCTCACTCCCGAGAAGCCTGCCACCATCCGAAAAAGAGTCTGGCGTAGCATTAAGAATCGCCATTACTCTAGGCTGAGATAAATCCAGCTCCCGAGAGCCACACTGTATTAACATAAGTTTAGATTGCTTGAATAGAAAGGTGACTCGTTGGACAACAGCAATAAAAAAGGCTAGGAAAACCTAGCCTTTTTTATTGCTTCGCAGAGGACTAACGCTCCTCGGCCGGCCCGCCTACAATAGGTGCGTCCTTAGGATCTTTGGCTTCGCCATCTGATGAAGAGCTATTGCCATCAAAGCCACCGTCACCCCAATCGCGAGGCGGGCGTACTTTACGCCGGGCCATTAAATCTGCGACCTGTTCCGAATCAATCGTTTCATATTCCATCAGCGCATCTTTCATCGCCTCTAGAATATCGCGGTTTTCAACGAGTAAGTCTTTAGCTCTACCGTAACAGGCATCAACAATTGCTCGAACTTCAGCATCAATCTTCTTCGAGGTTTCAGAAGAATATTGCTGGTTACCCGCGCCAGGAATCCCAGACTCATCTTCACCGTAATGCAAAGGCCCCAAGCTTTCGCTCAAGCCCCACTTAGTCACCATATTGCGAGCCATTTGCGTTGCGCGCTCGATATCGTTAGAGGCTCCCGTCGTTACGCCCTCTAGACCAAGTGTTAGCTCCTCGGCAATACGACCACCAAACAAAGTGCATAAACGCGACTCTAAACCACGCTTACTATAGCTATACGTATCTTCTTCTGGCAGGTATTGCGTAACACCTAGAGCACCACCGCGAGGGATGATGCTAACTTTATGGACTGGGTCGTGTTCGGGAACCAAGCACCCCACGATTGCATGCCCAGCCTCATGGTAAGCGGTGTTTTCTTTTTCCTTCTCATTCATGACCATTGATTTGCGCTCTGCGCCCATCATTATTTTGTCGCGAGCCCGCTCAAACTCCTCAACGCCAACTAAGCGCTTATTGGATCTAGCTGCAAATAAAGCAGCCTCGTTCACCAAGTTTGCCAGATCGGCACCTGAAAAACCCGGCGTGCCACGCGCTATAACGGAAGCAACAACTGCTTCGTCTAGCGGCACTTTACGCATATGAACCTTAAGAATTTGCTCGCGCCCGCGAATATCTGGCAGGCCAACAAACACCTGACGATCAAAGCGCCCTGGGCGCAAAAGGGCTTTATCGAGCACATCTGGGCGGTTAGTGGCCGCGATTACAATAATGCCCTCACTACCTTCAAATCCGTCCATCTCAACAAGTAACTGATTAAGCGTTTGCTCTCGCTCGTCATTGCCGCCACCGTGCCCGCCACCTCGATGGCGACCAACTGCGTCGATTTCATCAATAAATATAATGCAAGGAGCTTGTTTTTTGGCTTGATCGAACATATCGCGTACCCGCGATGCGCCCACCCCTACAAACATCTCAACAAAATCGGAACCCGATATCGAAAAGAATGGCACTTTGGCCTCACCCGCAATCGCTTTAGCTAACAAGGTTTTACCAGTACCTGGAGGGCCGCTCATCAATACGCCGCGCGGAATTCGGCCACCTAAGCGCTGAAAGCGCGACGGGTCTTTGAGGTAGTCTACAAGTTCCTGCACCTCTTCTTTAGCCTCATCAACACCTGCTACATCCACAAATGTGGTTTTGATCTGGTCTTCACCCAACAACTTAGCTTTACTTTTACCAAAGCTCATTGGGCCGCCTTTACCACCAGCGCCACCTTGCATTTGGCGCATAAAGAAAATAAATACAGCAATTACGATTAAAATTGGGAAACTAGCAACAAGTAGCTGCTCCCAAATACTTGGGCGCGCAAATTCAGTACCTGTGACAACAACCTTTTTATCCAAAAGATCATCTATCAACTTGGCATCAGGAATGTTCGGGCGGACAACTTTGAATGAAGTATTGTCATTGCGAATGCCGTAAATCACATCAGCGTCGGTTCGCACTTGGGCCACTCGCCCACTTTGCACGTCAGCCACAAACTCACTATAACTCAGCTCGTTTCGTGGCGATGTATCGCTAAAGTTCTGAAAAACTGAAAACAGCACCAACGCTATCACCAGCCATAAAATCAGGTTTTTCATCATATCGTTCAAGAGGGTTCCCCTTTGTTTACCTCTCTGGGTTGCTTAATAACAGCCCAGACTACGACTATCTTCACACGCATTGTCTATGCAGTATAGACACGTAGTTATTTAAAGCCCTTCGCAACCAAATATACTTCGCGCGAGCGAGCGCGCGACGCATTGGGTTTGCGTGTACTCACCTTAGAAAAGCTTGTGCGCACATCGTGCATCCAGTCATCAAAGCCCTCCCCCTGGAAGACTTTACAAATAAAACTACCACCTGGCTTGAGTACATTACGTGCCATATCCAAAGCTAGTTCAACGAGATACATCGCTTTAGGCTGATCAACATCCGCAATACCACTCATATTGGGGGCCATATCGGAAATTACAACATCCACAGGACGATCATTGAGCGCCAGCAATAGCCGGTCAAAGACATCCGCTTCGGTAAAATCCCCTTCTATAAACTCAACGCCAGCGAGGGAGTTCATCGGTAAAATATCACTCGCTAACACAAAGCCCTTATGCCCAACTAGATCCGCCGCTACTTGGCTCCAACCCCCTGGTGCTGCACCTAAGTCAATCACAGTCATGGCGGGTTTGATTAAACGATCTTTGTCGTTAAGCTCTATCAGCTTATAGCTTGCACGCGAGCGATAACCGTCTTCTTGCGACGCCTTAACATACTGATCTTTGAAATGCTCCTGAAGCCAACCATTACTACTTTTCGAACGGGCCATAAATTTCGTTAAACCTTTTCGGCCTATAAGCGTTAGAATAGGCGAACTCTCTACCAAAAGGATGTATGTTACGCAAACACGTCTGTAATGAGAAGCCAAACATGCGATGCACCAGCATCAAAACGAACACGAAATCCTAAGGCTTGTGTATATGCCACTGTCAACAGCACTGAAAAAACAATATAGAACCATAGGGCACAACCTAAACCCTATTGTAACCATCGCAGGAAACGGTCTCAGCGAACCCGTCCTTGCGGAACTTGATCGCGCCCTAGATGATCACGAGCTCATTAAAGTAAAACTAGCAATAACCGATAGACTTGCACGCCAAGAAACAATCCAGACGCTTTGTCATAGCTGCAATGCTGAGCTTGTCCAAGAAATCGGGAAAGTCGCGCTTATTTATCGAGCTGCCCGCGAGCCCAAAGTGCACAAATCTAATATTCGCTAAGTCGCAACGTCTCGCCCCCTCTAACTGAAGGAAGCCGTACCGGCTTACCTTCAGCTCCCTCCCCCACACCCATTTCATATTTCTTGCTCATGGATTAAGCCCGACCTGTTGCAATGATAAATAAAGCGCATAAAAAAACCCCTTAATCTTTCGATTAAGGGGTTTTTCGGAATAAAACCTGACAATGACCTACTCTCACATGGCGAAACGCCACACTACCATCGGCGATACATCGTTTCACTACTGAGTTCGGTATGGGATCAGGTGGTTCCAATGCTCTATTGTTGTCAGGAAAACTGTTTGGTTTGGTTAGGTCTTAGTAAGTTTAACGTTTAGCTAAGCTTATGCCCTTCCGCACCGAATAAGTCGACGAATTGCGAAGTTTGTAGGTTTGTAGAATACGCTGTTTTGTATTTACGCTGTAATATCTTAGATAGTTTGTTTATCTCTTACACTCTATCCGGTGTTGCATTATGACTTTATCTTTCTCAGTCAACACAATCACTTCTGTTATATGGTCAAGCCTCACGGGCAATTAGTACTGGTTAGCTCAACGCCTTACAACGCTTCCACACCCAGCCTATCAACGTCGTAGTCTTCAACGGCCCTTCAGGGGGTTAAACCCCAGGGAAATCTAATCTTGAAGGAGGCTTCCCGCTTAGATGCTTTCAGCGGTTATCCCGTCCGAACGTAGCTACCGGGCAATGCGTCTGGCGACACAACCCGAACACCAGGGGTTCGTCCACTCCGGTCCTCTCGTACTAGGAGCAGCTCTTCTCAAATTTCCAACGCCCACGGCAGATAGGGACCGAACTGTCTCACGACGTTCTAAACCCAGCTCGCGTACCACTTTAAATGGCGAACAGCCATACCCTTGGGACCGGCTTCAGCCCCAGGATGTGATGAGCCGACATCGAGGTGCCAAACTCCCCCGTCGATATGAACTCTTGGGAGGAATCAGCCTGTTATCCCCGGAGTACCTTTTATCCGTTGAGCGATGGCCCTTCCATACAGAACCACCGGATCACTATGACCTACTTTCGTACCTGCTCGACATGTACGTCTCGCAGTCAAGCTGGCTTGTGCCATTACACTAACCTCATGATGTCCGACCATGATTAGCCAACCTTCGTGCTCCTCCGTTACTCTTTGGGAGGAGACCGCCCCAGTCAAACTACCCACCATGCACTGTCCCCAACCCCGATAAGGGGCCTAGGTTAGAACCTCAAACATACCAGGCTGGTATTTCAAGTGTGGCTCCACCGCAACTAGCGTCACGGTTTCAAAGCCTCCCAGCTATCCTACACAAGTAGGCTCAAAGTTCAGTGCAAAGCTATAGTAAAGGTTCACGGGGTCTTTCCGTCTAGCCGCGGGTATACGGCATCTTAACCGCAATTTCAATTTCACTGAGTCTTGGGTGGAGACAGCGTGGCCATCGTTACGCCATTCGTGCAGGTCGGAACTTACCCGACAAGGAATTTCGCTACCTTAGGACCGTTATAGTTACGGCCGCCGTTTACCGGGGCTTCGATCAAGAGCTTCGCACAAGTGCTAACCCCATCAATTAACCTTCCGGCACCGGGCAGGCGTCACACCGTATACGTCCACTTACGTGTTTGCACAGTGCTATGTTTTTAATAAACAGTCGCAGCCACCTGGTCACTTCGACCAGCCTCAGCTTAGGGAGCAAGTCCCATCACCAAAGCCGGCGTACCTTCTCCCGAAGTTACGGTACCATTTTGCCTAGTTCCTTCACCCAAGTTCTCTCAAGCGCCTTGGTATTCTCTACCTGATCACCTGTGTCGGTTTGGAGTACGGTCTTTATTGCCTGAAGCTTAGAAGATTTTCTTGGAAGCAGGGCATCAATCACTTCGGTTTGCAAAGCAAACCTTCGTCATCAGCTCTCAGCCTTAGGGGACCGGATTTGCCTAATCCCCCAGCCTACAACCTTAAACGTGGACAACCAACGCCACGCTGACCTAGCCTTCTCCGTCTCTCCATCGCAGCAATAAATGGTACGGGAATATTAGCCCGTTTTCCATCGACTACGCATTTCTGCCTCGCCTTAGGGGCCGACTAACCCTGTCCCGATTAACGTTGGACAGGAAACCTTGATCTTCCGGCGTGGGAGTTTTTCACTCCCATTATCGTTACTCATGTCAGCATTCGCACTTCTGATACGTCCACCGAGCCTCTCAGCTCGACTTCAACCGCTTACAGAACGCTCCCCTACCATGCACTAAGTGCATCCGCAGCTTCGGTTACCAGTTTTAGCCCCGATAAATCTTCCGCGCAGGCCGACTCGACTAGTGAGCTATTACGCTTTCTTTAAAGGATGGCTGCTTCTAAGCCAACCTCCTAGCTGTCTAAGCCTTCCCACATCGTTTCCCACTTAACTGGTATTTGGGACCTTAGCTGGCGGTCTGGGTTGTTGCCCTCTTGACAACGGACGTTAGCACCCGCTGTCTGTCTGCCGTAATTGTACTCCTCGGTATTCGGAGTTTGCATGGGGTTGGTAAGTCGGGATGACCCCCTAGCCCAAACAGTGCTCTACCCCCGAGGGTAAGATACGACGCGCTACCTAAATAGCTTTCGGGGAGAACCAGCTATCTCCCGGCTTGATTAGCCTTTCACTCCGATCCACAAGTCATCCCCTCATTTTTCAACATAAGTGGGTTCGGTCCTCCAGTTGATGTTACTCAACCTTCAACCTGCCCATGGATAGATCGCCGGGTTTCGGGTCTAATGCATGCGACTCGACGCCCTATTAAGACTCGATTTCTCTACGGCTCCCCTAATCGGTTAACCTAGCCACATACATTAAGTCGCTGACCCATTATACAAAAGGTACGCAGTCACTCCGAAGAGCTCCTACTGCTTGTACGCACACGGTTTCAGGTTCTATTTCACTCCCCTCACAGGGGTTCTTTTCGCCTTTCCCTCACGGTACTGGTTCACTATCGGTCAGTTAGGAGTATTTAGCCTTGGAGGATGGTCCCCCCATCTTCAGTCAAGATAACACGTGTCCCGACCTACTTAATATGTCAACGCTGTAGCTTCGTGTACGGGGCTATCACCCTGTATCGCTTAACTTTCCAGATAATTCCACTACTACAACATTGATCGGCTGTTCCCCTTTCGCTCGCCGCTACTCAGGGAATCTCGTTTGATTTCTTTTCCTCCGGGTACTTAGATGTTTCAGTTCCCCGGGTTCGCCTCTTACACCTATGGATTCAGTGCAAGATACCCCGAAGGGTGGGTCTCCCCATTCAGAAATGCTAGGATCAAAGTTTGCTTGCCAACTCCCCTAGCCTTATCGCAGGCTCCTACGTCTTTCATCGCCTCTAACTGCCTAGGCATCCGCCGTGTGCGCTTAGTCACTTGACCATATAACACAATTGACTGTGTTAACTGGATAACTCAAGAAACTGTTTCGACTTTAATCTTTAGATCACAGGTTATTCACAGCTTTGCCTAAGCAAATCCACAAATAACACACAAAATAAAGAGATAGTTCAGTTCTCGTCTTCATGTTCACTGATTACCGAAGTAATCAACAAACAACGAAGATAAGAATTAATGCAACGATATTTACACCGGATAGACATGCTTGAGATAAACTCATCGTTTTCATTATTCTTTCGAACAATAAAAACGCATTTCTATCGTTGTATATTACATTTTACAACTTCGCAATCCGTCTTGTTAAAGAGCTTAAAGCCGTTAAGACTTTAATCAATAATGTCTGATATAAAACCAGAAAACTAAATCCTACATACTAAGGATTTACCTTTCTGACCTCACCCTCGCTGGCGCTTGCCGTTTCGAGGTGGCGCATAATACGCCTTTTATTTTTAAATTCAACCCAATATTTTATTAATAATTGAATTTAAAAATTAGGACGAAGCAGAGACTAAAAACCCCCAAGCGGGCTTCCGTTTGAGGGCTTTAAAAGCTACTTAATCCACAATATAAGTTCAAGCAATGCGTGTGAGCACTTATGTAATTGAAGTTATCGTTTAAGGAGGTAAGGAGGTGATCCAGCCCCAGGTTCCCCTAGGGCTACCTTGTTACGACTTCACCCCAGTCATGAATCACACCGTGGAGACCGTCCTCTCGAAAGTTAGACTAGCCTCTTCTGGTGCAACCCACTCCCATGGTGTGACGGGCGGTGTGTACAAGGCCCGGGAACGTATTCACCGTAACATTCTGATTTACGATTACTAGCGATTCCGACTTCATGGAGTCGAGTTGCAGACTCCAATCCGGACTACGAACAGTTTTATGGGATTAGCGACACCTCGCGGCTTAGCGACCCTTTGTACTGCCCATTGTAGCACGTGTGTAGCCCTACTCGTAAGGGCCATGATGACTTGACGTCGTCCCCACCTTCCTCCGGTTTGTCACCGGCAGTCTCCTTAGAGTTCCCACCATTATGTGCTGGCAACTAAGGACAAGGGTTGCGCTCGTTACGGGACTTAACCCAACATCTCACGACACGAGCTGACGACAGCCATGCAGCACCTGTCACTGATTTCCCGAAGGCACTAAGGTATCTCTACCGAATTATCAGGATGTCAAGAGTAGGTAAGGTTCTTCGCGTTGCTTCGAATTAAACCACATGCTCCACCGCTTGTGCGGGCCCCCGTCAATTCATTTGAGTTTTAATCTTGCGACCGTACTCCCCAGGCGGTCTACTTAATGCGTTAGCTGCGCCACTAAAACCTCAAGGGTTCCAACGGCTAGTAGACATCGTTTACGGCGTGGACTACCAGGGTATCTAATCCTGTTTGCTACCCACGCTTTCGCACCTCAGTGTCAGTATCAGCCCAGAGTGTCGCCTTCGCCACTGATGTTCCTTCAGATCTCTACGCATTTCACCGCTACACCTGAAATTCCACACTCCTCTGCTGTACTCTAGCTGCCCAGTTCCAAATGCAGTTCCCAGGTTAAGCCCGGGGATTTCACATCTGGCTTGAACAGCCACCTACGCGCGCTTTACGCCCAGTAATTCCGATTAACGCTTGCACCCTCCGTATTACCGCGGCTGCTGGCACGGAGTTAGCCGGTGCTTATTCTGCAGTTAACGTCAATCTTGTTGAGTATTAATCAACAAGCCTTCCTCACTGCTTAAAGTGCTTTACAACCCTAGGGCCTTCTTCACACACGCGGCATGGCTGCATCAGGCTTTCGCCCATTGTGCAATATTCCCCACTGCTGCCTCCCGTAGGAGTCTGGGCCGTGTCTCAGTCCCAGTGTGGCTGATCATCCTCTCAAACCAGCTACGGATCGTCGCCTTGGTGGGCCATTACCCCACCAACTAGCTAATCCGACTTGGGCTCATCCAATAGCAAGAGGTCCGAAGATCCCCCCCTTTCCCCCGTAGGGCGTATGCGGTATTAGCAGTCGTTTCCAACTGTTGTCCCCCACTACTAGGTAGATTCCCAAGCATTACTCACCCGTCCGCCGCTCTAATCAGTCCGAAGACCTTTCGCGCTCGACTTGCATGTGTTAGGCCTGCCGCCAGCGTTCAATCTGAGCCATGATCAAACTCTTCAGTTTAAATATAGCAATCTCGTTTATTGCCTAAGCAATAGATGAGATCAAATCTTTTTGAACGCAAATAACTTTTAACATCAAAAAATAATTCTTAACGTTAATACTGCTGCATTACTGCTGCTGTGGTCACTTGCGTTAATTTTTTACTTACAATTACACAAGCGCCCACACGCTTTGCTTGATCTGTCTTGTTAAAAAGCGATAAGAGCGTTAAGCTTCTTATCCTTTACCCTTTCCGGCTGCGCCGTATCGGGGTTGCGCATTCTACGCTTTTCAGTGTTGCTTGCAAGCTTTTTTTCGATTTATTTTTCAGTGTTTTTTCGGCGACCTACCCAAAGATAAACAGCCAAACAAACAACCCGAATGAATAACGAATCATCTTGCCCTCAGCCTGACTGAGCGAGGCGCGCATTATACGCAGCGCCAAACGCTTTGCAAGCGAGTGATCAAATAACCTTAAAGATAAAAACACTTTAAAAACAACAACTTGACCTACTCAACGGACGCCCTAGAAACCCTTCTCGATGACGTTTACCCCGTGAGGAGGCGCGCATTATAGGCACTTAAATCATCCGCGCAAGCTCTTTTTTATTAATGCTTTAAAAAACTTTAAAGCCGGATATTTAAGCGCTCCCACCTCGGCAAGGGCGACGCAATTTAGCTGGCTTAGCTAGCATTACACTTTTTAGCATTAATCTAAGCACTTTTAATCTCGCCAACTGTACCTAGTCGCTGGATTTCGCTCGACAGGCTGTTTATGCTACGCGGCGCCTTGAGAAGTAACGATCTATTAAAGAACCTATTAATAGCTACGACTCTTTATAACTAAAAAGAAAGACAGCTGACTGTCGTTTCAATATAAGAAATCACTGGGGGATATTGTGTCGCAAAGTAATTCAAATGATCGCTTGGCCAAATTGAGTTGGCGTGAGCGTATTGGCTATGGCCTTGGAGATGCTGGTTTTAATTTTTATTGGGCCATTATTGGCTCATATTTGGTGTTTTTCTACACCGATATTTTTGGCATTTCCGCTGCCGCCGCCGCAACGATGGTCACTGTAACCCGCATCGTTGACGCAATCACAGATCCAGCAATGGGAGCCATAGCCGATAGGACAAATACGCGCTGGGGTAAATTTCGGCCATATTTGCTCTTTGCCGCTTTACCAATGATGGGGGCGGGTATTATGACCATGACAACCCCAGACCTAGACGATACCGGTAAACTAATATGGGCTTATGCTACCTACGGCATGTTAATGCTTGTCTACACCATATTAAATACACCATACAACTCACTCTCTGGCGTTTTAACGGCAAACACGCAAGAGCGTAATGCAATCAACAGTACGAGATTCTTTTTTGCTTACTTCAGCAGCATTATCGTGGGAGCCGCTACACCTGAAATCGCTGAGTATTTTGGAGATGGCGACACCAATAGCGCCTATGGCTGGCAAATGACAATGACCGTCTACGCGATTATTGCATCATGCTTATTTGCCATTACGTTCTTTAGCACCAAAGAGCGCGTATCCCCACCAAAGAATCAAGAAAAAACCAACCCTTTTAACGACTTCAAAGATTTAATGCTTTGCAAACCATGGCTAATTCTTTTCATTCTAGCCATGGTATTTATGACGACTATGACTTTGCGTGGAAGCTCCTCTGCCTACTACTTCAAGTATTTTGTAGAGCGAATCGACCTGCTAGGTACTTATATTGGCTTACAGTATTTCGGGTTAATGCTTGGCGCGATGTCCGCCGCTTATGTCACACGCTTTATAGATAAGCGAAAACTCCTTATGATCATGTTGATCATCGTTGGCGCACTCAGCATTGCATTTACGTTTATACCAAAACCCCATGCTTTAGGTGTGGTTGCCACGAAAGACACCCAAGAAACAACGCTAGATGCATCTGACCTCTTAGGCTCACAGCACAATGCAGGAGATAAATATGAGTGGCAAAGGCACGATAAGATATTTTGGATCATTAAAAAGAAAGTCACACTTCCAGAGCCCGGCGCGAACCTAGACATAACGGCGCTCAAAGGAGAGACCATTAGCGTAAAACGCATTAGCGCTGACGGCAATACTCTTGATAGCTCATCCATCCCTGTAGAAATTGTCATTATGTTTATAATGAACTTCTTGATCAGCGTAGCTTTAGGCTTTAAGCCACCCATTACTTGGGCCATGTATGCCGATGTGGCAGATTATAACGAGTGGAAAACAGGCAGAAGAGCCACAGGGATGACCTTCTCCGCTACGACATTTTCCCAAAAAATGGGCAGCACTATTGGCTCTGCAGTGTTGCTTTCAGCTCTCGCGGCAATGGGTTATGAGGCAAACCAAATTCAAGATGGCGCATCGCTTATGGGAATCGTATATATGCAGACATTCATCCCCGGTATTCTTGCAATAGCGACCGCACTAACATTACTTTTTTATAAGCTGGACTCAAAACAACTCGAAGACATTCAGAAAGAGTTGCAAGAGCGCAACGCGTAAATACGCATTAGCGCGCTAACACCAAACGCCGCTAGTATTTTGCTAGCGGCGTTTTTACGTATTAATGTATACAAATTCGTTGTACAAAAACAGATTCACGCACAGCTAGGACCCCGCTATGACCACCACCCCATTCTTGCATGCCGCCGAAGACGGCCAGCGCTACAATCTTACTAGCCCAACAGCTATGCCGCGCGCCGCAGCGTTCTTGTGGAACCAACAAATGATGATTCAGGTGAATTGCCGCGGCTTTGCTATTGCCCAGCATATGCAGCCTGAGCCGGGCAAGTATGCCTACGCCCCCAACCTAGAAGCCAAGACTTTTATGCAGCCGGAGCAACCTTATTTTGCTCATCACCCGGGGCGCTTTGTATACATTAAAGACGAAGAAACTGGCGAGATATTCTCGGCGCCTTATGAACCTGTACGTAAGAAAACAGAAAGCTTTACCTTTTCTGCAGGGCAAAGTGACATTACATGGTTTGTGAAAGATGCCGGCGTAGAGGTGACCCTAACCGTAAGCTTACCCACAAAAGATGTTGTAGAGCTGTGGTCCCTTAAGGTTAAAAACGTGAGTGGTAAAGCGCGCAAATTGAGCATTTACCCGTTTTTTACTATTGGCTACATGAGCTGGATGAACCAAAGCGCGCAGTACCGCCAAGACCTAGGCGGCATTGTGGCAAGCTGCATAACGCCGTATCAAAAGGTAAAAGATTACCCGATGATCAAAACGCTAAAAGATAAAACCTTCTTTTTGCACAATACCCAACCTACCTCCTGGGAAGTAGCCCGCGAAGCCTTTGAGGGCGAAGGCGGCCTGCACAACCCCGACGGCCTACAAGGCGAGCAATTAGCCAACGGCGATGCCATTTACGAAACACCGGCTGCCGTATTGCAATACCGTGAAGCCCTAGAAAACGGCGCCGAAAAACAATACCGCTTTTTGTTCGGCCCCGCCCATAGCGATGCCGATATTGAGCAGCTACGCGACAAGTACTTTGCCGATGGCGCCTTTGAGCAATCTGCCGAAGATTACGCAGCCTACCTTGCCAAAGGCAATGGCGTGCTTAAAATCAAAACGCCAGACGAAGGCCTTGATAACTTTGTGAATAACTGGCTGGGGCGCCAGGTTTACTATCACGGTGATGTAAACCGCTTAACCACCGACCCGCAAACGCGCAACTACATTCAAGACAACATGGGCATGACCTACATCATGCCTAGCGTTACCCGCGCTGCTTTTTTACATGCATTAAGTCAGCAAGAAGAAACAGGCTCTATGCCCGATGGCATTTTGATTCACGAGGACGCAGAGCTTAAATACATCAACCAAATACCCCATACCGACCACTGCGTATGGGTGCCTGTGTGCTTGCAAGCTTACTTAGATGAAACCGGCGATTACAACATTTTAAACGAGCCAGTCAAAAGCGCCGAAGGCGATTACGTTGCCACCGTATTTGAGCGCACCACTAACGCTATGCGCTGGCTACTGAAAGACCGCGACGAACGCGGCTTGAACTACATTGCCCAAGGTGACTGGTGCGACCCCATGAACATGGTGGGATATAAAGGCAAAGGCGTTTCTGGCTGGCTATCAGTAGCAACCGCTTACGCACTTAAGCTTTGGGCCAAAGTCGCCGTACAACACAACCAACAAGCCGTCGCAGATGAGCTTTTAAGCGGCGCAGCCGATATTGCCAAAGCCGTGCAAACCCACTTATGGGACGGCGATTGGTTTGGCAGGGGCATTACCGATGACGGCGTAGTTTTTGGCATTAGCAAAGATGTCGAAGGCCGCATTTTCCTAAACCCACAAAGCTGGGCCATGCTGGCCGATATTGTTACACCAGAGCAACAAGCCAAAATGGTTACTGCCATTGAAGAGCAATTAGAAACGCCTTATGGCGTAGCCATGTGCGCGCCCGCCTTCACCAAAATGCGTGAAGACGTTGGCCGCGTAACACAGAAGTGGCCAGGCTCTGCCGAAAACGGCTCGGTATACAACCACGCCGCCGTGTTTTACATCTACAGCTTATACGTTGCCGAAGGCGGTAAAAATGCCGAACTGGGCGAACGTGCATTTAAGCTATTGCGCCAAATGATCCCAGGCCCCGATACCGAAGATTATTTGCAGCGCGGACAAATGCCTGTTTACATCCCCAATTATTACCGCGGCGCTTACTACCAATTCCCTCGTACTGCCGGCCGCTCAAGCCAGCTATTCAATACCGGCACCGTAAGCTGGGTGTACCGATCATTAGTCGACGGTTTATTTGGTGTTAAAGGCTGCGCGAAGGGCCTAGAAATTGCTCCCCAATTGCCTAAGGCGTGGAACGAGGCAAGCGTTACCCGCCTCTTCCGTGGTGCCACCTTCAATATTAACTATGTACGCGGTACCGCCTTCAATATCACTGTTGAAGGCGCCACCGTAGAGGCCAATGTGATTAGTGGCTTCGAAAGCGGTAAAACCTACAGCGTTACAGTCACTATTGCATAACTCGACTGGGCACCAGCAAGACATTTGCTAGTGCCCGTCTTTGACACCGCCGCATTAAGTGTAGAACCCCAACAAGTAGACCCCCAAATGACACAACCTTATTTAATTATTAGCATGGGCGTTAGCGGTAGCGGTAAATCGACCGTGGCCCAGATGCTTTCCGACAAATTCAAGCTGCCCTTTTTAGAGGCCGATGACTTTCACAGCGCCGAGAACAAAGCCCATATGGCAGAAGGCAAAGCACTGACCGACGAGATGCGCGAGCCGTGGATTGCCAGTATTTGTGAAAAAATTAAAAGCGACGGCAAAAGTTGCGTGCTGGCGTATAGCGGCCTAAGGCGCAGCCATCGCCAGAAGTTTCGCGAGCTGGGCTTTCGAACGCTGTTTTTATATTTGAACGGCAGCAAAGAGCTTATCGCCCAGCGCATGAGCGAGCGCGCCGGTCACTTTATGCCTGTTAGCCTGCTCGATAGCCAATTTGCCAGCATGGATGCACCACAAGACGAGCCTGACATGGTACTCGTCAGCATTGATGCCACCGTGCCCGAAATTGTCGACTCAGCTACGAAAATAACTAGCGACTTTATTGCAAAGCATTAAAAAGTGAGCAGTATCGTGGACAGGACAGCGCTCTATCCATACACTTCCTCCCCGAAATAGCGATGAAACTGCGCTGTTATACAATTTAGGAGCTGTACGCTTCAGGACACAGTATTTAGGGCCTTGATATGAGTTATTACAAACACCTTTTTTCTGGTATTGCTTTAAGCAGCTTATTCGCAGTACCCACCTATGCTGGCGTAAAACCAGAAACCGCAACAACCTATCAAGCCCCCTACGCCAAAAGCGCACCCGATATAGACGGCATTCCGCAAGACGCAGCCTGGAGCAAAGCCTCATGGCGGGATATAGATAAGCTCACTGCTGGCAGCGCGCCTAGCAGCAACGAAGACTTCAGCGGTCGCTATAAAGTCGTATGGACAAAACAGCACCTGTATATTCTGGCCGAAATTAGCGACGATATATTAATCGACAGCCACCCAAATCCACTAGAGCACTACTGGGATGACGACGCGCTAGAAATTTTTATCGATGAAGACAACAGTGGCGGCAAGCACTTATTTACTTATAACGCCTTTGCCTACCACGTATCACTCGACAACCAAGCGGTAGATATGGGCCCGTTCTTAACCGACGCCGACGAAAAAGCCAGCAAAGCTAACGTGCGCCTTTACCCTCACCACATTAAGTCACAATGGATGCGCAGCGCAGAGACACCCAGCAAGATCTACTGGGAAGTGCAACTAGCCGCCTACCCAGATAACTACAAAGACGAGTACTCACCAAAAGAAAAAGCCGTAAAACCGGCTAAGCTACATGAAGGTAAAAAACTAGGCTTTATGATGGCCTACTGTGACAGCGACAGCCCCAACGGACGTGACCACTTCATAGGTGATATAGATATCAAACCTGTTAATGGTGACAAGAACCGTGGGTATATTGATGCTAGTGTGTTTGGGGTTTTGGAGCTAAGCAAGTAAGCGTAATTTTTACAAAAAATAACACTTTTTCACTTTCCTAGTGCATATTTTGAAGTAAGTATGCACCGCCAATCTTTAAGGGGGCACTATGGACCAGCCTAAAATTTGCATCATCGTGCCTGCGTACAACGAAGAGGCAAGTATAGAAAAAGTAATCAAGTCTCTTAACGCACATGATGACACCTTGATAATTGCCGTCATTAATGATGCATCTAAAGACAAAACGAAAGAAGTTGCTGAAGCTACCGGCCTTGCGAATGTAATAACCCTTCCTTGCAACCTTGGGATTGGCGGCGGGGTTCAAACCGGATTCTTATTTGCCAAAAGGCTTAATTGCGATATAGCTATTCAATTTGATGGTGACGGACAGCATGTAGCTGAAGAAATACCCAAACTTACAGCCCCTATATTAAAGAACGAAGCAGATGTAGTCATCGGCTCTCGCTTTGTTGGCAATAACGAAACCACCTTTAAATCGACAGCAATGCGTCGCATAGGCATTCGATTTTTCCAGTGGCTTAACTCGATTTTAATTAAGCAAAAAATAACTGACAACACCTCAGGCTTCAGAGCCTACAACAAACAAGCCCTCGATCTTCTCTCAGAACAATACCCTGTAGATTATCCAGAGCCGGAAGCCGTTATATTACTGGGTCGAAATGGGTTCAAAATAAAAGAAGTTTTTACACGAATGGAGGAACGGGATGGAGGGGAATCAAGCATTGGAGGCCTTAAATCCGCGTACTACATGGTTAAGGTCACACTTTCAATACTCATTACAGCTATACGCCCCACTATAAAGAGGTAACGCTATGTTCGATATAAGCGATAACATCTCAGAACAACGCATACAATTATTTTCAGTTTTAGGAAGTTTAGGATTACTATTCTTTATTCTTACCCTGATTAAAAAAAGACGACTAAAGGAAGAGTATGCGTTACTTTGGATTGGAGCCTCAATTTTATTTACCGCACTATCCATTTTTCGGCCAGCTCTTGAATACCTAGCTGCATTCCTTGGCATTCACTACGCACCGACAGCTCTCCTGTTGATGCTCATAATGGCAATCACCATAATTCTCATTCACTACTCTACTGTCATTTCAAAGCTATCAGAACAAAGCAAGCGATTAACCCAGGAACTGGCACTACTTCGCCACGATCTAGATTTAAAAAGAGATTCAACGAATGACCATGAAAAGTAAGCTGCTTCTTATAATAATCGTCGTAATCATAGCTTTACTTACAAAATTTTTATACAGCACAACCTATACTGACTTTACCCTCAAGGGGCCATCAGGCACACAACAAATTAGCATCCCTCACTCCGGGAAATTTGGTTCTCCACAAAACAATGAGTTCACCGTAGAGGGATATATTAGTGTCGGAGTATTGAGCTCAAATATTTTCCGCATAATCCCTGATGATAAAGTTATATCAATAACAATAAATAAACTTCCTGTCGACCTAAGTCATATACCTGCAAGTGAGCTTTCAAGCTGGAATAAAGGCTTTAAGATTGACCTTAGGCCGTACTTCACGCAAGAAAAGAATCATATCCGCATAGAACTTATGGATACCGGCGGGCAATATTCTATTTTAATTAACAACTCAGTAACTGGGATTGCGCAGGTACCATATTGGTTAATATTAAGTTTATGTATGACTATTGGAATATACACTATCGCAAAGGCTTGCCGGCTTCGAAAAGAGCTATGCATCGCTGTTACAACAGGAGTATTACTTCGCTGGTTTTACGTTCTAATCACCGGGTTTGACACGAGAGGGCATGACACTTGGGAACATATTGAGTACATAATGCACTTCACAAAAGAGTGGGCCCTACCAGACTTATCTGCAGCAGTAGACGGAGCATACTTTCACCCGCCACTTTATTACTGGCTAAACTCGATAATTTTTGAAATTTCTCAATGGTTTTCCCCTAATGACAAAGCATATGGCTATAAATGGCTGCAATACGCTTCCTTTACGTATTCAATTGGCTTTCTCCTATTTACTGGAAAGTTGATCGAGCTATTCTTTCAAGAAATCAACACAAAGAACCCTCACTTCCGCTCGAGGAATCAAAGTCAAAGATTTTTCGATATCACATCACCTAGGCTACATAGTTTTTTCGCGATGCTTTGTATAAGCGTGTGGCCAGGAGCTATTTTACATAGCTCCCGCATTGGAAATGATCCCCAGCTATACTTTCTATTCATTGCATCCAGCTACTATATATATAAGTTTTACTTAACACCGAAATTCCACTTCTTTCTTCTTGGAGTCGTATTTACAGCATTGGCAGTAACCACTAAGGCGAATGCTGCCGTACTCGGTTTAGCTGGTGCAGGAGTTGTCCTCTATCACTGGTGGAACGCAGGGTTTACATTCCCCAAAAAAGCGATTGCCGTGGGCATATTGCCTAGCATCCTCCTCCTTGGAGCCGCAGGCCTTACTTTTTACCCCGGCATAGCCCTAAAGCTAAAGGGCGACAGAACCCACCTCTATATAGACAACATTAATAACGTCTCTAAAGGCCTCCAAGTAGGTAACGAGGCCAAAAACTATCTATGGGTTGATATAAATACCTTTATTAACGAACCGTTCACATCCCCCTGGGATGACAAACTTGGCCGCCAATATTTCGCCAACTATCTAGGCAAGACAAGTTTATTTGGAGAATGGCGCTTTGACGGCGGGCTAGCGCGTAACTGCGCCATGATAATGAGCTTTATATTTCTGGCAATGATGGTTATATCGGTGTATAGCGTGTATTCAATTAACGTTAACCACTTAGGCGCTATTCTTCCGATTGTTGCCCTGCACCTATTGCTTGTAGCGCCTATTTACTACATGAGGATGACCTTTCCCGTCAATATCGACTTCCGCTACATAATCCCCTCCCTTGCCAGCCTGATGATTATTTTCAATTATGGCCTCTGGAAGGCTTCAATTAATGGTCATACACGCTTTGCCAAGCTGGGCTTAACACTCCAATCGATTTTTGTATTTAGCTCTGTTGGCTTCATATCACATTTTGCATTAAGTTAGTGATCTTATGTTAAAGGAACTAAGTAGGTATCAGCTCTTCGCTTTTATTCTTATAGCGGCAACCACTATTGCAACCCGCTTTATCTGGCTAGGCGATCTTCCCGGTGGGCTAAATCAAGATGAAGCCTCTATGGGCTATGATGCCTACGCTCTATTGGAATACGGAATTGATAGAAACGGGGTTCATAACCCCGTACACATGATTGCATGGGGGAGCGGGCAAAATGCTCTGCTCGCTTACCTATCCATGCCGTTTATTAAAGTCTTCGGCCTTAGCGTCTTCAGTATTCGAGTTGCTCCTGCTCTGCTGGGCTGCATTGCAGTGTGGGTTATGTACTTGCTAGGCAGGCGCTTAGAGGGTATTAATTTTGGCCTTCTTGCTGCAGCAATTACAGCGATTTCGCCATGGCACATCATGGTGAGCCGATGGGCGTTAGAATCAAACATCCTGCCTGTGTTCATGCTTATATCCGTATACTTTCTTGTCAAGGCCAGCGAGCATAAGCGTCTTTTACCTTTGTCCTTCTTGTTCTTTGGCATATCGCTCTATGCCTATGCTCCCTCGTATTTGGTTATCCCTCTTTTTCTTTTTTTCGCTGGAATTTACTGCATTGGGTTTCGCGTATTTAGTTTTAAAAACATTTCAATTAGCACCCTAGTCTTAGTAGTTACTGCTCTACCGATTTTTACCTTTGTCGTTATTAACACCTATAAGCTCCCCGCATTCGAAAGCGGTATATTATCGATTCCAAGATACACAGGTAGCCCAAGATACACACATATGTCATCCATATATGGTGGCAGTTTTATCCAAGACACTCTGCAGCACCTAGGCCACAGCATCAAAATTCTGTTTATAGACTTCAACGACTATGAAACCCAAAATAGCGCCCCCAATGTTGGCTACCTACCTAAATACAGTCTGCCACTTATCATCGGGGGCGCTCTACTTATTATTTTTCGCGTAGCTAAGTCCAAAACATTTACCCCTTTCGCACTTGTACTCTTTTGGTTTTTAGCGTCGTTCTTAGTATCGGGAACATCCTCACCAGCGATTCACCGAATGAATACCATTGTATTCCCGATCATCCTATTTTTTGCTTACGGCCTTTACCAGCTTTTCAAATACAACCGAACAATTGCTATTACCTTTTGCCTAATTTTCTCAATCACCACATATCACTTTTATAAAGTCTATTCAGGAGAATACGCAAAACAAGTTAGCGCCTTTTTTTTCGAAGGATACGGACAGGCTGTAGAGGACGCCTATCAACATTTGATCGATGACGAGGTACTTTACGCATCAGATGCACTCAATCAGCCCTATATCGCCACATTATTTCACCTTAAATATAACCCGCATGAATACATTAGCACGGTGGAGTTTAAGAATCCTGACGGCGCATTTCAGGCTGTATTAAAATATGGCAGCATAGTTTTCGGCGTAAGAACACCCGAAGCAAAGCGAGCCAATATTGTTGTGATACGGAAGGGCGATGATGCTCGCCATTATAATTTAAAAAAGTACCTTCAGAGAGAATACAACGATTACCTCGTACTATATTCAAAAGAGGTATTCCATGAAGATTCAAACGGGAATATCGAGCGAGCCGATAGTTTTTTTAAAATCGCCCCACCTCAAAAACAAGGGAAAAATTATATTTTCGACGCTCATATCTCCCCAAATGCAAGAACCTCTCTAACTGCTCGCTCCCTATATGGAAATCAGCAAAAAACGCTAAAATTCTTTTGGGAGGCGGTCAGCCAAAAAATCACTATCGACAGTAAGCAGTTATATCTTGGTAGCAATATTGTAACCTTTACAGCCGACTCACCTGATGGGCGAAAGGTTTTGAGGGAGTTCATCCTGACTCAATACAACGACAGCATTGTTAACCCGCTCACCTTTTTGATCAGCTCTACTCAAGATGTACGCCAAAACCAAGTTAATAAGGCATTTACTGGCGACCACCTATCGAGCGGTAATGTATTCTTCAGCGATGGATTTGGCACCCACGCATCCAGTAATCATATTATTGACTTACCTGAAAACTCGAAAATAATGAATATTTCATACGGAATATCTGATTTTTCTGGTGGCTGTGGCGATGGACTAACCATTTCGATAGCAGGGGATGGAAAAGAGTTACACCAGCGCAAACTCTCTCACAACCAATACCGATCAATCACTTTAGATGTCTCTGGCATGTCAAAACTGATTCTGCGATCCAACTATGGGGAGAACCGCCACTGCGATCACCTCAACTGGTTATCTGCAGACCTCATTTTAGACTCAGGAGAATAGGCTATATACGCTGCTCCTGACGAAGCCTACTCACAATTCAAAACACATTGCATCTCACCGGCAAAATTAGATTTACCGTATTACAAAATATTACATTTTACGGTAAATGTGCATGATAACCTCCTCCCCACAGCACAGCGAAGGCATCGGACAATGCCTTTTTATTTTTTTGCACCTTTTGCACAGAAGCACAACAACAGTATTTACATATGCGCCATTTTCCACAACTCGTCATTCTTATCTCATTACTATTCGGTTGCACCGAAAAAAATAGCGATAATGAAGCCCTCGCAAGAGAAGTACTTCCACTCTATAAAGCAGACTTTGACTCTATCTCTACGCTGGCACGCCCAGAAAAACTTATACACGAGCTAACAGCAAGCGGAATTATTCGCAAAAATTTGACCATTGACACCTCATTACTACATGAAATATCCAGATCAGAGCCTGTCATCCAGCATAAAGGGCATGAGTATTCCACATCAGAAATGAAGCTTTATAGCTTAGCAGCCGCCCTCAAACTTCAAGCAGATACTAACCGAGAATATGAGGTCGTCTTTGCGGCTAATTCAGACCTATCAGGAGGCGACTTGAAAGAAGTGCGAACCTCCGGAGGAATCGATGAATGTAAAAAAGTATGCATGCAGGAGCCTAAGTGTCACGGCTTTACCTTCGCGACCAAAAGGCATAAAAATACTGCGATACATGGAAAATGCTGGCTAAAATCTCGTGGCTACACGTTTGAGGAGTCTGAGCTATATGACTCAGGGCTAAAGGGTAGCAAATCACCACCTTAGACTGAAAGACTTAAGTTCAAAAATAGGGAGAGTAGAAAATCAATCCGCTAATCCGCTACCGTCAAGACATAGATGGCATCAGAGCACTTGCCGTTGTACTTGTTATTTTTTCACACGCTGATATTTCATTTTTCACTGGTGGCTATATTGGGGTTGACATTTTTTTTGTTATTTCCGGCTTCCTCATTACTGGCTTACTACTAAATGAATACAATCAAAACGGAAAAGTTAATCTGATTTGTTTTTATTCTAAGCGCGCCAAAAGATTAATACCCGCACTTGCCACAATGCTAATCGGTGCATCCATTTCTGCTTATTTTATTTTACCCACGGTTGATCAAGTGGGCCAAGCCGAGTCTGCGTTTAGCTCATTACTCTGGATAAGCAATTTCTATTTCTCGCTCTTAAATATCGATTATTTCGGAATAAGAGCCGAAAACAACATTTTCTTACACACCTGGTCTTTATCAGTTGAAGAGCAATTTTACTTAGTCTGGCCAATATTGATTATTGTATTTAGCACGATCACAAAGAAAAAATCATATCCGGTAAAAATTTTAAAGGTTATGTTGGTAGCAATCATAGCCTTAAGCTTAATAGTTAATGTATTTAGCACATACACAAACCACACTAAAGTCGCATTTTATATGATGCCACTCCGCGCATGGCAGTTTGCCTTAGGTGCATTGGTATTTATCGCCATAACGCAATGTTCGACTGCCTCCTTGGCTTGCCGCAATACCGCTTCACTGGGAGGCATCAGTCTAATTTTGATAAGTGTAATTACATTAAAAAATAGCAGCCTTTACCCAGGAATATATGCGCTTTCCCCAACTGCCGGCGCAGCATTATTGATTTGGTCTGGTCACGCAGGCAGCGGGGAGCGCACGACACTATCACGGCTCCTCTCCCACCCTATCTGTAGGTATTTCGGAAATATTTCTTATTCTTGGTACCTTTGGCATTGGCCCGTTTTTGTATTGGGAGCTCATATTTACCCAGAAGAAAGCGCAACAACTATAGCCATGATTTTTTTATCACTGGCACTAGCAATAGCCACATATCATATAATAGAAAAACCGGCGCGCTATAGCACTTACTTCTTCCCAACTAGCACAAGTACATTGATAAGATCAGGGGCTCTAACTGCGGTTCTTCTTTGCACGGCTTATATATGGACCACTCATTTAGAATATACGCTAGACAATAATAAGCATAGTAAATACGAACAAGCGCGCAACGACCAGCCACGCATTTATGACATGAATTGTGATGACTATCACCGTAGTTCTCACGTTGTGCTCTGTGAATTTGGAAATCCCAACGCAAAAAAGACAGCTGTAATCATGGGGGATAGCATCGGCTTACAGTGGTTCTCAGCCTACGAGAAAATCTTTAACAATAAGGATTGGCGGCTACTTGTGCTCACTAAATCGAGCTGCCCAATCAACGGGGAGTCTATTTACGACGACGTCATAAAACGAGAGTATACTGAATGTATGGAATGGAAGTCTTCAGCCTTTAGCATGATACAAATAATAAAGCCCGACATTATGATTTTCGGCTCCGCTTATTACTATAATTACACCTTAGAACAATGGGAATACGGCACCGAAAAAGTCCTACAAAAAATTAGCCCATTTGTTGGTGAAGTTTATCTAATCAGAGGTACTCCGGTATTAAATTTTAATGCTCCGACATGTTTATCAAAATATTCTAACGATCAAGATAAGCACGAAAATTGTCAATCACGGATTGAGCCGGAAAAAGAAGACCCCGTTTGGAAGGCTCAACAGAAAGCCCTCCAAAAATATGACAATGCAATGCCATTAGACCTTAACAGGTATGTATGCCCTGAGGGGGTATGCTTGGCTGAAGACGACTACATTATTCACTACCGAGATCACAAGCACATATCTTCAACATATGCCCATGCACTTGCAGAGGAGATGAGAGTTGAAATGAGAAGAGCTAAGCAAGCCAATACCTCAAAGTGACCCTGGGGTGCCGACAAATTGGAAGCACTTAGCCTCGATAACTTTTCACTCAAGGATGGCCGATTAGAGCCTACACCCACAAGCACGAACACAGGCGTACCGGACACTAACTAACGGGGCTAAGCACAGAGACTTTTGGTCTCAAAGAATTCGACTAGCCACATAATAGTCCGGCGGGGTGGTAAATCTATAATAATTTCACCTTACCATTTACAATCCCCAGCAGGTTGAACCGACCAATCCTCTCAAGCCCTCACGAGGGTACAGGCCGGAAGTTTAATCAAAAAGGGTACCATACCGCCAGCATCCCATCCCCAAAAACTATAGTCCATACAAAAAATTACAGTCTCGAGCATTGGCCGAGTATATAATTTTAAAATTATATACTCAAGAAAACAACATACGAAGAAGGTGTTACATGCGAAACATAATGTTACTTTTGATACTAGCATCACTAGCAGGCTGCAAAGGCACATCGAACTCGAGCATTAGCACCTCAGAAACTATTGGCGCCGAGACGGGAGAAGCCGCCAAGAATTTAAAAACTTTAACGCTAGCAAGGCAAAAGTGGGAGCAAGTAGGCCCCAGCAATTACCGAATAAATATAAGCTTTAGCGGCGGCGAGCACGGCATTAGTAACGGGCAGCGGATACACGAAATAATCTCTATTGTCGAGTCTGGTGATGTAACGAACGCGCTTCAATCCCCATCGGAACATTCGAGTATATTTGGCCCATATTCATACATAGACCTAGCAAAAAACACCACATACACTATCGATGACACATTTGATATTATCTCTTCGAAGATTAAAAATACACTACTCATCGGAGAAGTCAGCTATAACTCAGAGTACGGATACCCCGAAAGCTTTGAATATTTTGAGGAAAGTGGCGACGAAGCACTACAATTCACTCTAAATGATTTTTACAACCCCGATCAGCACACTGCAACATTAGAAAATCTAAAATCGAAACCCCTAGGAACATCACAAGAATACTATCTAAATTATTCAATATCATGGGGATTTTCGTCGGTATCCGTGAATGAAGTATTTAGTCACGTTGTATCAGATCAAAGCATAGAAAAATACTTTATTACCCAAAACGAGTCACTAGGTTACACACTAGACAAACACCCCAGCACTATGGCAGAAATATATGACTTTGCTATTTCTATCGCCAGCGATTTAAATCAAAAATCTAGATACGCGATCGGCAACGATGGGCACTTGGAATCGATTCACACAGAAGGCCCTTACGCGAGAACAGATAGCGCCTCACACTTAACAATACTTTCAATAAAAGGAGTCGAGTAAAACCAGAAAAGAGCATCGTATTATTAAAGGCACTATCTAGACGCAGCAAAAAAACACTCTACTGGAAAGTCACTACATTCAGTAACCGACCTTCCCCGCAATGAAAGACTAACGAAAAAATTTGAAATACAAAAGTCCATGACTACGATCGAGTAACGCTCGCCCCTAATTCAGGAAGGATTCAAAAAAACCTCTTTACAGCCATGCAAGATATTAAATACTGTAGTCTTCATTAACGCGCAGATTGCTACGTCCTTCGAAAAACAAAAAACTTACTAATCAAAAAACTAAAAACCGGAATTAGCATTACCGTCACGGCAAACAATCCTGCCGGGGGTAAAAAACCACTTAGCAGCGTAACAATCAGCACCGACAAGGTATACGTAAAGCACGCCAGTAAAAGATATTTCGACAACGTTTTCCAACTGAAAGCATGACCAAAAGTAAAAAACGCCTGCCCAACATAGGAAATAATAAAGCCGCAACTAAACCCCATTAAATTGCTCGCCTGCAAGCTACACCCCAAAATAGTACTCGCGGTTAAGGCAACGACATAGTGCACCCCTGACGCCAGAACTCCGACAGCGCCAAATTTAACGAGCTGTTTTAGTAGTTTAATGCTTATCATAAAGTGCTTTTTTCTCAATATGATACTTAGGCCTACCTTTAACCTCAGCATAAATCTTCGCCATATACTCCCCCAAAATTCCCAAACACATTAACTGAACACTACCAATAAACAGTAAAGGCAAAAGAATAGAAGCCCAACCAGGGATGGCGCTGTCGGTAAAAATTCGAACACCTAACACCCACACAATCATTGCCAAGCTCAACAGTCCGGCAACAAAGCCCATGATTGTGATCGCTCGTAACGGCACGGTAGAAAATGAAGAAATCCCTTCCCATGCAAAACTTAACATCTTGCGAAGAGGGTATTTACTCTCACCGGCAAAGCGCTCTTGGCGCTCGTACTCTACGGTCGACGAAGAAAATCCGACTTCACGCACAATGCCACGTAAAAATAAATTCGCTTCAGGGTACTCTTTGAATGCCTCTAACGCTTTGCGAGACATCAAGCGGAAGTCGGCATGATTAAATACCAAGTCCACCCCCATTTTGCGCATAAGGTGGTAATAGCCTTCTGCCGTAAAACGCTTAAAGAAAGTATCGGTTTTGCGCTCGGAGCGCACACCGTAAACAACCTCAAAGCCTTTGGCATATTCGTCCACCATAGCTTCAATATTTTCGGGGCCATCTTGTAAATCGGCATCAATGCTTACTACAAGGTCTTCCGTTGTTGAACATAAACCGGCATAAAGTGCGTTTTGATGCCCCTTGTTACGGGACAACTTAATCGCTACTACGTGCTCGTCGACTTGCGCTTTGCCCTCTAGCATTTCCCAAGTTTTGTCTTTGCTACCATCGTCAACAAAATACAGCTTAGAGTCCGCTCCAACCTTATTGCTTTCGATGAGTGTGCTAATAACACCATCCAATACAGAGAATGTCTCCGACAGTACTTCCTCTTCGTTATAACAGGGAACAACAATTGCGAGAGATGGAGCTTGTGTCATTATTCTCTTCTCCGATATATCCAAAATTTGTGCAGAAAGTAATTAGTTACCAATGCAGCCACAACCGCTATGATTTGAGCAGCAAGGTAAGGTAAGTACGGCAAAGCAGCCGCAAACACAGAGGTATTCACCACAACCCCCGCAGCAACCACCACTATAAACTTTGGTAATGTCGCCCAATGGCTTTGCTGACTGTCAAAAGTAATATAGTAGTTCAGTAAATAGTTATACACCGCACTTAATAAATACGCTGATGCCGATGCTACGACCTTACCACTCCCGAAGGCCTCGACCAGTAACATGAGCAATACAAACTGCAGTAAGGTGGCAGAACCGCCAACAAAGAGAAAAGCCATCAACTGCCGGCTTATTAAGCGCTCTAGTATACGAAGAGACAAGCCTTGACCTCACCCAAAAGGCGCAATGATAGCGGAATCGCAGAGAGGAGAGACGTTAAATATCTCAGAGGCCTCAAAATCTTCACGCTTAGATTCACATTTTTACAAAACATTACAGAATCAACCCCCAATGAACCTAAAGCAGTCCCCTCTAGGGTACTCTCAGGGCCCTCGCTTACTAAAAGCTGCCAACCATTGCAAGTGCCAGCCTCTAAAGCGCTCCTGTCAATACTCCGCACCAAAACGCCACTACAACAACCGCCCAATAGGCAAAATCCGGTAAAACCACAGCTTCATACGCTTTCCCGGCCCCACTTCCTTATCAGGGTTGTATTCCGGCGTTATCTTCCAGCTATTTTCCGGCTTTATATCGTTCAGTATGCTTTGCTGTAACTGCTCACCTAATACGGCGTTTTCGATCAGTACACCCACCTCTGTATTCAGGTTGGCCGAGCGCGGGTCTAAGTTGAAGGTACCGATAAAAATTGTAGTTTCATCAATAACCATGCTTTTTGCATGAATAGCAAAGATTGGGTTGTTCTCTTTTAATGCGGGGTAGCGCTGTACCAGCTGTTGTTGTATTTCTGGGTGGGGTTTAAATTCGTAGAGTCCTACGCCCATTTTCAATAGTTTTTTTCGCTGGTTAGCATAACCACTAAAAGCCATTAAATTATCAGTAGAGGCAAGCGAGTTGGTGGATATATCAACACTAATCCCTTGGTCTAATAAGCTCTGTAATAGGTCCATCCCCTCCTCTGGAAACACGAGATAAGGGCTCTGAATAAGAATGCGCTGCTTGGCAGATAACAGTTGCTTAGCTAAAAGGTCAGTAGATTCTCCACCCCCTGCCAAAAATGCACTGCCGTCGTTTTTACCAGGAGTATCACTAATATACTGAACATCTCCCCACTGCATATTATTAAAGATTTCTGCAAAATGTTTAGGCAGGTTTTTGAGCATATCGCGCACTAGGGGCGAGAAATTGGCTTCGTCTTGCGCATAGGCATGAAGCGTTTCTATATGAGACTGTATTTGCGCGTCATCAATGGCGCCCACTTCTTCAGCTAAAATGTCCTCAACATCAACAGATAACGGGCTTGCCCAAAACTCATCAAAGTTAGCGCTCATATCTTTAACTGCACGGCCAACCAGTAGAATATCTCTATCGCGAAAGTTATAGTCGTGATCGTAATCGAAATATTCATCAGCCATATTTCGGCCGCCAGTTACACCTATAACGCCATCAAAAATAGCGGCCTTATCGTGCATACGCTGGTTGGCGCCATGGAAATTTGTTAAAACGTTTTTTACCCGCCGCCAAAAAGAGACCCCCACCGAATGCTGAGGGTTATAAATTTTAATTGATACATTCGGATGCGCGGCCAATATTAATAGCGTTTGGCTTTGCGCATCCACTAATAAATCATCCACCAGCACGCGAACTTTCACCCCGCGCTCTGCCGCCGTAAGCAATGCTTCACCGGCAAGAATCCCGATATTATCGGTGCTCCAAATAAAATATTGCACGTCAATTGTTTGGGTTGCGTTCTCGGCTAACCACGCACGGCTTATTAACGCTTCTTCGCCTTTCTCTAGAATATAGCTACCGGTTTGGGTCGCTATTTTATCGTTACATGGCGTACAAAACTCATCCATTCGCTGCACAAGCGGGGTTACCGCATATGCTTTAATCGTGAGTGTCATTATCAATATCCCTGCGAGTAAATACGTCATTATTGTCCTTGCGTGTTCAGTCATCGTGGTTCCACAGGCTTTACGCCTTAAGCCCAAATGCATTCGATTAATCGCTCTACCTGTTGAGCACAGCAGCCATTACCATCAGCCGCATAGGTTTCATGTGTTACTGCATCCAGTGTATTGGCGCCGCCTGCAATTGCATTAATGATATCTATTTTTACAACCTCATTACATACACAAAGGTTACTGTCTAAATCTTTTTTTAGGATATCAGGGAGCTTAGCCAAGGGGTTTTCAATGGTTTCTTGTTTCATAGCGCCTCAAGCTTAGTGCTGCATAGCCTCGCCAAATTCACCGCAATAGCTAACATTTTCGCTGAAATACACATCAACGAAGGTCGCCAAGGGCATGTCAAGCAGGGGTTATCGTTTTGATTGAATCGAAAAAGGGGTAACTATGGCAATTGTAACAAAAAGGTTACAGCAAGAATGGGCGTGCAGGGGTAATACCGAAAGATATAGCCTTCTTCCATGAAGGCCATATATTTATGCCACCTCCAGCTAAACCTTACTAATTACCGCAGCATATTCGCTATGCCGCACAAAATAAGAATAACGCTGGAACTGGGCTATCTATTTAGGCGTGTCGCTTAAACAGGTACAACTTTATTCGCACATGGGCCTTTTTGGCCTTGGCCAACTTCAAACTCAACCGCTTGGCCATCGTTTAATGTTGCGTATCCGCCACCCGCTTGAATTTCTGAGTGATGAACAAACAAATCTTTGCTTCCGTCTTCAGGAGTAATAAAACCAAAACCTTTGTCCGCGTTAAACCACTTAACAGTACCTTTACTCATAATGCTTTCTTCTATGTGCGGTGAATAATTGAATGACTCTATTCGCTATCACCATTACGAATACAGCTTTTGCGTTGATCTGGCCTGCCAACAGCATCTTGCTGGGCGGCACACGCTATAGAGTGCAAGCGCTGAGTACGACTTAAAAGTGAAGTGGCTGTCAAAAAAAACCCTTAACTCTGGGCCGTGCGGTACTACCGGCCCTTAGGGTCAAAATATAACACCCCTAGACGCCTTATGATACATAGCCCGCAGGGCGAAAACTGTATTACACCGTGATAAAAAGATGAAACCCGTGCCGATTTGACACGCGACATATCCCCGCTAACACGCAACCTAAAGCCAACACCGTTCAGCAATACGAAAGCTAACTCAGCGTCTACACTCTATAGAAGAATTACTGATTACCGGTAGGTAGGTGCCGCGCACTCGAATGCTGAGACACGTGATTGTTATTGTAGGTGTGTTTTTTTGCTGTGGCGCAGGCGTCATGCAGCCGGTTTTGGCTGAAAGCTCTAAAAACCTTTTAGTTCAACGCTTTACCCAAAGCCAAAACGGAAAAGATAAGCTTGATGCCATCGAGGATGTAGTCTTCGACCACAAGGGTTTTATTTGGCTGGCGACAGAATCTGGCTTAAAACGCTTTGACGGCGACCGCATTCAGCGCTTCAGCTCCGAGCACGGCCTAAGTAGTGAGTGGGCTATCAGCCTTGCTGTTGATCACCGCGGTGAAATCTGGGTGGGTACTAGCCGCGGGCTCAACCGATTCTCTGCGCGGTACCACACATTCACTCATTACCTTAAAAATGATTACATCAGCGATGTAATTGAAGCAGACGGTAATATCATCTACGCCGCGACAACCCGTGGAATTATTAAGTTTAATGGCAAGCACGAGCAAATCGGGCACTGGAAATCAGATCCTAATGGTTTATCTAACAATGCGCTCTCCAGCGATCATGTAACCGCGCTTTTTGAAGATAGCCAACTCAATATTTGGATTGGTTATAAAGATACCGGCTTAAGCCGTTGGAACCGCCAGCACAATAGCTTTACACACTTTAGCGACAATCCGAATAACCCCAATAGCTTATGCCATACCGATGTTCGGGCCCTTGCCGAAGCCGAAGATGGAACCTTATGGGTTGGCACTTGGGGCGGCGGTTTATGCCGTCTCAATAGCGACGGCAACAGCTTTACAGCCCACACGCTAACCAACAGGCAGGGGGAGATCACTAGCGACATTATTACCGACATCACAAAAGATCGCACCGGCACACTCTGGGTCAGTGCCGACAAAGGCGGCGCCTACCGCTACCGCCCAGCACAGCGTGACTTCATTCATTATCAGCACGACCTCTTTGACGAACGCTCCCTAATATCCAACACCGTGAGCGTTATCGCAGAAGACGCCCACAGCAATATGTGGTTTATTACTTTTCCTGGCGGGCTAAGTCGCTACCACCCGTCCACAGAGCAATTTCAAAGCTGGCAACAACACCCCCTTGATAAAAACTCGCTAAGCAACAGCAGCATTTTATCGCTGCATCAAGATGCAACTGGCGATATTTGGGTAGGCACAGAAGGCGGCCTTAATCGCATCCATCACAAAGACGGCAGCATTACCCGTTACCCTCATGTAAAAGGCGATAAAAATTCTCTGCCGGCTTCGGCAGTTACCACACTGGCCGATGGCCCCAACGGGCACCTTTGGGTTGGCACTTGGTCTGGCGGGCTGGGCAAGCTGAATAAAAAAACTGGCCATATTAAAACCTACGGGCCAGCGCAAAACTTTCACGGCCAAAACATCTGGGCGAGCTACCTCGATAGCCGCAAAACACTTTGGATAGGTACCGAACGCCACGGCCTGTACCGCTACAACGAAAAAACCGATAACTTCGTACAATACCAAAACGACCCTAAAAAAAACCACAGCATTAGCTCTAACTACGTGTTAAGTATTGGAGAAAACAATAAAGGCGAGCTTTGGGTTGGCACCGAAAATGGGGCTAATCAATTTATCCCCAGCAACCATCACTTCACCCACAAAACACCCTTTGAAGGCAGCTTATTGGCCGAGCAACGCATCAGGCTTATTTTTACCGATTCAAATAATGATTTATGGCTAGCCACTCAAGGTAGCGGGCTTATTAAATGGTCACTAGAAGCAAACCAACACGCAACTTTAAACCAAGATAACGGCCTACCAAGCAATACCATTGCCGCCATACAGCAAGATAAGCAAGGTTTTATTTGGGTAAGCACCCTCGCAGGCATCGCCAAAGTTAACCCTACAACCCTAGCCGTTGAAACCATCCTAACACTCAGGGACGGCTTAGCCGGCGATGTAAGCAACCGCAACGCTTCACTGGCATTAAAAAATGGCACCTTGTATTTCGGCACAACCAACGGGCTGATTAGTTTTAACCCAAGCAATTTAACGCTACCCACAGACGACCCCAAAATAGAGCTTACCCATCTCGATATTTTGGGCAAAAAAACAACAATCAATAGAGCAGGCCAGCAACTCATAGAAGATGTAGCCTACACAACCACGCTCACCTTAAATGAAAGCGACAATTTTTTTGAGGTTGGCTTTGCAAACTTAAACCTAAGTTTTGGCGGCCATACCGAATTCGCTTATAAACTCGAAAACCACGATAGCCAATGGATCGATCACTTTGGCAACGGCAGCGCTAGCTTTGCCAATCTAAATGCAGGAAAATACCGCTTGGTGATCAAAGCCAAAAAGCGCAATGGCGAATGGTCGACACAAGAACGCAGCCTAAATATCAATATTACACCGCCTTTAAGCCGCAGCAAGTTAGCGTATACCCTTTATACCATTGTCGGATTAATTTTTAGTTATGGCCTTATCCGCTTAGTTTTCTTACGCACACTAAACAGAACACTCCATTTAGAAGTCAAAACAAAAACCGCAGCACTGCAAGAGGCCAATGCGGCAAAAACACTTTTTTTGGCGAATGTATCCCACGAACTGCGCACCCCTTTAAATGCCATCAACGGTTATTCAACAAGGCTAATTAAACGCTATTCCTCCGTATTGGATCAACGAGGGATAGAATCCTTGCGCTCCATTAACCGCAACGGCTTGCATCTCAATAACCTGATTAATGACATCCTTGATTTATCCAAAATTGAATCGGGTAAAATGGAAATTGAAATTGGCGATTGCAACATTGATGCGCTTTTACACCACTGCCTAGAAGACCTACAAGAAGACGCGCAAAAAAAAGGCCTTACCCTGCACTCCCCCAAAACCAACAGTTATGGCACTATTCAGGCTGACGAACAACGTGTAACACAGATTATTCACAACCTATTATCAAACGCCATAAAATATTCCGACAAAGGCGATATATGGCTTAGTGTAGAAACCGCCAATATTGACAACAAAGCCTATTGCGCACTTTCAGTAAAAGATACCGGCAAGGGCATTCGCGAAGAAGATTTAAAAAAGCTATTCACCCGATTCGAAAAAATCGACCAAGATACCAAATATATACATGGCTACGGCACCGGCCTAGGCCTTGCTTTGGTCGACGAGTTTACCAGCTTGCATGGCGGTTTTATTGACTGTAAAAGCACTTTTGGCGAAGGCAGCACCTTTACCATTTATTTACCGATATAATTACCTCCACCACATAAAGCCACTACTATGAAAAACATGCAAAAGATCGACTATAAAAAAGAGTTAAAAGAATATTACCGCTGCTCGGCCAAAAAAGTGGTTAGCATTCAAGTTCCTAAGATGCACTTTCTTAGCATAGATGGTCAAGGTGAGCCGGGCTCCCCTACACACCAACAAGCCATTGAAGCGCTTTCTAGCGTTGCTTATACATTAAAATTTATGGTTAAAAAGTCTGAGGGGGGCATTGATTATGGCGTAATGCCACTGGAAGGTTTGTGGTGGGCCGAAGATATGATGGATTTTGTCAATAACAATCCATCAAACTGGATTTGGAGCATGATGATAATGCAGCCAGAAATCATCAACCAAGACATAGTCGCACAAGCAATTGCACAAGTTAAAACCAAGAAAAACCTAGCCGCAATCGATAAGCTGCGCTACCAAGCATTTGAAGAAGGCTTATGCGCACAAACCCTTCATGTTGGCCCATTCACAGAAGAAGGCCCAACCGTCGAGCGAGTACATGCCTTTATCCACGAAAATGGCGGAAAACTTACCGGCAAACATCACGAAATTTACCTCAGTGATATTCGCCGCGCCGCACCTGAAAACTGGAAAACAATTATTCGCCAGCCAATGGCAACTGCACCATAAAGGGCATATCTAAAGAAAAGCACCGCATCATTTAGCAAAAAACAAGCGCATTAAATGTAGGCTACGCACAAAAAACACTCCGCTTAAAGCGCCATAGCAAATAGGTATTGCATGCACAAACCAATACTCCCGAACAAAGCCCACCTTTAATGCTACAAATACCCCCACACAATATTTAAGCAAGAATATAAGCAATATAAAAACTAGGTACCACCAACTTCCCGCCAGAAAGTACACTTTCGATTTTGCATCATAATAGTCTTGGCCATTGCGCTTATATAAGTACCCTACCCCGCTTACCGCAGCCCACGCCGCACACCAAAGGGCAATATTGTAAAAACCAAAGCCAAAATCTGAAACTACACCAAATAATGATAAAAACAACAGCGCTATAGGCATTATAAAAGGCGTAAAAACGCTAACTTTGCGATCACGGCTTTGCCGCCAACCCAGCCATATTAGCCCAATAAACAAGCCATAAACCCATAACGGGGTGTGCATTAAGATATTCCACATCATACAAATTTCTCCTAGCGGCTGTTCCAGCACTGGGGCCTAAAGCCGTTATAGCTTACGTTACTTTTTTTGGTAATTTTTCACAATCGTCTGGGTATTTCGTCACTGGCAAGCGCGCTGCCAAAACCTATCATGAATACACACCAGCCAAGTGGCTAAGTGAAAAATCCATTGAAGGAGAAATAACAATGAAACTGAAAACCCTTTTAAGCTGTGCAATATCTATTGGTCTATATGGCGCACTAGCACCAGCAAACGCAGCATACGAAGCCAAAAGCTATGCTATCACTACATGGAATGCGGGCTGTAGCGGCAGCACGCGAAATTCATGGGACGATATGGCCGACGCCTGGTATGACGAAATCACCCGCAAAGGTGTTAATTTTTTTGGTTGGTGCATTGGCGGGCACTGTAGCGATGCCTATAGCCGCGACGGGCAACAAGTAGATGGCTCCATTCGCAATAGCCAATTCGCCGACCGCAGCATTGTAAACTGGGGTAACGATTCAGCCCATATGGATGAAGGCGATGCGGTAATGCTAGCGTTGCACGGCTTTGAAACGGGTAATGATTATGGTGGCCGCGTACGCGTGAATGAAGCCGGTGGCGGCAATTGTAATATTCGCCGCAGTGAAATGGACATTGGCGATTTTGATCAAGAATTCTTGCACCTTTCCTCGTGCCAAAGCATGGACGACAACCAATGGTCCTCATGGTGGCGCGCATTTGATGGCGCCCACCAAGTTACTGGCTTTCACGGTTTAATGTGGATTGGTCAAACTCTAATAAACGATTATCGCGACTTCGCCAGAGACGCATTTTCCAAAACCATTGCCGATTCGTGGCTAGATAATATGTATGTCCCGAACATTCAAAATAACGACGACCAATGCCCTGTTGCCTATGCCGTTGGTGCCAACCACAACGATATGTGGGATCGCATTGGCAAAGAGCGCTACAACAGGGTATTGAGCGACCCCAACAATATTGGATGGTGGGGCGTTATGTACATTGAAGGCTGCGACCCACAAGCAGAAACCGTAATCGGCAGCGACCTAAACAATTAATAAGGAGATTAATCATGAAACTTAAAAATGTATTCGCGTTATCAACTATTGTATCCGCAGCGCTTTTAGCTACGCCGGTATTATCGCAAGAACAACCGGGGCTAGATTCACGCACAAACGCTAAAATGTTGCTGGAAAATATCACCCCCGAAAAAGCCTCTACCGAAGAGTTAAAAGCACTGATTGAAAAAGCACTACCACAATACGATGAAAGCTTATTAAAACCCTATGCCGGCCGCGATCCAATAAGCGCGCTAAGCTTCAGCCGCCTAGCCAATGCACTGCAGGATAAAATAAGCCTAGAAGCCCCCGAAGAAGTCACCGATATTGACGACGGCATTCGCGCGCTAAGCATCGATACCGAAAAATCAAAAATAGGTTACGTTAATCGCGACCGCTCGTGGAACTTTGATAAAGACGCAAACACCCGAGCTATTCCAGCGGACCAAGCTCAAAAACAAGTGCTGTCGATATTAAACGACCTAGGTTTTGATAGCCGCGAAATGGCCAAGCCTTTTATTACCAAACAGATGGCAGCGGGCGCCAAAGCCGGTGAAGATAAGCCCAGCAGAACCATGGAAGTGTACCGTTACGTGATAGTGCCACGCAGCCTCAATGGGCTTCCTGTGAGCCAATCCGATGTAAGAGTTGCCATTAACAATTACGGTGAAGTACAGCGCATTAGCGCCGAGTGGCCACAATTAACCTTGCGCGAAGGCCAGCGTTTACGCGACCGCGAAGAAGTGATTAATGACCTATTACTCGAAGTCAGTGAACAGGACCCAACCGAAGCCATTCACTTTATCGGCAATATTCAATACGCGCAGCAGATAGACGGCGACCAAATTGGCCCCGTACTGGTACTGAATGTGAATGATTACCCAACCCCTTATCAGGTGGCGGTACCCTTAGCCGAGCAAGCGACAGGTGACGAGAGAATCTAAAACTTTTTAACAACATAAGCCGGCACGCATTCTTAAAAGAATGCGTGCCGGCTTTTAGCACTGCAATCCGCCATAATCCAGCACCTAGCCCGCATCTGTTGCCTTAACATGCGGTGTTACGATTAACGTCCGCCCGCCACATCAAGTAATGCACCATTTACATAAGATGCTTCATTAGAAATCAACCACACTATAGCACTTGCAACTTCAGACGGCTCTCCAGCTCTTTGCATCGGTATAAACTGCTTCAGTTTTTCTGGTCTATCTTTATCACCTGTATCGGCATGTAAATCTGTACTGATAAGACCTGGGCGCACAGCATTCACTCTTACACCTTCGCTTGCAACCTCCTTGGACAACCCCAACGTGAATGTATCGATCGCTCCTTTCGATGCAGCATAGTCTATAAATTCATTCGGTGAGCCAATACGAGAAGCTGCTGAAGAGACATTAACAATTGACCCCCCCTGCCCGCCCGAGCCTAAGATCATTCGCTTTACAGCCTCCTGCGCACAAATAAAGGAACCAATCACATTGATGTTAAAAACCTCACGCATTCGTTCTGGCGACATATCAACAAACGAGGTGATACCTGTAATAGCCCCAGCATTATTAACCAGAGCATCTAATCGTCCATATTCAGTGTCGATTTTTCTAAACAACGCATATATTTCATCTTCGTTCGCAACATCCACTTTGACAGCCCATGCACGTCGACCCATTTTTTCTATTCTATCCACAACGGATTCTGCGGCCGACTTTTGGACTTTATAAGTAATAACGACATTCCAGCCTTTTCGTGCCGCTAAAAGAGCGGTTTCGGCACCAATGCCACGGCTTGCCCCGGTAATTAAAACCAATTTCGATTCCATCGATTACCCCAAAAAAATTGAATAAAGAAAGTGATGCTTAGATTAACGTAATAGAAATAGCACCATTTATGGCTGACTAATAATGCTGGAATTTTATTAGTCATTAACTAATCTAAATCACTGGCCGAATGGCGCTCTTTTAATTGCAGACTTTCTTCGCCCCAAGTTAAATTCACCCTGCGCCCGCGCTGTACCGCTGGGCGTTGTGCAATGGTGTTAGCCCAGCGCAATACATGGGTATACGACTTCACATCTAAAAATTCGGCGGCATCATAAAGGCTTCCTAGCACCAAACAGCCATACCATGGCCAAATCGCAATATCGGCAATGGAATATTCTTCGCCAGCCATATAGGTGTTATCGGCCAAGTGCCGATCTAATACATCTAACTGGCGCTTAACTTCCATCGTAAAACGGTCGATGGGGTATTCCATTTTGCTCGGTGCATAGCTGTAAAAATGACCAAAGCCACCGCCCAAATAAGGCGCAGAGCCCATCTGCCAGAACAGCCAATTTAAGGCTTGTGTTCGCTCATTAAAAGAAACGGGTAACAGCTGACCAAACTTTTCAGCAAGGTACAAAAGAATCGCGCCCGACTCAAAAATACGCGTAGGCTCGGTGTTTGAGTGGTCCATTAAAGCCGGTATTTTAGAGTTTGGATTAACAGCAACAAAACCACTCGAAAACTGATCGCCCGTACTAATATCAATAAAGTGCGCATCGTATTCAGCCCCTGCCTCCCCTAGCGCTAACAACTCCTCCAGCATTATTGTCACTTTTTGGCCGTTAGGCGTCGCCAGCGAATGCAGCTGCAATGGATGCTTGCCCACCGGTAATGCTTTTTCGTGGGTGGGGCCGGCAACGGGGCGATTTGTACTGCTCCAATTTCCGCCATTTTCTTGCTGCCACTGCCACACTTTAGGGGGCTGATAGGCTTGATTATCGGACATAACGATTCCTTATTTATCAGTGCGTTTAAATGTTTTTATTCTGCCGCGGGTGCATTAATAACGGCATCGGCAAAACTTTGATAAGCCGCCATAACCTCTTTCGCCATGCTATCGGGGAAGACATGAAAATCACCGCTAGCTAACGCAGTAATAATGCCATCGGCAACACTCGAGGCTGGGTCAGATTCCTCAAAGCCCGCCTTATCGGCCATATCGGTTTTAATGGGGCCGGGGTGTACGCTTAATACCTGAATGCCCAACGGTAGAAATTTATCTCTTAAACCCTGCGTAATTGAATAAGCCGCCGCTTTAGACGCCGAATAAGTGGTGAACGGTGTAAAATTCTTAATGGAGGCAACCGAGTTAAGCTGCACAAATGCCGCTTGCTCTTTTTCCGCCAGAATCGGCGCAAAGGCCTGCGCTACACGCATCAAACCATACACATTAATATTCATTTCGTGCGCCAAAGCCGCTTCAGCATTATCGGCCAGTGGGTCGGCCACTTCGAGCACACCGGCATTATTCACCACAATATCCACATCCTGCGCCTGTGTGGCCGCTTGCTTAATAGACGCTGCATCACCGGCATCTAACGTTAGCGTGACGACCTTATCGCCATACTGCTGCGCCAACGCAACGGTAGACTCGGGGTTGCGCACCGCTAAATACACCTTGCTCGCACCCTGCGCAATAAAGGCCTCAACAATCGCCTTACCAATTCCTCTGTTTGCACCCGTAACTAACGCGACCTTACCTTCGATTGAAAAACTCATAACAATTGTCCTATTGAATATCAATGAATGACCAACGGTTATACCCGGTCGACTAAAACCACAACTGTACCGATCGGTATATTTGACCATATTGTACCGATCGGTATAATCAAGTCAATAGCCTATTTGGCCCTAAAAACTTGGAAGCTTTTGATGAGTGGTGGTAGAAAAATTGCGTTCGATAAACAGCATGCGCTGGCAGCAGCCATGCACGTCTTTTGGAAAAAAGGCTTTAGTGGTGCATCGCTAGCGGACCTAACCACAGCAATGGGCATCAACAAACCCAGCTTGTACGCCGCCTTTGGTAATAAAGAATCCTTATTTATTCAAGCGACCGACTACTATGTTGAACACATTGGCGGTGCCCATAGCCAGCCATTAAATCAAATAGGCGTGCCTTTACGCGAACGCTTACAGACCTTTTTGATATCTGTATTAGCCGGGCAATGCGACGAACAAACGCCCAAGGGTTGCTACATATCGCTTTGCGCCGCCGAAACCGAAGCCGACGCCATTCCAGAAGCCGCACGTCAAAAAATACAGGAAGTCAGCCAATTAACGTACAACATGCTGCTTACGCTCTTCACCCAAGACCCAGAAGCTAAACAATTAAAGCTGGATATCAATGCCGCCGATAACGCGAATTTTTTAGTGACGGTATTGCACGGCTCGGCGTCTATGGCGCGCACTGGGCATAAATACGATGCACTGACTCCCATTGTGATGCACGCGCTTAAGGGGCTAGGCATTTAATGCATTAACGCCTAAAAAAATTCATCAATAGTTAGGATCAATATTCGCCGCCACGGCGCCATACACGTACAATGCCCCTGCTCACTTTATCTAGATACGTTAAAGCCAACCGTGACACTCTCCTTCAGCTTACATGACCTCGCACTTGCCATAGCGGCTTGCTGCTCCCTTTTAATTGCAATACCCGTTTTATTTTTTTCCGCGGTATCGCAAGGGCGGCTTCCCTTGGGAATATTTTTTGCCTGCATAGGTTTGGGTTTAGGATGTAAGCTTACAATCTGGAACCCTTCTTTTGATTCAGCGGCGTGGTTACTCCACACGACAATAACCTTTGTTTATATTGCGACCTGCTACATAAAAGGGCCAATGCTGTATTTATACATCAACAGCACACAAGCCACGCCCCCACCGCAAAAAACCAAAGGCACTGCTTTTATTATTGCCGCTGTGATGGCAGCAATAATCGCCGTAGCACTAGGTGCAAATAGGGAAGTACTACAAAATAATTTCACGGGTCACGAATGGCTGCCTTTTATTTTTATTGGTACCTTAGGTCTTATACCCTGGGCTTTTGCCCTTGCAGCGCTCATAACCCTTAACCGAAACACGGCCGCCAAAAACAAATACTTATTGTATTTAACTTATGGTTACGTTGCTGTTTGGAGCTGGGGCTTAATCGCACATTTTTTAGGAAGTTTTATACACGCCGCAGTGGGAGATCGCATTCCTCATATTATTGGCGTTACCAACAACTACATTTCTTTTGTATTAACCGCATTCTTGTATACCAAATCGTATCGCCCTAACCAACTACCACATCCACCGCAACAGCCTAAGCCAGCCTCAGCCATTGTACCTTCGCTGAAAGAATTGCGCGAAAACGGGCTAGTTTTGCAAGCCGTCGATAACGCGCTCACTCACGATAAAATCTACCTCGACAGCCGAATTAACCTCGCCCGCTTTGCAGAGCACACTAAACTGAAACCCAAAACCGCTTCACGCCTTATTAAGCAATATTATCATTGCAGCTTTATCGAACTGATTAACCGCCAGCGCTTAAATGAAGCCGAACGCCTTTTAACCAGCGCGCACGATATTACCGCACAGCGCATTGGCCAAGTCTCCGGCTTCCCCAGTAGCTCGTCTTTTTATCGTTTATTCAAAAATACCTATGGCGTATCCCCAGCCCATTATCGAAAAAATAAAATAGGTCATTCCGAGACTACCCCCTAGCAAGCCTTTGGCTCCAAACGGCTCCGTCATACACCATTCATAATAAGGCGCAATACTCGCTCCAGTTTGCGCGTAAAGTACTACTTTACGTATCAACCTTCCCAATATAAGGCCTGTAATAATTAAGAATAGGGAAAAGAGAAGCTGCACGCCTAAAATGCACTCCGTCTTTCAACCGGTATATTAAGGAGATTATTATGCAATTCAAACAACTGCTTTGTGCAGCCTCACTCATCGGTGCTGCCTTTACGGCAAGCCAACCAGCCCTGTCAGCCATTCAATCAGATCGTTCGCTAATGATTACAGAAACACAAATTCTGAATCAGTTTAGCGCACAAGCCATATTCGAAAAATTATTAGCCGATGAGGGCGATACAAACCAGACCGCACAAGATGTTCTTGATAACTGGCCTGGCTGCCAAAACGCAGCTAACCAAACCTTTAATGGCTTCCCCGTAACTTGCCGCAGCCTGACTCTCGGCAATATTAATAACTATCGCCCTATTGCACTAACCAATCGCTTTGATTTGGCCGACGATCAACAATGTGGTGAATACCGCATTGCTTTTGCCGACGTTCTTGGCACAGGCGAGGCGATTAATTTTATGATTCTTGAAGCCCAGCTTCCCAACCCTAGCCCATCGCTAGGCAAAGAAGGCTGTAGGCCAATTGCGGAGTTTTGGGCAAACCTTTCCGCAAACAACAATACCGCAAGCCGCGGCGTGGCGTTAAAGCAGTTTTATTTTGAGGGCATCAATGGTATTCCCGCTGTTTTTGACGTTAACCATTTTGCCGGCGGCGAAAACGGCTCTGGTCAAATTCGCCTCAATCACCGCAACAGCCGTTTAACAACATGGTCGCAGTTTGAATTTCGCACGATTCCCAACTCAGGCAGCCTCGTGATTGCTCAAAGTACCGCGAAGGATACCCCCTTCGACGAACTCGCAACCGATGCCAGCACGCACCCATTAGCCAGTGCATTCAAAAGCGCTGTTTTGGATGCGCTTACTGTGAATGGTGAAAATTTACTAGCAAACACCATGAGCGCTTTATCCATTAACCTGCCAGACAATTTAGCAACCGGCAGTAGTATTTCTGATGAGTTCGGAACTGATATTTTTGGCGGCGTTTTAGGCCATTTTGATGCGCAAGGTAGCTTCGCCAATGATATTCAAAGCCAACTAAATGCCGCCGGTAGTGGGCTAACCCCGTAGCAAGTTATTTCACGCGTCAACTCATTAAGCTGTGGCGGTTGCCATAACCAAGGCCAAGTATTAGGCGGCAACATTGACTTTATCTCAAATCGCCAAGCCTCTGAATTTCTCAATTTTACACCTACAACACTCGGCGCCCCCATCAAAATTGAAGCCGAAAGCTTTAGCAGTATGTCTGGCGTCCAAACTGCAACAACCTAGTACAAAATGGTGACTTCGAGCAAGGCGCTAATTTTTGGCAAACCTACCAACAAGCCCCAGCGGCTGCTACTTTCGATTTAAACAACCAATTTAACGATGCACGTATTTTTATTGATGCCGCCGGTAACCAAAATTGGAATATTCAATTTCACCAAGCTGGGCTTCCCTTAACGCAGGGGCAGCAATACCGCTTAAGCTTTAACGCAATGACCTTTGGCAAAACAACCCAAGCGGATATTGATGTTGTTGTTGAGCAAAATGGTGGTAATTACACGGCCTATATGCCATCGCAAACCGTAAGCTCGCACCCCGGTGGCACTCATCACGAATTCACCTTTACGATGCAACAAGGCACAGATAACGACGATCGCATTACCTTTAACCTAGGTTCCAATGGCCCGCTTGCCCCCGGCCTTGCGCGCGCCATTAGTATTGATAATGTACGTTTAACACCAATCAACTAATCGCTTAATGCCCAAATAGGTACACCTACCGCACCACCCGTTGGTGCGGTACTTTTTTGCCCCCTCCGTCTCCACAAACACCAATAAACACACAATTTTTTGGTGAATATTTCACTGCACCGCTTCAGCCGCCGCGCCACACTGATCAGAGAGGCGCTCCTTGTAACGCATTCTGGGAATCGTCTTGCTCTTTTTTATCAGAACATCGTATATCAGTACCTTGATATGCCGTGACTCACTCAGGAGAAAAGGCATGAAAAATATCAGCTGTCGCTTATCCAAGCGTACACAAAAAAATACAATATTCTTCCAGCGCAATATTCGCTGCACCGCATTATTACTCGGCGCCCTATTCGGCGCGGCATTACCCCAAGCCCAGGCTCAAACGGATGAGCCCATTGCCGTAACCGGACACGGTGGTTTTTTTGACCAAGACGGGAAACAAATTAACCTTACGCTAGACTACGCCGACTATAGCCAAGCATGGTATCGCACCGCACTGATTGAGGGCCTTAATGAAAAAGACCGTTACGCCTTTCGAGAGCTTGAAAATAAATATTTTGAAGGCTTAAAAGTTGATACCCAAGATAGGTTAATTCTTCAACACCATTTACTCGAATGGGCGCTGCCGCGCCAACAAGACAAAGCCGCATCACAAAAAACAGCCATTAAACTACGCGCGCTGTACGCCGCTATGCGCTGGCCATTGAGCAATAATAAAGAAGCTTTTATAGAATTAGGCAAAAAGCCCTATGCCATAAGTTATGACGTAAAAAAACGTATCGAGCAATTAAAGCCCATTAAATTTGATGGCGGTGAAATCCTAAAATCAACGACAAATAGCGGGCAGGATTACATCAATGAATGCATCAGTGCTGGCGTCCCTATTCCGCCCTCGATTAACCAAATGGACCCCACCGGTTTAACCGGTTGGCGCTCAGAAGGATTTATTCCTACCGGTGATCAATTCATCGTAGGTTCACCCGCCGAACTTCGCAGCTACCGCAGCGTTATGCCACGCGGCATGTGTTATTCGCTACCGCGATACACCAACGCAACATTAAATACCATCGCCCTTGATGGCGTTATTTGTGTCGGGGAGCAAAGCTCTAATGTTTGTATTTGGGATAATCAATGGACCCCACCCGGCGCCACCAACGTTACAGACTTCACCATCGCAGCAGGTGAAATTGTACCTATTGGCGTCCCTAGCGTGCCCGGCGGAAAATATCAGGCTGGCGGTGCGGAAATTGAATTTGGCCCCGGCGGTGTCTGCACCGATTGCCACGCCGGCGAAAACCCTTTTATCACTCATCCGGACTCCGTCATTCGAACAGTATTGGGCACAAATGTAGAGTGGGGCGATATTAAAGAACCTCTCGGTGACTTACCGACCTTTTCAATTAATCGCTATAATCCAATAGTCGGTGCCAGCTGGCCACAAAATGACGTATCACTTGCCAGCACTGCGCCCGCGATCCCCGCTAGTTGTAATGGCTGCCATGTTAAAGGAAGCGCCGGTCGCTTCCCGCATTTATCCAATGAATTACCGGGCTATTGTTTTACGGTACTGCGAAAAGCCGGCCAACAAACAATGCCAACATATAGCCCCGGCAGCCAAATACCCGCCGTAGAAAACTTAATTTCAACTTACTGTAACGCCGGACCAAGCCCGATTACCAATGCAAATGTACGAGATATAGGCGACCCCCATATCACCACGGTTGATGGTACTCATTACGACTTCCAAGCCGCAGGCGAGTTTACAATGTTAAAAAGTGGCAATGGTGAATTTGAATTACAAACCCGCCAATCGCCAGTTTTAACCACCTTTACCCCAGGGCCAAACCAACACACAGGCCTTGCCAGCTGCCCAAGTTTAAATACCGCCGTTGCAGTGCGTGTTGGTAAAAATATTATTTCGTATCAAGCCGCAAAAGGTGCGTTATCCAGCAATCAGGATTTACAGCTATTTATTAACGGGAGCCCCACATCGCTAGCGAATATTAATTTGGGCAATGGTAATACACTACAGTACGCTGGCTCTGGCGGCGATTTAATAATAGCCGTAGCCGATGGCTCCACAGTACGCGTTGAGCCTAAGTTTTGGGCCTCACAAGGTTACTGGTACATGGATATTCACGTCGACAAAACGTATGCAAACCAAGGTGTTATGGGCTTAATTACCAGTGGAGATTGGCTGCCACGCGCACCCGATAGCTCTAGCTTTGGCGCGCGCCCAGTTAATTTGTGGGATAGGCATACAACCTTAAATAAAAAATTTGCCGACGCTTGGCGGGTCTCGAGTAAAACCAGTTTATTTTATTACGCCCCAGGCTCTAGCACCGCCGACTTTACCGACTCCGCTTGGCCAACACCTCCTGGTGGCACATGCACTCAAACCAGCTTACCCGGCGATGTTCCAATAGTGAAAGAACCCCGCTGGGATTTGGCTAAAGAAGTCTGCCGAAAAATAAAAGACCCGGCCATCTTTGATAATTGCCTACTTGATGTTGCGGTAATGGGTGATGCAGAAGCGGCAGAGGTACATTTTAAAGCCGCAGGCTTATAAACATAAGGATAATTAATGTGGGCAGGGATGCCCTTTTTTTGATTTACAGCTCGAAATAAAAAAGCGGCCGCTAGGGCCGCATCAAGGGACAACAAATTGCTTCGTTTTAAAAAAGCAACTCGATGAAGGGTAAAGCTAGATCAATACACTGCTCGGTAGAGGGCCGTTGTTGTAATCTGGGTTGCCAAATTCAGTTATATTAAAACCCATCGCATTGGCAATAGAGACCAACAATCGATTTTGAGTGTAATTGCTAATACTGGTATTTTTATTAGCTGATCCTTCACTAGAAGGATTATGGTTAGGGGCACCTAACACCTGGCACAAGCCCATTTTAAAGTGACCACCCCCGCCGCCAATAACGTTAAACTGATCATGCCAATCGTGGTTTCGCGAGACCTCTGAATACCAATGCACAATCGAGTTATCGAGCAAGGTTTTACCGCCTGGCTCAGTCACGCTTTGCAATTCTTGCAATAGCTTCACGTAGGTATCGGCGCGGTATTTAGCAACCGATTCAATAAAACGATTATTAGCCGTGCCGCCATCGTGGGTTGCGCCATGGTAATTGCCATTACCATTCGGTAAAAAATTTAAACCGCCGGTAAATAAATGGCCAAAGTCCATATGGCCAATAACACGCGTAACATTGCAGGTAAAAGCTATGCGAATCAGCTTAATATATTCGTTCATATATTTATCATGCTGATTCATCGGGTTTTCGAAGCTTTCGGGTAAATCACAACTCATGCCACCTGTAGCCGGCTGCTCGGCCAATGACTGTTCAAGGTTGTTAATCTCTTCTAAATGCTGATCTAAACGTGCGGAATCTTCGCTACCTAACTGGCGACGAATACGTTTTAGCTCTTCGGCGACAGCGGCATAGGCGCTGCGCTGACCATCATTCGCTGGGGCTGTTGAACCGCCGCCAGAGGGGGCGAAGCGCACCATTTCTTCATAAAGCGACTTAGGTGACTGATGGCGCTGCAAGAAAGTACCATTGCGAAACGAGCACGACTTCCATACCTCGTCATTATTAAAGCCCGAACCATTTTTATAACCGGTTAAAAAATACGGCCGCTTAACGCCGTCATTATTTTCGATCATTTTATCGCCCATCCACACCTCGAGTGATGAATGGTTGCCCAACGAAAACCCACCTTCAAGCTTGGTGCCTGTGCGGCCAGTATGAAGCTCGCGCCCGGTCAGCATGGTTAAACCCGAAGGCTTATGCCCGCCGGCCATTTTGTAGCCATCGCGCCCAGTGACATAACCGGCTTTATTGCCTAAGCCGCGCAACAGTGACATTTTATCGGCCATCGCATTTAAGCTGGTAAATGAACCTCTAAAACGCAAATTATTGCCTTGGCTATTAGGCATCCAGTTTTTAACAATATCGCTACTGGGGAATACCGGCGTATACCAAGGAACATAACGAATAATATCACCGGTAGCCGCTTGCGCATCCGCATTTAATAACGGTACAAACGGGGTTAAAGCACTTACAGCAACGGCGCCACCCACTCGAGACATTAAAGCGCGGCGTGTATATTTATCTTGATTCATTATTCTTACTCCACGTTTTATTGGGCGTCGGCGTTACGAAATCGAAAACTAGAGCTTGTCACTATCGCGTAAATCATTTCTTTTAAAGAGTAGTTATTGTTTTTGAAACGCGTAAACATGGCGTCGGAACTACAGATATCCTCTTGGGTAATAAAACGGCCGTTGGCGCGCACAAACCACTTTTCGGTATAACACGCTGCAGCCGTATCACTGGCGGCTAACGCCTCGCTAAAATCAATCGCACTGTCAAAGTTTTTGGGTAAGTCAAAAGGTTTAATTCGCTCAAAGATCTCGCCGGTGGAGTCCACATCAACTGTAAATGTAGGCCCAGGCTCTTGCCCTTGTTCGGGGTCGCTATCGACTAGCGTGTACTCGGTACGGTAGCGGCCTAGGCCGTCATAGTTTTCAAACATAAAACCAATCGGGTCCATTAATTCATGGCAACCTTGGCACGCACCACCGGCCTTTAAATGCACTTGCTCAAGCTTTTGGCGGAAGGTTAAATCATAGTCTGGCGGCAATTTAGGGAACTGCGCCAAAATATCTGCAGAAGGTTCAGGTATAGGGTCGCACAATACATTTGTACGTATATTATTGCCGCGCGCACTAATGCCTGAATCTAATTCATGGGCACCTAAGCGCATAAAGGCAGAGCGCGTTAATAAACCGGCACGGCGTTGCGCGTTAAGCTGTACAACCGAGCCACCGGCATACTGCGGCGCACCATTTGTATTTACGCCATACATTGCCGCAAGTGCGTCATCGACAACCGCTGTGCGAGACGTAAATATATCGCCTAGCGTGGCATCTTGCTCTAGCGTTAAATAAGCACTCACACGTGCAACTTCATCACGCGCAGCGCGCACACTCGCAACATTGTGGTTGTTATCAGCACCGGTTTTAACACCACACACATCGGCGCCGCAATAACACACCGCGCCTTCGCTTAGTTTGCAATCAGTCGCGCCGCTATAAAGGCCTTGGCACTGCGGCGTGTTTGCGCACTCGCCGGCTAAATCTGCTTTTGTTATTTCTTGAATAACCGGCTCTGCCTCTTGCAAAGCATTTAAAGACAACCAGTTATCGTAGAAAAAACCAATGCCGTCAATTGCTCTGGCATCCTCTAACATTTGCGCGGCCTTGGCTTTAACCTTGGCGCTGGTATTTAACTCGCCTGCTTCACCGGCTGCAATTAGGTCACTATCAGGGGCGCGATCCCAAATCAAAAACGCCAACTTCGAGGCGATCTCGGTACCACTTAGCGCTTTACGGGTTGCCGTTTGTGCGTACATTTCGTAGTTGGTTTGCGGCGCTAAAATTAACGCGAGGGTTACGGCCTCTACGGCTGGCTTACCACCACCGGCAGCTGTTGCGATTGCTTTAAATGTTGTTACCTCGGCAGCGCTTAATGTACGGCGGAATAATAGCCGGCCATATTGTTTGAGGTAATGTTCAACACAGCCAGCATTCGCAATATCGCAGCCCATTAAATTGGCGTAGTTATTCGCCGCACGGGTGCCTATGGTTTTGCCCCAGTTATCCAAGGCGGATATTTGAAAGAAATTAGCGCCTTTACCGTAGTTAGTCGCAAAACCCGCAAGCACGGTATCGTCGGCTAAATCTTTAGCAATATTGGCAGCGTTAATGTTGAGCGGGGTAAAGGTATCAGCCAGTAAATGAGAAAGCTGATTTTTAGTAAGCATACGCAACGGTGAATTTAAATGGTCTTGCGCCGTGCCCCCAGCCTCGCAAGCGATTGGCTTTTCGTCTTCTACGCCTTCGTTCCAGTTTTGCCCGCTAATGTAAGCGGCTATATCGGCCGAGCATTGCGCACCGCACAAGCCAGGGTTAGCGCGCGGCATGGTTTGGCGAATATAATCGGCAAGATTCAGCACTTGCCCATCCACAACAAACGCATTGCGATCGGAATAAATTTTTTGAATCCCTAAGCCTTCACCGCTTTCACCGTGGCAACCTGCGCAGCCTTGCTCTTTTGTTAGGTATAAAGTTTTACCACGGGCGGCATCACCCACAACACCACTTTGGTTAGCGCTTATTTTAAATTCGATAAAATCAAAATTAGCACCGCCGGTATCCATAGTTACACGCACAACATGGTCACCGGCATCTAAGGCAACATTGTTGATCATTACCGTATCAAAGGCCGTCCAGCCGTTAGTCGGCGCTGCAACACTGCCCACCGCCGCGCCGTTTACACTGACGGTAACGGTTTTGTTTGCATTAGTCGCCGCTAGGCTTACGCCGATATTATAAATTTTGTCTTCAGGTACGCTAATTTTGTACTCTAGCCATTCACCAGCATCGGTCCAATTGACATCACAAGTACCACCACCTGCCGCTTTAGGTTGGAAATCAACCGGTTGATTTGTATCACCGCAACTCCCTTTGTTTTCTGGGGTTGAATCCTCAAAGGCAATAAAATCTTCCGATTGAATAAGCGCAGGAACACCCACCGAAGGAATAATCGGCGCCGCGCTAGATGAGCTGCCAGCCGCGCTCCAGTCAATGCCCTTATAGTGATCCACAATGTAGCGCGTAACATTAAGCGCGCAATCGTCTTCGCACTCAAAACCTTTATTCCACGGCATCTCGTCGTTGTTATAAGCAACGAGAGCTTCAAAGCTTGGATATTCAACAGTGCTAAGCTGGGTAAGGTCTTGGCCAAAACCTTTGCCGTCTTCGTCGTGGCACATTTGGCACTGTGCTTGGTAGATCCCTTCGCCTAACGCAAAGTCACCAGCACCAGTAGCGGAAGATACAGCCGCCGAGGAAGACGATAAGGCCAAGCTAGAAGACGCCGGCGCGCTTGAGCTAGGCTGGCTTACCACCGAGCTAATGGCAACGCTAGATACAGACACCACGCTGGATGCCGCGATGGAACTTGAGCTTGGATCTAAGCTGGAAGATTCCGTTGTACTGGTACCAGTACAACCTACCAAAGCAAGTGCCATTGCACCTGCAAGCACACGATTAAACATAGGGCCACCTTGATGTGTTTGCGCCTAAGCGTGACTTTTTCAACAAATAATCTGGAATAAGTCGGCGCTATTTTTATACGTTTTACGCACCAAAAACTCATTAATGGGTGCATCGACACCAAATGTAGCATGACGAATCTTGCAGTATTCAAGATCCCTTCAAAACTGTGATACACACCCAACAATTACCTATATGGTCGAAAAAACCCCATATGAAATAGCGGAATTCTTAATCCATTCCCTCCTTTCCAACGCTAGTGCTGCAAATGTTTAGCGCTAATGCGTAGCCGCTAACACTTTGCTGACCTTGCCGGCACAAACAGTAAAGGCCGGCTGCTCTGGCTAGCGTGAACTACACTCAGGGAATACGTTAACCACTCGCTCTACGGCCCTACTAAATGAACGCACAAGCACAAGCGAAACAATCAAGTACACACGCAGGCTCCTATATTACTTTCCAAACAGGCAATGCTCGCTTTGCCCTAGAGGTGGAGTTTGTTCGCTACATTACGGCGGCAAACAGCCTTAAAAAGCGCGAAACACCCGACGAGCAACAAAATACACATACGCTTTTTGACTTTAATGACCAAGCTGTTGCCCTTTATCGCTTTAGCGACATTATTGGCACACACTCGCAAGCTAAAAGCATTGCCGAGCTTATTGAGCTACTGACACAGCGCAAACAAGACCACATCAATTGGATGCAAGCCTTAGAGCATAGCCTGCAAACCGGTACGGCATTCACCAAAGCAACTGACCCACACAAATGTGCATTTGGCTTGTGGTACGACACCTACAAAACCGACGACGAAGAGCTAGCGGCGATTATGTCCCGCTTTGATGCCCCCCATAAACGCATTCACGCGCTAGCCGAAAAACTGCTTACCATAGCCGCGAAGCCACAAGGAATTAAAGAAGCACTGGCAATACTGGAAGCCGAAAAAAGATCTACCCTTAGCGAGCTATTAAAGCTATTTGCCTTAGCCGCAGCGCGCTTAGAAGATATTCTAAAACCGGTTGTCATTATTATTGCAATGGACCAAAGCCATTACGCCATCGAGCTAGACAGCATCGAAGATATTCGATCGTTTACTGAAGAAGATTGGCTGCCAGATATTCAGCAACAAAGCGCGCAATTAAATTGCTGCGATGGTTTTTTTCAAACCGCCGACAACAAACTCTTTTTAAAGATTAACCCTCACAAAACACGCGATGTTATTGAATATAAATGGAATGACCCCAAACCCATTGCCATGCCAGCTTAGTAGAACCATGCACCAAATATTGGCCAATAAAAAAAGACACCGCCGTTTATGCACATGGGTAGCCGCCCTAGGGTTGCTGCCCACCCACTACGCCCTACCCAGCTACGGGCAAGAGGTTATCGAAGAAGTACTTGTAACAGGGCAAGATTACCTATCATTATTACCTAAACAAAAAAGCAGCAGTGCATTTGGCTTAGATAAAATCATCACCCAAACACCACGCTCGGTAACCGAGGTAAGCAGCGATTTAATCGAGAAATTTGCATTGCGCAGCGTCGATGATTTAGTGCGCTTAACGCCCGGCGCATTCACTAGTTCTTTTGTTGGTATTAAAGGCGCTATGGATATTCGCGGTGAACCGGCCGATAACTATTACCGGGGATTTCGGCGCATTGCCAACCCCGGCGCATTTAATACCAATATTCGCGGGGCCGAAAAAATAGAAATTATGCGCGGCCCGGCATCACCGCTATATGGCAACAGCAGCATTGGCGGCCAAATGAATTACATCCCAAAAACGGTTAAATCCACCGCCGCTAAGCAAGACGGTGTTGTATCCGGCGATATTGGCTTTACTGTGGGTAGTTATAAACAGCGCATTGCCGCGCTTAACTTAAGCCTACCGCTTACACTCAATAACCAAGATGGCGGCATGCATGTTTTTGCCGAAATAGAAGATTCACAATCCTATTATGATGTATACGAGCCAAGCAACGAATTACTTCAAATTGCATTTAATATCGATACAAGCAACCGCACCACTATCGAATTAGGTGGCCAATACCAATACAGCGATAGCATTCAGGTACCCGGTTGGAACCGCGTTACCCAAGCATTAATTGACGACGGCACTTATATTACCGGCGCCCCCCAAGAGCGCAATACCGGCGAAGACCCAAGCCAGTTACTACCGCAAGAAAGCGGTTTTATTACCTCTGCAGCCCCGGTTAGCATTAACAATGCTTTTAGCAATGTTGGGCGGTTTTGCGTGCCTGCCGAACGCGGTGGCGATTTTGATGCCGCCGCCACTTACAACGGTAAAGAGCTTGCCTGCTTGGGCGGCTCGTACTTGTACCCGCTTAGCAACGTGGGCACCACTTACCTAGAACACAGCACAACCTTTATTGATGACAATGATTTTGCCGATACCACAGCAATAACCGCCTACCTTGATATTAGCCATACATTTGCAAATAACGCCAGCTGGAAAACAGCGCTTTTTTACGATGCGATGAATCATAAAAAGTATCAAAGCTGGGGCTTTACGGCACACTACCCCAACGCACAATTGTGGGAATTAAGAACGCGCTATAACTTTGAATTAAACACCCAGCACCTTAGCGCCAAGACCCTCGTTGGGGCCAATTATCGGCACGAAGATTTAACACTTAAGCACGCGTTTTTAGACGAGACCTTCGACTTTAGAGACATTAGCCAAGGCCCAACTCCCAACGACCGCATAGCCCCAGCCATCGATAACCCCCTTGCCAATGTCCACTTTGGTACAGACGCAAATGGCAATACCGTCATTGCCGAAGGCACGGTTTATCGCAATTATAATGTGCACGAAGTTTCACAAAATAAAAATGCAGGACTCTTTGCCCTTAGCGATATTAGCCTTAAACGCTTTAATCTTTTATTAGGCGCCCGCTATGATCAGTTTCAATTACAGGCAGAAGATATTGCCACCACGTTATTAGGCAACCGTTTTGATTCCAGCCACAGTGCTCCTGGCCAGCAACGCGCACGCGATAATGCATTCAGTTATAACGGTAGCCTTTCGTATCAATTTACTAGCGGCTTTATTCCATACATCACCTACGCAAAATCTCACGCTATGACGGCTAATCAGCTCGGTGGTGCTATTCCCAAAACGCTGGCTAGCAAAGCATTTTTACAGGATTCTTCATTATTTGAGGCCGGCATAAAATACGATGGATTTGATGGTCGCTTATACGCCGCCCTCAACTATTACAATCAAGATAAGTCCGAGCAAGCTGGTCAAACTCAAGCATTAACCGAGGTATTTGGCCAAGGCTATGAATTAGAATTAAGAGCGGTAGCCAGCGATGCTCTTTCCATAGTCGCAACAGCAACTCATTCAGAAACCTACGAAAAAGGCGACAAGATCTTTACCGTCATTAATGCCGCCGATTTCGCCCGGCAAAACGGGCTTGCCGCTAGCGACATTTATGGCGGCCGCATTGCCGGCGAAAGGGCAACCTTTGTAGGCGAAGGCGCCAAGCTTGAACGCGGTGGCCTACCCAACAACATCCTTAGCGTTTTTGGTACCTACCAAGCTCCACTCAACCTACCTTTTTTAACACCCGCACCAAACAACACCGGCAAGCTAACCACAAGCTTGGGTTTTACTTGGGCCGATAAAACCGCAAGCGACGTTTTTGGCTCTGTTATTTTACCCAGCTATACCGCATGGACAGCCTCTTTAAGGTATGAAACCCAGCGGGTCACCACACTGCTACAAATTAACAACCTCACCAACGAAAAATACTACACCTCCGCCGATTTATTCGACTCCGTTGTAGTAAAACCCTCTGAAGGCCGCACGCTTTCGTGTAGTTTCAGCTATGCGTTTTAACCTAGTTACCGCAGAACTAAAAAGCGTTACCGTTAATCGCGCAAGTCATTGGGACGAGAATTGGGGATCCATAACAAACCCCTACAGCACGCATCAGCGACCGAGATACGCGCAAAGGGAGGACATGAAGTGCAGAAAGAGCTAGGTTTGATTGTGTTCTTATCAACGAATAGCACAACCAAACGGCTAACTCCTCCTGTTTTTTTACAAGCGTTACGAGGTGTACCTATACTGCTGGTCCAATCTTATAAACCCGCCTCGTCCTTATATACCTCGCGGCCTTCAAACACAGTTAGTTTTACAACCGTATTGTGAATCTCGCTTTGATCAATAGTCAGTAAATTTTGATCCAGTACGATAAAATCCGCATCCTTCCCTTCTTCGAGCGAGCCTGTTTTATTTTCATTTTCCATTGCGTAAGCACCGCGCATTGTTAACGCATAAATTGCTTCCTCAACACTAAGCCCCATGTTTTCACCCATTGGGTAATCAAACTCCGGATCTACTGGGTTTGTTCGCGTTACCATTGCCTCAATGGCATTCCACCACTGCAAACCGTGCACGGGCCAATCACTACCAAAGCAATAGTGTGCTTGCTCGTCTTCGGCTTCTCTAAACGGCCAGTATCTGTCTGCTTTGTCTTTATCGTACAATCGCCAAAGCGCAGAAGTCACTTGGCTTGGCCACCACATTTGAGGAGAAAATTCGATAAGCATATTGGCATCACGCGCGCGTTTAATATCTTTATTTAAGATACTATTACTGTGTGCTATTTGATGCCTTGGTCCACTCGGGCCGTTATCCCTGCGAGCCAATTCAACGGCACTGACAAACCAGTGCGAAGCTTGGTCACCAATGGCATGAGCAATCACTCGAATGCCTCGGCGATCCATATCGGCCACCATGGCGCACAATTCCCGAAACGTAAAATTCACTACACCAAAACCGCCACTCAAACAGCAACTATGCGCTAAATCTTCTTCGCCATGATCATGGTTATGCTCATCCACCTCAAACTGATTGCCTTTAATTCTAGGCAACTCAGCGCCAATATTAAACTGAGTCTTTTCAAAGGTCGTTCTATTAGGGGGAATTCCATCTAAATAAAATTTAACACTGTTCGTATTAATATGGTCCGTCATGTATTCAAATCGTGCACCTGCCATCAGCTCCCAGCGATCGGGAACACATACGACATCGTCTTTCCAGCTAATGCTTGCTTCAATTTTCAAATTCAATTGGCTTTGACGATCCAATTCTCGCAAGGCTTTTAAGCGTGGAGTATTTAAATGCAAAAATTTTGCGGAGGTAATTCCCTGGGCATGCAATAACGCTGCTCCCCTGGCAAACATTTTAATAAAATCGGAAACAGGAACCTCTGGCATTATCGCCTTAATTAAGGTTTGCGCGCCTTCCTGAAACAATCCATTTGGCCGCCCATCTTCGAAGCGACAAATCACTCCGTTGCTTGGGTCAAGCGTATCTTTTGTAATGCCAGCCAAAGCAACCGTTTTGGAGTTTGTTAGTAAGGTGTGATGTCCATTATCAATTATTGCAATTTTTCGGTCAGGCACAAATGAATCTAACCAATCGCTATCCATGCCAATGCCCTCTTGCTGGAAGGCAAACGGATTGATTGGCCCCACATAAATCCAGTCGTCTTTATCCAACTGCTGATCCAGCGCGACAATCTTGTCTTTCATTTCTGAAACGGACTGTGGAAATTGAGGCCAAAAGTTAAAATAACTAAACTCTCCCGCCAAGGCCCAATCGGGGTGACAATGCATGTCATGTATACCCGGCATAACAAATGCTTCTTTCAAGTCCAACACTTGGGTATTAAGGCCTTGAAACCTCATTACAGCTTCTTCATCACCAACAGCTATAATTTTATCCGAGCGAACAGCAATTGCCTTAGCCCATGGCTGCTCTTTATTAACGGTATAAATGTTTCCATTGCGATATATCTTATCAGCGTAATTTACACTGCTGTCTTCTCGGGTACTCATATGCATCTCCGTCGTATACAAAAAGGTTTTTAACAAATAACTATAAAATGTAATCTATAAAATGAAATCTAAAATCGCGAAGCAAAATAAACTAAACAAAACTAAAGGCGTTCTTGGTACTAGCGGATCGCCCTCTAAATTCAACAAATTTATTCATATCACGAATATTTAGATAGATATTTGTTGATTTTACAAACTTCCATGTCTGCCCCAGCTCGATCGAATATTTGTGACCGGGATAGATGTGAACGTCATCATTTAGTTGTGAGTGAAGCATTTGAAGACTCTGATATAAATCCACCGAGCTAGAGCCTGGGCCCACACACATACCACAGCCTTCGTTGAATAAAGTGTCGCCAGTAAAAACTGCATTGCCAATTTTGAAACAAGTACTGCCCGCCGTATGGCCGGGTGTCACTATTGGTTCAACGGTCATACCAGCACAACGAAGCTTGTGATGTGCATCGAACACCTTAAAGAAATAGTTTTCTAAACAATAGAAATCGCGCTCCTTCCTGGAAATCCAAAGATCACAACCATACGCCTGCGCCAAGGGTTTCGCTAGATCAATGTGATCATGGTGATGGTGCGTAATTAAAACAGCTTTCAAAGTCAGCGAATTTTCGAGTAAAACGTGTTGTATTTTATCCATTTCCCAAGCGGGGTCGATAATTACCGCCTCTCTCGTTAACGGGTTTTCTACTATCCAGCAATAGTTAACGTAGCGGCCTTTAGATACTTTACACCAGTACACAACTACATCACTTAATACATCCTTTCTCATATTTTCGTACCGAGAGCTATTATCATTTTTTGGATCGGGCCGCTAGGAAACTGCGTTCTATTAATTAGCCGCATGCCATTTCTGATGTAATTTTTTTGGCCAAATCCAGTGTTCTTCTATTCTTCCAAGAGACTACCCCTTCTTTGTTTAGCCACCGATTAAAGTCCACCATCGATTTCTCACAAGTTAGGCCTTTATCCAAGCCCCATGACGAGCCACCTTCACTCAACATGTATCTCAACAATAACGTTAGCTTCAATGACGGGATTTTTTCCGCCTCGATCTTCTCGCTTTCAGAGACATAGTTAGAATTACTAGCGATTTCTGCCCACAATGCATCAACGCCTTTAGGGAAATATTTTTTAACTAAAGCACTGTCAGATAAATCCGTGCGGCTCTGCGCCAAATCGCTTTTCCACGCATTCAGCAGAGATTTGGCGACTCCGCGATAACTGTTATTTCGCGTAACAACGGTAACATCCACTCCAAACTCAAATAGTTCTGGATGCGGCGCCAAACCAAAGTCGTTATCTGTCAGGTCTTCGAGCAACTGTTTTAATTGTTCAGAATTCTCACTTTCTTTGGTGCATTGAAAAATATCGGCAGCCAATACAAAATCAAATCCAGCTTGAAGTGCACTGTTAATTGAACTTGGGGCACCAATATTTTTTGAGCTGCCAATCCAAACCTTCTGTAACTCTTGGGGCAAGCAAGCTTCCATGTTATTTGAATCCCTTAACTGCTTAAGCGCGTGAACAGACTGAATGTCGCCACTAAATACTATCGCATCAACAGGCATAACTTTTTTATGTTGATCGGCTTTAAGGGGGCGCGTCGAATCTTGCGTAGCCAGCTGATTAACGAGCGCATCCGGAATGGGGCGTAAAAATTTCGTTGCCTGCTCCATGGTATCCACAAGCGCAATGAGCGTACACTTGGATTCTCCACCTAGCGTTTTTAACCGCAAATCAGCAAGCGCAGTGTTGACGGAATGAAATCCGCTTACAAGAACATTTTTTACCTTTGATCCGGCCAAGATTTTTGCAACTTGCTGATCAAAATTGTGATCGAATATCTTTGATTGCCACCGAAGACTTAGCGACTCACCAGCCTTTAATGATTTCTCTCTTTTAGAAATCGCGTTTTTTACAGTATCCAAGCTACCTGCCGGTAACTCGGTGTATGCCAAAAAGCCATTGGTATTTAAGGTAGAAGAAATATTATTTTTTACATCGCCCACTACCGGGCCAACCACTAGGCTCGATTCACACTGAAAATACCTTTGAAAATCAGAGGGGTTTTCAAGAGCGGTTTCACTGTTATTCGAAGAGTGCGCTTTGCGTTCTTCGTCTGTATGTTTTTGTTGCGTTGAAACGTCGCTAAGCCCTTCTATCTTGATCGGACCACATTTATCCTTAATACTGCCAACTAATTTTGTCAGTACATCTCCTGGTCCAATTTCAGAAAACTCAAAATCACCAAAACCCATTAACACCTGTACAGATTCGGTCCACCGCACGGGGTTACTTATCTGTCGGCTCAGCAATGCTTTAACTTCGCTGGCTGAACTGTAGGGTCTCGCGGTGACATTAGATAGAACGCGAATTTTAGGCTCACTGAATTCAAACTGATCAAGGTAGGCCGAAAATTGCTGAACAACCGGCTCCATATACCGGGAGTGAAAAGGTGCGCTGACATTTAACGGAACACAGTTTGCTCCACCGCGCGTCAATATGCGCTCCGCAACGGCCAAACTTTTACCCGGCCCCGCAATCACCGTCTGAGACGGCTTGTTATAGTTGGCAATATCAATTTCATCAATTTTGGACTTTTTGAGTAGAGACGCAATCTTATCGGCCTCCATATTCAGTACAGCTGTCATACGGCCTTCGACGCCCGTATCAGCCATTAACTCCCCGCGTTTTTTTACGAGTTTTAGCCCCGTTTGAAAATCGAAAACACCAGCAGCAAATAGCGCAGAATATTCACCTAAGCTATGCCCAACCACAACATCTGGGGTACCGCCTTGCTCCACCGCTTCCAGATAACTCAGGCACTCAACAACATACAAGGCAGGCTGGGTATATTGGGTGTTTGAAAGCTTCTTTTGTGCATCTTTCAAACAAAGATCTTTTATCGAATAGCCAAGCGTTACATCGACCTGCTCAACATACTCCGGATATTTATCAAAAACAGATTTACCCATACCAGGATGCTGAGATCCCTGACCTGGAAATAGATGAACTTTCATAGGCTTGTTGTCCTTTTCTTTATTCACTAATTTTGGCTTATCATTGGCGAGCTTAATCACACTGTTTTTTAATTTATTAAACCGATCGAGATCACTGCCAAAAGGATCCAATACGGGGAAAACTTTACTACTGTTTGACTGAGGCTTATTGATACGCACGAAGTTTGACAAGGTTGAAGAAGGGCTAATATCAATAAACGTTAGTTCACCAAATGAAAACAATTGATCCAAAGTTTCCGTAAGCATCATCGGTTTACGTATCACATTCCAAAGATGCTCAGGTGAAAATGTTTCCAAAGCACCTTTCGATGCACAAGAGAACACCGGTAACTGAGGCTGACTATAGTCTTGACTACTTATAAACGGTAAAACTTTAGCCTTTTCACTCTCTAAGAACGAGGAGTGAAACCCTTGGTTCACAGCAAGCGGCTGGTAGGAAACCAAAGCGCTATTAAATGCCATATGGCATTGTTCTAGGTCCTTAAGGCGGCCGGCAATAATAAAATGCTGCTTACTGTTTATTCCCGCAATTTCACAATTGTTACGCTGTATGATTGGGTCTAATACATAACGCTCACAAATTACTGCGGTCATACCCGTGGCATTTTCTGAGCTTTCGAGTGTAGACGACTGATGCAAAACAAGATCCAGCAGGGTATTCGTATCAAAAGCGCCAGCAATTGCCAATGCAGAAAACTCTCCTAAACTTGAGCCCAACAGTAAGTCGGGCTTGATGCCTTCAGCTATTAATGTTTTCGCTAAAGCAAACTCCACCATGACAATGGCAGGGTGCGTTTTTGATAGGTCATTAAAGCTTTCGCTCTTCTTTCTTTCTGGCTTGTACAACTCCGACACGATCGAGAAACCAGACTTTTCTTTAACCAATTGATCCATTTCCGACATGCATTGCCGAAATACCGAATGCGATTGGTAAAGATCCTCTCCCATTCGAAAATATTGGCTACCTTGCCCCGAAAACATAAAAACATTGTGTTTTCCTTTTTTCTTTTCAATCGTGCTCATGCCCCGTCCTCGATAGTGCCTCGTTCTACTGATACTTCGCCTTATGCTTCTTCGGCAAACTCTTCTTCGACAGACTCCGATGCCGAGATGACCCGTGCCAATTGCTCCACACTCGGGTTTTCTAAAATGTCGGAAATCGCCATATCGGTATTCAATACAGTCCTAAGCTCAGTGATCAACTGTGTCGCTAACAGCGAGTGCCCCCCCAGCTCAAAAAAGTTGTCGCTCCGCCCAACTACATCTATGTCCAATAAATTTTCAAACGATTTGGCAAGCTGTTGCTCAAGGCCCTCTCTGGGTGCTGAAAAATGGGTGTCAATATTAGGTCTTGGATGGCGCTTCTTAGGTTTAGTCGTATCCGTTTTGAAACCTTCCATTGTTTGTTTATTAACCCACTTATCGATACGAGCCTGCAGGTCGGTGGAAGAAATAGTGATATGATTTTTAGATGAATATGCCAGGCTTCGATGGAAGCAATCAAGCCCCTCATCCACTGTGAGCGCGATGTTTCTAAGCCTATCGGTGATATTGTCATGAAGCGTTGTGTTTTTGTAATCCACGATTTTCCATTCGATATCCCAGGAATCCCAACACTGAACATTCCATTGATAATCTTTGTTGCGGTTACTGTATTCCGCAAAGGAAGCCGCTAGACAATTCGATGAGCCGTAAGAAACAAATAATATTCCGCCAAGAATCGACCCTAATGAACTCATGACAAGTCGAAAATCCAATGCGTGATTTTCAAAGACTTCATCAAGCGCCATGAGTGCGTAAGGCACCGTAATAAAGTCCCTTTCCGTCAGCGCGAAGCTGGCTTTATTAACCGCTCGAACATGGCCGTTCGCCGAGCCGCCCGAACAATGAATAACGCCATTTATTGACCCGTAAACACTTTCTGCTTCTTTAACAATCTTAGTTAGCTGCTCGACATTGCTGTCTTCAGGCATCGGTGAAACGAAAACTCCTCCGAGTTCAATCAACTCTTTACATCCACCAATCTTCACCGAAACATCTTCTTTTGGATCGTGCGTTTCTAGCCAAGTATCCCACTGCTCCATTGCCGGCATAGAGACATCACCCAAAATCAAAACTTGCGCTTTATATTCTGTTAATAGGTGCTTAGAAACCTCAAGGCCAATTCCAACCAAACCATCATATACAAGGTAAGTGCCAGCCTCTTTAATTGGGTTCGCGGCGCTCATTTCAGGGCTGATGATTACGCGCTCATAACTTTGAACCCAGCGACGATCATTGCGATAAGCCACAATGAGATCAGTATCATCTGTCGACATCTCGGCAACAACGTTTGAGAGGAGGTTCTCTTCTTCCTTAGAGCTCTTCATTGGAATGCTAAAATCTAAGGACTGACAAGTAATATTCTGGAATTCTTGCTGTAGGACCTTCAGCAAGCCAATAATCGACGCTTTTTCTGGGCGAACCTTTTCTAGGCCGGTGACATCGTGCATATCAGTAGTTAATACTTTTATAGATAACTCTGAATTAGACTTTATGTGATTTAAAGCTTGTACAAAGTTGAGTACGCTGTAGTAACACTTTTTCTGAATAGCCCTAAATCCATCGACGTTCACCTTAGAGGGTTCACGACTTTTCGCTTCCGCGCCCCAAAGATGGACTACTCTACTGGGTAGCTCAAAGGTGTCTTTTAGGGAGGTAACTAATTTCGAATAATCATCAAAATCATCTGGATTCAGTTTATATTTCGTGTCCGATATTTTTTCAAACTTGTCACCCTGAAAAACCGTGATGATATTATCTTGGGTAGACGGCAATTGCTGAACAAGCTGCTTTGAAAAATTGGTGCTATTAGCAAAAATGAGCCATTTGGCATTTTCTACTTTCTCTTCATTTTTCAGCGGGCGTAGAGTTTTTCGTTGCCATGATTGCTCATAAAACCACTCACTGGGCGTGCCTGTTTTATTGTTGAGCTTATAGTCAGTTGAATCCCTATTGTTGGACCTCTCAAACTCCACCCAATAGCTTTGAAGATCAAACGGATACGTGGGTAGCGAAATTTTGTTACCAAAAACAAAAGCAGGGCTTTCAATTTTGTCAATATCTCCGTTTATCCACGATCGCACGCTCTCAATGGAAGCGTTAACGATATCGGTTGGAAATTCATAATTATCAATCGTTTCTGCATTGCAATATTGCTCGGTTTCACCTGCCGCAATTGCGTCTAGCTTTACAATAGCATCACCAATGTCTTTAACAAAGATCACAGCCTTTTGTTGAAAGGTGTTTCTGCCTGTTTGAAGGGTATAGGCGATATTTTCGATTCTGACATCTTCGGTTTTTAAACAATAATTCGCCAAATTCGACGCCATTTCTGCCAGCACCGACTTTGTTCTCGCTGAAAGATACAGCGCCATTGAACCCTCGGTGCCGCTGTTATGCGATTGAATCTCTCGCGCTGCAGCCTGCTCCATTACGATATGGCAATTGGTTCCGCCAACAGCTAGGGAACTTATACCGAGCCGGCGAACGGGGTTGCTCCAATCGGACAGCTTACTGTTCACCTCAAACGGTGTTTCTTCAAATTTGATTTTGGAATTCGGGGTATCGAAATTGATGCTAGGCGGAATTTGACTGTGCTCTAGAGCCAGAACACTCTTAATAAATGAAGCGATCCCAGCAGCGGCTCCTAGGTGCCCGATATTGGGCTTTACAGAACCTATTTTACACTGGCTATCAACTTGATCGAATTCATCGAAAACATTCACCAAGGCTGCAATCTCAATCGGGTCGCCCAATTTAGTGCCTGTACCGTGGGCCTCAATATATGAAATATCTTTTGGTTCCAGATCGGCAGAAGCTAGCGCCTGGATAACCACCTCTGACTGCCCTTTTACACTGGGCGCGGTATAACCCACTTTATCATTGCCATCATTATTAATGGCAGAACCTCTTATGATGGCTCGAATGTTGTCGTTATCTCTGATCGCATCACTTAGGCGTTTCAATAGAACAACGCCGCAACCACTGCCCCAAAGCGTACCCGTAGCATTTTCATCAAATGCTCGACAATGGCCATCCTTTGCCAAAATGCTATCGTCAACGTACATGTATCCCGCTTTATTTGGAACCATTACAGAAGCACCGCCAGCGACGGCCATATCGCACTCACCCAGAAGCAAACTCATTCTCGCCAAATGGACGGCAACCAGCGAAGAAGAACAAGCCGTATTAACATTTACACTTGGCCCTTTTAAATTTAATTTGTATGACAAATGCGTGGGCAAGTGGTCTTTATCATTGCTAATTAATATTTGTTGCTCGCCCGCAACCTTATAAATTTCCTCGTTACCACAAAGCTGATTATTATAATATTGCGTCACACCGGCGGAGCCATAGACTGCAACTGGATCTTCGATTGAATATGGGTTATAGCCGGCATCCTCAAACACTTCCCAACCACACATTAAGAACAGTCTTCTTTGCGGGTCGAGTATTTTTGCCTCCCCTGGACTAAAACCAAAAAATCCCGCATCAAATTTTTCGATATCTTCTAAAGTCGGCGCATTGCGCACGTAATTCTCTGCATTGAATTGTTCTGGCTTTATACCATTCGCAATAAGGTCTTCGTCGCTTAATACCTCAACGCTTTCAACTCCGTTTCTAAGATTATCCCAAAAAGCATCAATATTTTTAGCGCCTGGAAACCGGCAAGACATTCCGATTACTGCAATGGCCATATCATCTTCTGTATTTGACATTTTTAGATCCCCATTTTCCTTATATATTTTCAATTAATGTGGGTTGGCTTATGTGCTAACCCGTTTTAAGATTTTTAAGTATGCTGCGTTGCTTTAGAGCCCTAACTCGGCTCTTGCTCATTTTTCTATTGGCCTTTGGCTCTTCGTGTGACAAATGTTTAGATAACGAAGAAATTGAAGGAAACTGAAACAAGACCGTCACCGGAATTTCCTTTTTCATCTCTTTGCTTATCTTGCTCGCCAAATCCACCAACTGTAATGAAGTGCCCCCAAGGTCAAAAAATGACGCGTTTTTGTCAAGCACGTCTTTGCGCAAAATACTTTTGTAAATATTGCTTAGGGCCTCTTCTATGTCACTGTCCGAAGTAGCGCTTACATTGCGGCTAGCTACGCTCTTAGCTTCAGCGGGCTTAAGTTCAGCAGACTTAGCTTCAGCGGGTTTAGTTGCACTGGCATTAGCTTTGTTAATAGCAGCTTGTATTTTGTCGATAGAATTGAGATTTAAGGCCACCTCAGCCATTTCGACGGGTGATTTATTATTGAAAGTTTCAATTACCTTAGGTTGTTCGTTAACATCCTGCGATTTAAACTCTGGATTAAACTTAAAGCGCAACGCATCTTCAACCTTAATGAGGTACTTGTGCTCCTGGGGATCCCAGCTAGAAGGCTTTATTGAATCGTAAAACTTCTTAATTGGAATATTTTTTTCGGTTTCAACAAAGTCCAGTTGCACACTTGCCACGCTTCTTTGAGATGCCTTCTTTGCCACCTCATTGATCATTCGGTGCTCAACGCCCTTACCTAGCACACGACAGCTCAGCAAAAAACTATCGAGAACAACACAATCTTTATTAAAGCTATACAGCAAAACGCCAACTAAACCGTATTCTCCAAACCGATCCTTTACCGAGACCGTCGTGCATTCGTAACCGCGATCTCGAATCATCTGTTCCAACTGCGATTGACTGTGCCGCCGGGTTGTCGCATTAAATTGGTTGGTACGCAAAAACAGCTGGCTTACGCGCCCTATAGTGCTGTCATCGACCGGCTGAAAATCAATTTGAAGCTCCAAGCTATCGATGAAATCCTGAAAAGAGCTAGAATTCTTTAAGGCTTTATCGCGTTTAATATTCTGCTGATAAAGGTCAGTACGCTTCGAGTCTTCCCCTGAGACCCCTTTACGGTCTAGGTCCCAAAGCGAATTCAACATGGACTCAATCTCTTTCGATTCTTGAGGGAATTGAATGGTTAATACTTGGGGTAAAGCGGCAGATACTTCCGCACACTCAATTGGGTTGTCATCAATAAAGACGAAGCTATCCAAACCCAAATTAAGCTCGTTAGACATCTCAATGATATTCTTTGATTTCGCGTCCCAATTAACCTTCCAAAGAACAACGTCGTCTGACTTAAGTGGCATATCTGTTCGCTGACCAAATACGGAAGCAACATCCTCCTCGACATTTTTACTGGCAACACACAATAAAACACCCGCATTTTTCTGCTCGACTAGAAACTCTTGTAATTTTTGGCGTGCGGGGTCAATTTGGATTCCCTCACAGCCGAGTTCACCAACGACCCCCTTCCATAGCGTGTTATCACAATCGACTACAATCACTTTATACGGACTGAGAAAGTGCGACCTAACGCTGCGTACAAGTGCGGTACCAATCGCCGAAAAATAGCTAGATGTAAAGGGCACGTGACCAACGCTGTCTGCAACTGAGTCAAACTTTTCGTCGACAGAGTAATAGGCGTCTATCTCGTCGCTCCCTAGGACATTGATATTGCTAAAACCGCTGGCGACTTTTTCCACCCTTTCACGAAGCAAATGCTCTTTAGAATTTTCCTGATTCGTGGGCAGCAGCACTACCACGAGCGCAGTGGAAACTGAACTTCCATATTGAATCAGCGCTTTTTCGAAATCATCAAGAATTCGATTTAACTCTTCATCAACGGAGCCGACGGAACTATTCTGTCGATTGAAGCGCAGCCAATCATCTAAACGGACCAGAACAGTATTCACGCCCTTCGGGTTACTGTATAAGCCTTGCGAAGGATCAAGTAGTTGCTGAAACACCTGGTTGTAAGGCGCATAGTCGAGGCCTAGGTTTAAGCCGACTTTATCCAGCCAAAAATTAAGCGTTTCGGACAGCGGCTCAGCCGTAAAGGTAGATGAAATGAGTAATTTTCCTTCCTCATTTCGCTCATTTTCCTTCGTGTCACACAGTTTGCACAGTGCGCCAATCGAAGAACAAACCAGGCTTTCGCCTCGGCTTAAGATATCAAGGGTGTATCCAAGCGCAAGCTCAAAAGCGTTTAAAATCGATTCTACAGTTTTTGTCTCAAATAGATCCGAATCGAAATCCATGGAGACACGCAAACGCTCCCCCATGATATCCACCGAAAATAGAATATCAAAATCTAGGGTGACCAATGGAATCGGGAGGGTTTTTAGGCTAATTCCATTTTCTTGCAGTAAATACTCATCGCGATTAATCATATTGAAGAGTATTTGAAACATTGGATTATGGTTTTTAGGTGATGGGACTTTCAGTTCCGCGGCAATATCACCAAACCCCATATTTTGATGGTCAAAGACATTATAAAGATCATTTTTAACATCCTTGGTATAAGACTCGAAGTCTTGTTCTTGAGTAACCTTAGACCTTAAGACCAAAGTATTCGCCAAAAAACCAACCATATCTTGGCTATCGGGTAAATGCCTATTCGCGTTTGGCACCCCGATAAGGAAGTCGTGCTGTTGGCACAATTCCGAAAATACGACGTTAAAAACCGAATAGGTTAATATAAAAGGAGTAATTGATAGTGACTTGGCGGTATTGCGCACCAAGTTAACGTGCTCCTTACCCAGTTCAAAGTGAAGCTGCTTGGAATTATGAGAGTGACTTTCACCGCGCGGGCTGTCGAAAGGCAAGGTAATCTCGTTAGGTGCATCTTTTAGATACTCCCTCCAAAAACTAATGTCCTGAGACTTCGTCTTTATTTTGGAATCCGCAGACAAGGAAATATAGTCTAGAAATTGTGCACGGCCTAAGTCAATACTTTCACCTTTGCTACCGTTTGTTAACGCGCTGTAGGTAGTAATTAGATCTTTCGCAATAACATCGACAGACGTAATATCTGCAATAATGTGATGAGCAATGATTGAAAGAATTACTACGCCACCTTCATTAATTACCGTCACACGAACAAGTTCTGCCTTGTCGAGTTCAAAAGGTCTTTTTGCTGCTTCGTTGATGATGTCTAAGGCTTGTGCTCTCGACTGGACATTGTCGTGGAATGTAATTTTGATTTTGGATGTATCGACGATATCCTGATAAGGAACACCGTCTTTGGTGCCAAAACGAGTTCTTATTGAACCGTGGGTAGCTACTACAATATCCATTGATTCTTGAAGAATTGACGGATTGAGTGCGGCGGTTATTTCATACGCCGATGAAATATTATGACGGTGGTTATTTGGATACATTTGGGACAAAACCCAAAGCCTCATCTGATCGGAACTCAGCTTACCTTGCTTTTTATTAGAGGAAGTAATACTCCGAACTAGGGTACTGACGCTAGAGCTATCAGCACGCTCAGGCTTTTTGCGCGATTCAACAATGGATGATAACTCGCCCAAATCCTTGCATTGGCCAAATTCACCGACAGTGATATTTGTATCGAAGCGTCTGTTGATTTCTACCACAACTTGGGTCGAATTAATTGAAGTCCCACCCAACGCCATGAAATTATCATTCTCATTAATCGATTCCACAGACAAGTACGTCATCCATATATCTTTAAGGATATCCGCTGTCGTTTCTTTCTTGCGTACCTGATCAACAATATTTATGATTTTTTCTTTATTTTTGGGCTGTACCGCTACTTCTTCGGAATACCAAAAGCGAACTTTTTGGAAAGGGTAAGAGGGTAGCTTTACCAGTCGTCTTTTTTCAGCAGTGGTGCTTCCCCAGGGTACGTCAACGCCATTAACCCAAAGCTTTGCTAGATGCGTTTGATTACCAGATTCCAGTAGCGTTTTTAGAAACCCTTCACCCTCTTGGGTCTCTAGTAGCTCACTCCATTGATCGGATTTCTGGCCCAAATTATAAAAACAGGCTTGTCCACTTTGAGTATTTTTGGAGAAACTTCTTAATTCTTCGATGAGTGTTTCGTGGTCGCGTGTAACAATAGCCAAACGATATGGCATAGCCTCTCTGCCCACCTGCATGGTGTAAGCAAGATCACTCACTCGTACCCTTGGCGTTTCAACATTTTCTGAACCAGAAAGAAAGTTAGCCAATTTGAAGAGCGTTGGGTGTAGTGAAATAATTCGAGCGCTCACATTGGAGTTCATCTCACGAGAAAGGCGATCGGCGATTTTTACATAATCATATATATCAAAGCCCAGATCCAATAGGTGCTCGTCGTAGCTGGTTTCCGGGATATCTTTGCCAGTTTCAGATAAAATAAACTCGGAAAGTTTACTCGGTGAGTACAAGCCACTAATGCCCCCCCCTAAATACTGCTCCTCAACATAGTCAGCAATATTATTTGAATAGGAGCGTAAAACCTCTTCACTTCGTGCTGAAAGCACAAACACCGAATCCTTTTCGTCAGGCGCAGTGTTTGCAATTTCCTCTTGCTCGTACTCTTCTACAACAATATGCGCATAGGCACCACCGATACCGAAGGAGCTAATTCCTGCTCTTCTAGGAAATCCGCTATTGGCTTCCCATTTTTTATTTTGTCTATTGATGTACAGAGGGGACCCTTCCATATTGATATAGGGGTTAATCTCTTCGAGGTGAGGCATTGCAGGGATTGTTTTATTTTTCATGGCTAATATCACTTTAATTAGCCCAGCTATACCTGCAGCACCTTCAGCGTGCCCAATATGAGCCTTGGTGGTCCCGAGGGCACATTGCGCAATATCAGTATTTACGCCTTTAAAAGCTTGCTTTAAACCCTGAACTTCTATTGGATCGCCGAGCGAGGTGCCCGTTCCATGCGCTTCAATATAGGAAATACTTTCTGCGGGGATACCACCAGCGTACAGCGCTTTTTTAATCACTGCGGCTTCTTGCGAAACATTGGGCGCAGTGAACGAAGCACTATAACCACCGTGATTTACAGCGGCGCTCTTAATGACTGCGTGGATCTCATCCCCATCACGCTTTGCCTTTTCAAGTGGCTTGAGTAAAACAGCCCCCACGGCCTCCCCAGGCAAATAACCGTCGGCTCGAGAGTCAAAAGGGAAGCTATTTCCAGATTTAGATAGTGCGCCAATGGCACAAAAGTATCGATAATGAAGCGGACTCAGAAGTAAATTAGTACCGGCAACAAAAGCCATTTCACATTCGTCATTTCTTAAAGCTTGCAGCGCTGCGTTAACGGCAACTAACGAGGCTGAGCAAGCAGTGTCCAAAGGTAAACTCGGCCCTTTTAAATCCAAATAAAAGGATGGTCGATTCGCCAACATTGTGAGGGCATTACCAGTCCCAAAATAGGGGCTCATCTCGCCCATGTTCCTTACCAGTTCTAGTTCGTAATCGTGAAAACAAGCACCAACATACATACCGGTGTTTGTTCCCCTTATCTTATTTGCATAGCCAGCATCTTCTATCGATTCATAAATAACTTGCAGTAATAGTCTGAGCTGAGGATCTAAGATCGCGGCTTCTTTTGGGGGAATATTAAAAAAAGAAGCGTCAAACTTATCTACATCAGAAATGAAGCTCCCGCGATCGCAGTATATTTTATCTGCCAGATCATAATTCTCTGATGCCCACTGCGCGTAATCAAATCTGTCGCTAGGAACCTTACTAAATAAGTCTTTCTGGCTAGATATATTTTCCCAGAACTCATTCACATTATCTGAGCCGGAAAACTTACCAGCCATTCCGATAACCGCGATATCTTCCAATTCGGCTTTTACTTTAGGTTTTGCGTAGCTTTTGCTCGCATCCTGGTAATTAGAACCGCCCTCAGCACCCTGAAAAGCATTGAACAGATCCTCCAAATCACCTTCGCTGGCATCCCGAACAAACGACGCAGCGTGACCTCTCCTACTCTGCAATTCTTGAGATTCAAATTTTTTATCGGGTTGTTCGATATACGAATATGTCTCTTTAACGTTGGCAGCGGCTGCCGGTGCATCAGCACTTCCAACTTCGTCTATCAAGTATGTTGATAATTCAGAAATACTCTGATACTCGAAGAATATTGTGGGTTGCAGGTCAATATCGAATTCCTTTTTAATATCATCCACAATATTCACTAGGCCAATAGAGTCAACACCTAAATCCATTATGTTCTTTTTTAAATCAGATTTAGTGATAGACGATTTCGTAATCACTTCAATCCGCCTAATCAGATAATCAACCATTGATTGGCTCGTATTTTTACCAGCCATTTTTCTAGACTCTATCATCCTCTCCATAACATAATCCTGCATTAGTTAAAGACTAAATTAATTGCTATTACTAGGTTGTACCCTGCTTAATCAAAGATGATCATTCAAAAGTGCCAACTTAGGTTTAAAGACACACTGCTATCTTTCGCAAAACTTTGAAACGAATATTCCGCGTTATCAAAATAAATACCATTAACTTCCAGTAAAAATTGGGAGCCAACTCTTGTGGTGAATTCTAGGTTAACGACAGTTTCACTGGTTTTGGAGTCCCTTATCGCACCAATTAAATAGGTTGTATCCTGAACATTATTCATAACGTATCGAAGGCCGATAAACGCATCGTTCTCGAAAAGAGGATCAACGGCTTCTCGGCTGTCGTAGAGGTACTCAAATAAAAAACCGAGATCACCCGTGCCCCCAAAAAACTGAAAAATGGTATATTCCAGGCCAGTCACTAACGAATAGGAACTCTCTTGACTCTTTGTCTTATAAACGCCCTCAGCTTTTAGTAACCAAGCATCAAAGGTGTATTGAAAATCATAACCAAACTGCTCTAAATGACTGTAGACAGGAATTAATCGATCCGCATCTACCCGGAATTCTGGGCTTCTGTCGATTCCATTAAACCAGTGGAGTCCCACATCAAGATCTCCAAAATAATGAGAATACCGAAGCGCATGGTCTTTATGGTCATTCTTTTCAACGCCAGAATATTCTGCATTATTCACATCTACTGGTAGAGAAAGTCTGAAATGCCCTTTCTCGCCAGGAAATGTTCTCTCCCTAAAGTGAGTTAACCAATATGCCGAGATAGTGCCCCAGTCATTTGTGGCGCTTATTCCAAGCATTGGCTGGCCCAACCTTTCATCCAAGGAGATGTCTTCCACATAGTCAATCTGATTAATAATATTCACAACATTTAGCGACTCAACAACACCCCAATGGATCTTGTTCACCCCAACAGTCAGATCGAATAAATCACCCTGATAATTCCAATAAAGCTCACGAATATCACTGTGATTTCTTTGTTCGTCCTCACTGTTTTCGCGAACAAACCCTTTGAAAGAAAACTGGTTGTTCCTGCCTAAGCTAAAAGCCAGTTCCGGTTCAAATACAACCTCAGTACTTACACTTTTAGATTGCTCCTCGTATTGTGGAGATTCGAAAAAGTGTCGATGCTCGAACCCCACACTTCCACCGAGACTTAGATCATCAGCGTAAACCTCAACAGTAAAAAGAGAAGCTACGCACAGTGTTAATCTCGCCAAATTTCTCTGATACATTTGCATTAAAACTACCGGATCTGCTTCAACCTACCCTTCTCGAAATCTCGAGCACTCAAATCTGTGCTAAATGCATAGTCACCATAAATGAGATCGGTTTTCTTATTCGTTTGATGATTTATCATATGAAGCGCATGTGCCCGCCAGTAACTCCCGTACTTGCGGTAGTCTTCTAGATTTAGAGTCTTAAGCAAGTCTCCTTTTCGGTCGTAAAACTCAACTTTTCTCACCTGATGATCATTCTGATCAATCCACACAAGAAGATGCTTGTAGCCGGAAAATTCATATTGAGGAATGCGCTTGATGACATCACACTTGAGCTCTGCGCAGGCTTGCTCCTCCACCCATTCGTGAGAATATTTATTGAGTTCTAACGCTGTGAAATCCTCAAAGGCAAACTCTGAACCCACAAAAGGCCCAGATTTGTTCTTTGACGAAATTCTCTTAACACGCTTAAGGGTCGGCAGGTATAACCACTGATCGTCCGCATCGAGTATTTTCGCGTGAGATAACAAAGCGGTGCCGGCAATATCATTTGGCTCGCTAAAGATAACGATACTTTTATCACCTAGGTTTTCGTCTATTACTTCCAAAGTTTTTATTTGTAGGTCTCTCGTTGCCTTGTTGCCAGTACTATTGTGAAGAACCATCTGCAAAGAGACATCGCTACTAATAAAACCCCTATCACTTCGATCCGACATAGCAGAAATTCGATAGCCCTTGTCTTCATTCGCTTGCGCGATTACGGGCACACTTACCGAGGCGCCTATGACGGCAATAAAGAGCAACGTGGCGCCGACAGTAGTAGAAATAGAAATTCCCGGAGAAACGGTACCTGAAACAGTCTTTTCGTCCATTGCTGGCTCCTTCTTTTTATCGAGCAATAATAAAAGTGAGGGTAATAATAGAAAATCAAGAATTAGAGCCGCGACGATAGTAATTACTGTCAAATATCCTAGATCGGAATTGATCTTGAAGGAGGAGCTGGCCATTACCAAGAACCCAATAACTAATATGAAAGTATTGATAACTATGGCCAAACCTACATTTTGAAATGAATATTCGACGGACTCTGCCGGTGATAATCCCTTTTCTCTTCGCGCGGTTTCGTATTTCGTTAGGAAGTGAACAGTATCATCCACCACAATACCTAATGAAATTGCTGCCACAGCGGCTACTGAAAAGCCCACCGTACCAACAAGAACGCCCCATACCCCAAAGGCAGTGATAATAGGTAATGCATTGGGTACGAGACTGAGTAAACCCAAGCGCACACTTCTTAAAGCAAAAATAAGAATAATCGAGATTAGTACGATGGCAATGATTGTTCCCGCTATCATGCTCTGGACATTTCGGTCAGCAATGTAAGTAAACATAACCTGAGCACTCGTCGGCCTTGTTTCTTTCATATATGCAGGGAAATTTTTAGCAATCCATTCGTCCGCCGTATTCAGGAAGACCTTTGTCTCAGAGGTTGATGTTTTACCTAAAGTTACCGTCACGCGAGTCGCGGATTTATCAATATTTATACGATCATTTAAATCTAAGCCGTACGGAAGAGATAGCTCATAAAGAAGAAGGTATTGAGCGGCTTCATTATCGACCTGGGGAATTTTGTAAAACTCGTCCTTATCATTATTAATGTTTTTATTGAGACGCTTAATGATATCGGTGACAGAGTAGACGTGAGCCACATTATCGAGGCCACGCAAATACGAGGTGAACTCTTCTAGCTTCGTTAAATACTCTCGATTACTAATACCACCAGGCCCGCTAGCAGGTACTGAGTATTCGATGGGGTATAAGCCAAATTTGGTCGTTGCTTGATCGGTATCATTTCTAAACTCAATTTCCTTCGAAAAATAGTCGGACCATTGGTCATCTAGGTCAATGGATGGAACAAATGCCAATGACGCTAAACAAGCTAACACGCAAGTTGATACAAGGGTCTTAGGGTTAGACGATACAAATTTCGAGAATTTTGTAATATATACCTCAGATAACGCTGCCTTAGATTTTTTCTTCACACGATAAGGTAATATGGAGATAGCCGCAGGCAATAAAGTCAACGACAGTATCCATGCAGCGGCTATACCGGCAGAGGCCATATTGCCCAAATGCCAATAAGGTGGTGCATCTGAAAAGTTTAACGCCATAAAACCAACAATGGTTGTTAGCGAAGTAATAGTAACAGGCATTAGGTTTGATCTAATTGACTCTACAATTGCTTCGTTTCTTGATAGCCCTCTCTTCATTGCCATATTGATTGTCATAAATATATGGACGCAATCTGCGATAGCCAGCGTTAAAATTACGATTGGTGCAGAGTTAGAAATTGGCGTAAGGAGTACTCCACCAAAGCCACCCGCTCCCATTCCAACGCCCATGGATAAATACACAATGCCCACCACGACAAAAGTCGCTAAAAATGACCTAAGTGCAACCAAAGTAATAAATGTAAGTACCGCATACATCACCGGTACTAGCTTAATAGAATCCAAGTAGCCCGCTTCAGCAAACGCATTATTCAACATTGAAAACCCAGTTAGTGACACATCAATATCTGGGAATTCTGTTTCTATGGCAGCCTTAAGCTCTCGTGCCTTTGCTGCCGCTGTAGGTACCTCGTACAGGCTGTTCCCTGGATACTGCAAGACAACATTGATGCCCGTTGCATCACCACTTTTAGTGATTAGCAAATCTGCCAGTAACGGTTCGTTGAGTGCTGTTTCACGAATTTTTCTAATCGCGCTCCCGGAAAGGCCCTCCGCTTGATATATCAAATCTTCTACAACAAGATCGTCACCGACGTTGTAAGAATTTTGGAAATTACTAAGCGAATCAACACGATTAACAAACGGAATGTGCCAAGATTGTTCTGTTAGTTTTTCGACTGCACGCAGGGTTTGATTGGTAAATACGTTTCCGTCTTTTGGCTCTAGGACAAAGAAAAAGTTATCGTTCTTTGTGTAGGTTTTTTGGAAGCTTTCGAAAGTATTAAGCTCCGGATTGCTTCCCGAGAAGAACACTCGGTAATCGGAGGAGAAATTCAAAAACTTACCGCCATAGGCAATTCCCATTGCCACAGCAATACAAATTGCTACCACTATAAATCGGTATTTAATCATCATGTTGGCATGCCCTACGGCATACCGGTCTATTGCTTTAAAGTACTTTGACACCTATTAATCCCCCTGATTTCTGGCTATTGATTTGGTCATACCTAAGGGCACCTCTAAAAATAGTAATTTTTTTGTGAGAGCAAGGAAGCACCGCCCGGAGAGCCGCAGTTTACGTGGTGTAAATGAGGACTCGAGGACGGAGCTAATGTCCATGGATGGACTGAATACAGGTTTTGCAGGAGCAAAAAACTGTAAGCCGCTATCGCGGAAAAAGTGCATTTTTAGAGATGCCCCTAAGGTAATCACGCGTTTTTCTTACTCCATTGGCCTTGGCTTAAAACTCTCTTACAGGACATTCCTTTTGCTTCAACCGAAACCGTTCCCCAACGATCACAAATGGACACATCGAACTTCAAAATCTGCTCGTTGAGTAAAGTCTTCTTAACCACGCAGTAGGATTTTCTGCTCGGCTTAGTTTTAAAGGTTATTTGGTCGATGCTAAATGGGATGTATAAAGCATCCTGATCTTTTAGGAATGCAAACTTGCCACACACAATGGCACTGTCCAACCAGACTGGGTGTAATTGGTAGTCAGAGGTGCTATTGATTAAATCATCCCTTAGCTCAATTTCCCCGATAGCGACATTCTCGCCAAGCAGTACGCGATGAAGCGTTAACAAGCTACCCGAATAGTCAACGCCCTGATCTCGTAGGAGTTTGTAGACTTCGTTTTGCTGATGTACCGAGGCGATCTTGTTCATCAATGCACTGATGGGTAACACGTCATTACTTAGCTGCCCGCTTGTTAAACGCCCAACCGATGATAATTTTGTCTCGTGGCT